>NZ_JBSXMZ010000015.1:0-155149 GCF_054073265.1 Kribbella sp. CWNU-51
GACCGCGGTCCATCGCGGCGTTGCGCCGTACCTGCCCAACAGCCTCGGGCAGGAGGGTGAGCCGGTCGCGGCCGAGGTGGATGAGGGCGCCTTCGTCCACGTTCCGCGTGAGGTCAGCGGGCCCAAGGTGCGGGCGAATCCCGCGTCGTTCTCCGACCACTTCTCCCAGGCCACGCTGTTCTGGGCGAGCATGACCGCGATCGAACGCGCGCACATCATCGAGGCCTTCACCTTCGAGCTGAGCAAGTGCTACGAGCAATCGATCCGCGAGCGGATGCTCGGCGTACTCGCGAACGTCGACGCCGGCCTGTGTACGGCGGTCGCCGCCGGCCTCGGCCTGCCCGCACCGAAGGGCACTCCGGCCACAGATCCGGTCCCCTCCCCCGCGCTGTCCCAGATCGTCACCACCTCCGGACCGATCGCCGGCCGCGTGATCGGCGTGGTCGCGACCGACGGAGCCGACCTCGCCGGCATCACCAAACTCCGCCGAGCCGTCGAGGCCCAGGGCGCCGTACTCCGCCTGCTCGCACCGTCCGGTGGCACGATCAAACGCGGCCGCTCGACCCAGACCGTCGATCGCACCTTCCTCACCACCCGCTCGATCGAGTACGACGCCGTAGTAGTTGCCGCAGGCAACCCTGCACTGAGCGACATCAAGCTGACGGTCCTGCTCGGCGAACTCTTCCGGCACTGCAAGGTCATCGGCGCCTGGGGCGACGGCGCCAAGGTCCTCACCGCGGCCGGCATCGACACCACCGCCCCCGGCATCATCCTCGGCGACACCATCGCCAAGCCGTACACCACCGGCCTCTTCGCCGCCCTTGGCCTTCACCGGGCCTGGGCCCGCTCAAAGCTGGTGATGACCGAGTAGAGGCGCGGTTCTACGTGGTGCAGACGGGGGCTGCGGCGGACCGCCTGGTGAGGAGGAACTGGTCGGTCGCGTCGCGGGCGCAAGCTGAGGTGTAGTAGGAGGTGTGCCCGTCGCCGAGGCGGGAGAGGACGCTGCTGCCATGGATCTGGGCGGCCAGGCCGAAGGCCCACTGGTAGGAGACGGACGGGTCGTGGGTTGCGTGAACGATGAGGGTGGGCACGCCTTTCACGTTCAGGCTGCGCTGTGGGTTGGCGACCTTGAACGGGTAGCCGATGCAGAGGCCGCCCTGCCAGAACTCCGAGCCACCTTGCAGGTGCGGCGCGAGCTGCCGACCCATCTCGATGCGTTGCTGCATCTCGGCGAAGGTGTGGATGTCGGCCACGTAGTCACCGCAGTGATTCGCGATCCGCGCGAACAGGAAGTCGGTCGGACCGCCAGGCGGTGGGAAGGCGAAGAACTGGGCGTCCCCGGCGACTGCTCGCCGGAGAACCTCCGAGAAGACCGGCCAGGACAGGTCGCCCGCAAGGACGTTGGGTGTCTTCGCGGCGAGCCAGTTCGGGGTGTTCATCCGGATGTCGTCGCCGCTGACGGGACGCAGGGCTCCTTCGACCGGAATCGGATTCTGGTCGGCGCTCTGGACGAGGTTGTCATAGACCGCACGGACATCCTGTCCCCGCAAGACGCAGTCGGGGGCGGTGTCACACCAGTCGGCGAACCGTTCGAATGCCTCCTCCACGGTCTTGATCGCATCAGCGGTCAGTTGCACCTCCGGGAGGCTGTGGTCGAGGACAGCGTCCAGGACCATCGCCCGCGTGCGGTTCGGGTAGAGCTGGGCATACTGCGCACCGACCTGCACGCCGTACGACAGCCCGAGCCAGCTCACCTTCGAGACGCCGAGGGCGATGCGCACGGCCTCGTGGTCGCGGGCAACGCTCACAGTGTCCGCATGCAGGAACAGCGGGCCGGTCTGCTGCAGGCAACTCCTCGCGACCGCGCGATTGTGCGCGACCATCGCGTCGAACTGTTGCTGCGTACGCGGGAAGAACGTGTAGTCGGGGGTCAGCGCCGGCACGCCGCACCTGATCGGGGTGCTTCCACCGACGCCCCTCGGATCGAGGCCGACGATGTCGAAGCGCGCTCGCAGCGTGGCGGAGAAGAAGGTATCGGCGGCGATGACGTTGTCGACGGCGCCGTCGCCCGGTCCACCGGGGTTGTAGAACAGCGTGCCGATCCGGTGAGCGGGGTCGTCCGCGGGACGGCGAGCCAGAGCCACAGTGATCTTCGGACCCTTCGGATTTGCCCAATCCGCGGGCACGCGCACCGTGCCGCACTGGACCACCGCCGATCCCGGACAAGGCGCGAAGTCGATGTGGTACAGCGAGGTCGCGGTGTCGGACTGCGCCGCCGACACGAACGTCGTCGAAGCGAGCACGCCGGCACAGAGGACGGCCAGGACCTTGCGAATACGTCGGATCTTCATCGGAAATCCCCACCCCCGCCTTCGACCCTCCTCGCGACCCGAGACAGAGTCAAGACGATCGTGCAGTCTGGTTAAGGCCTCGAACACTGTGAACCAGGGAGAGCTCTGATGGATGTTGGTATCGGTCTGCCGTCCACGATTCCGGGTATTCGCGGGCGGCTGGTCCTGGATTGGGCGCGGGCGGCCGAGGAGGCCGGGTTCTCGACCCTCGGGACGCTCGACCGGGTTGTGTATGGGAATCTGGAGCCGATCTCGACGCTTGCCGCCGCGGCGGCGGTGACCGGGCGGATCGGCTTGACGACAGCCATCATGATCGGCCCGTACCGCGGCAACGGTGCGTTGCTGGCCAAGCAGTTGGCCACCGTGGATCGCCTCTCCGAGGGCCGGCTGACGGTCGGCATCGCGGTCGGATCGCGCCCGGACGACTTCGAGGCGACGGCATCGCCGTACGAGAAGCGCGGAAAGGTGTTCGACGCACAACTCGCCGAGATGAGGGCGGTGTGGGCCGGTGAGCCGCGGGGGTACGCCGGTGCGATCGGGCCGGCCCCGATGCGACCAGGCGGTCCCCCGCTGCTCATCGGTGGTGGGTCTCCCGCCGCCTTCCGCCGGATGACCGAGTACGGCGCCGGCTGGATCCTCGGCGCCGGCGGGCCGGACGCCTTCACCGCGGCAGCTGACAAGGCCAAAGATGCGTGGCGCCAGGCAGGACGTGAAGGTGAGCCGCGCCTGGTCGCCATCGGATACGTGAGCCTCGGCGACGAAGCCGAGCAACACGCGCGGAGCTATCTCGGCGACTACTACAGCTTCGCCGGTGCGTACGTCGACCGGGTCGTGGCCAGCGCCCTCATCACCCAGCAGGCGGTCGCCGACACCGTCGCCGGCTTCACCGCCGCGGGCTGCGACGAGTTGATCCTGTTCCCGGCCAACCCCGACCTCCAGCAGATCGAGCTGATCGCCGCTGCGGCCGGCCTGAGCTGACTCAGGCCTCGGGGATCACGATTCGGCTGAAGTTCTCGCGGGTGATCTGCTCCGGCTGCGGCCCGCCGCGTACGCCGGTGTCGAGCGCGTCGATCGCGGTCAGCTGCTCGGCCGTGAGCTCGAAGTCGAAGACGTCGAGATTCTCCGCGATCCGCGCGGGGGTGACCGACTTCGGGATCGCCTGACGACCCTGCTGCAGGTGCCAGCGCAGCATCACCTGCGCCGGCGTCTTGGCGTGTGCCGCCGCGATCTCCTTGATCGTGGCGTCCTCCAGGGTGCTGCCGTGAGAACCGTCGCGGTAGAACGTGATCCCACCGATGGGTGACCACGCCTGGGACAGGATCCCGTGCTCGGCGTCGACCGCCAGCACCTCGGACTGGCGGAAGTACGGGTGCACCTCGAGCTGGTTGACGGCCGGCACCACGGAGGTTGCCTCGAACAACCGGGCCAGGTGGTCGGCCATGAAGTTGCTGACCCCGATCGCGCGGACCTTGCCGTCGGCCAGCAGCGTCTCCAGCGCCTTGTAGGCGCCGATCGTCAACTCGAACTCACCAGGAAACGCCTGGTGCAGGATCAGCAGGTCGATCTGCTCGATCCCGAGCTTGCCGGCACTCTTGTCGAAGGCGTGCAACGTCTCGTCGTAGCCGTAGTCGGTGATCCAGACCTTCGTCTCGACGAAGACCTCGGAGCGGTCGAGGCCGGAGCGACGGATCGCCTCGCCGACCTCGCGCTCGTTGAGGTACGCCGCGGCCGTGTCGACGTGCCGGTAGCCGGCGGCCAGCGCTGTCTCGACGGCGGCGATGGTCTCGTCCGGCGGCGTCTGGAAGACACCGAAGCCGATGGCCGGCATCTCCACGCCGTTGTTGAGCTTGAGCAGAGGAACGTTCATGCCGGCCACGCTAGTCAGGCTCACTCCGGCGCGGGAGTGACTGCCGAACCACGCATTGGCAGTACCTGGTTCAGGACTGTGGAGCCCGATCCGTCTGCTGCCGCTCGGTGGCGGACCAAGTGGCCAGGAGCTTGAGCTGGTCCTCGGCGTGGCTGCCCGCCTCGGCCGAGTACGCGACGACGATCAGGTCGTCGCCGGTGAGCTCGAGCGCGTCACCGGTCAGCTCGATCTCGCCGACGACGGGGTTACGCAGGCGCTTGCGGGCGGTGCTGTGAATACGGACGTTGTGCCGGGCCCACCGGCTGGCGAACGGATCGCTGCGAGTGGTCAACTCGCCGATCAGGTCGCTCAAAGCCTTGTCCTCGGGGTTGCGCCCCGCTTCGCGACGCAGAGCCGCGACCAGATCGTCGGCGACGGTGTTCCAGTCGGCGAAGAACCCCGCCGACCGCGGATCGAGGAACACGAACCGCGCCACGTTCACGGGCAGCGTGTCGAGAACGCCGTCGTACAGTGCCACGCAGAGGTCGTTCGCGGCGACGATGTCCATGCGGGCGTTCCGGACGTACGCCGGCGTACCGGTCATGCCCGTAATGATCGCGAGGATGCTGGGCCGCACTCTGGCCGGTGCCTTTTTCGACCTGGCGGCCCGGACCGGCGTCGACGCCGCGTGGGCCAGGTCGAACAGGTGCTGGCGCTCGGCGTCGTCCAGCCGGAGCGCAGCGGCGAGCGCCTCGAGCACCGGCTCGGACACCCCAGCGAGGTTGCCGCGTTCGAGCCGGGCGTAGTAGTCGAAGCTGACGCCTGCGAGGGAGGCGACCTCCTCGCGGCGCAGCCCGGGCACGCGCCGCTTGTCGTCGTACGTCGGCAGGCCCGCCTGCTCCGGCGTGATCCGGGCGCGACGGCTGACGAGGAAGTCCTGTACGTCCTTGCGGTTGTCCACGTCATCGACCGTAGAGGCGTCCGGCGCCACGGAACAGGCATTGCCAGTGCCTGTCTTCACTCCTCGGTCAGGACGATCAGCGCCTTCACGAAGCCGTCCGGCTTGGCGCGGAGGTCGGCGTACGCCCGGTCGAGGTCGCTCAGTGCATAGCGGTGCGTGAACAGCGACGCGTAGTCGATGCGGCCGCCGGCGGCGACATCGAGGCCACGGCGGATGCTGTCGGTGAGCCGCCGCTGGTCCCGAACGTGGCCGTTGACAACGTCGAGGGCCTTCCAGTTCCAGGCCTGCATGTCGACCGTACGCACGCCCTGGTGGTAGCCGACGATGTCGAGCGTGCCGCCCGATCGCGTGAGCCTGGTGGCCAGGTCGAGGCCGCCCTGCGTCCCGCTCACCTCGAACACCACGTCGAACGCGTCGGCCAACTGGGCCACATCATCAGGGTCGAGCGCGGCTGAGGCGCCGTACCCCACTGCGGCCCGCTTCGCGTCCTCTCGTACGTCGATCGCGACGAGCTCGCCAATTGCGCTGGTGGCGAGCAACTGGATCAGGCACAGGCCCATGAAGCCGGCCCCGACCACGGCAACGCGATCGCCGGTGTCCAGCCGGGCGCGCCGCAACGCCTCGACGACGCAACCGAGCGGCTCACCGATGCCCGCCTCGACGCTGAGTCCGGCCGGGACGACGACAGCGTCCTCGGCCGGTACGACGATCAGCTCGGCGAACGAATCCGTCAGCCGGCCGGTGACGACGTCGCCGATCGCGATCGTCTCGACACCGCCGCCGACCTCGACGACCCGGCCGACCGGTTCGTGCCCGAGAGTCATCGGAGCACCGTCGGTCGGACCGTGCGACCAGGCCGGTAGCTCACTGGCACACAGGCCGTTCGCGACGACCTGGATCAGGAGTTCGCCTGGGCGGGGCGCACGGACCTCGATCTTCTCGAGCAGCGAGGTCGCCGGTGCGACGACGACGCTGCGGCGGCGACGTACGTCACTTCACGGCTCCTTGCATCAGGGCTTTGACGAAGTTGCGCTGGAAGATCAGGAAGATCACCAACGAGGGCAGGATGATGAGCAGCGATCCGGCGCACAGCAGCACGATGTCGGTGCCGTACTGGCCCTGGAAGGCGCCCAGCCCGCCGGCCACGGTCCGCTTCGTCGGGTCGTCGACGAGGACGAGCGGCAGCAGGTACTGGTTCCAGCTGGCCAGGAAGAAGAGCACAGCCAACGCGGACCAGGCGGACGTGGCCAGCGGGAGATGAACACGGCGGAACGTCTGCCAGGTGGTGGCGCCGTCGACCTTCGCGGCTTCGGTGAGCGCCGGCTCGGCGCCGAGGAAGTGCGCGCGCATCCAGAAGACGCCGAAGGGCATCAGCAGTCCGATCAGCGGCAGCACGATCGCCAGCCTCGTACCAAGCAGGCCCATGCTCCGGATGTCGTAGTACAGCGGGGTGATCAGCGCCTCGAACGGCAGCGTGAGCCCGACGATCAGAAGACCGTAGATCGCCTTGCCGAAGGGCACGTTCAGCTGCGCGAGGGCGTAGCCCGCGGCGGTGGCCATGGCGACCGTGGCCGGGACGACGCCGAGCACGATCAGCGTGCTCGAGCGGAACAGGGCGAGGAAGTTCGCCGCGTTCCACGCGTCCACGAAGTTGTGCCAGTGCGGGTCGCTCGGCCAGGTCAGTCCCTGGGGCGAGCTGCCCGGCGCCGCGAGCGCCGTGGTGAACATACTCAGCAGGGGCACGATCGCGAACAGCATCAGCGCGAGCAGGATGCCGGTGCGCGTGACGCGGTGAGCCGTCATCTCTCCCTCCCGAGACGCTGGATCGGCCAGATGAGCACGAGGACGAGTGCGGCCAGGAACACGGCGAGGGCCGAGGCCTGACCGACGTGCTGCTGCAGGAAGGTCAGCCGGTAGATCTGCACGCCGGGCACCATCGTCTGGTAGCCGGGGCCGCCCTGGGTCGAGATCTGGATGATGTCGAAGCTGGCCAGCGCCGCGATCATCGTGAACGTCGTACAGACGACGAGTTCCCGCCGCAGCCCGGGCAGTGTCACGGCGACGAACTCGCTGATCCGCCCGGCGCCGTCCAGCCGGGCCGCCTCGTACAGCGCGGGATCGATCTTGCCGATGCCGGACAGCAGCAGCACCGTGCAGAAGCCGAGCATGACCCAGACCCCGATCACGCCGACCGCAGGCAGGGCGAACGTGAAGTCACCGAGCCAGGCACGGGTGTGGCGTTCGAGGCCGACCGCGCGCAGGACCTGGTTGACCAGACCGTTCGACGAATACATCCAGGTCCAGGCGATGCCGGCCGCGACCAGCGGCAGCACTTGCGGAATGAACAGCACCACCCGGGCGGTCGTGTTGAACGCGCTTGGCCGGAGTTCGCGGATGAGTGAGGCCGCGATCAGCCCGAGCCCGACCGGCAGGACCGTGTAGAAGACGATCAGGATGAATGCGTGCTCCACGGAGTGCAGCAACTCCGGCCGGGTGAAGATCGCCTTCCAGTTGTCCAGCCCGGCCGGCCTCGACGGGCCGATGCCGTCCCAGTCGTAGAACGAGTACTGAACGGACTGAAGCATCGGGTACAGCACGAACACGGCGTACATCGCGAACGCCGGCGCGACCCAGAGCAGCGCGCTCCACTGCCTGGGCCGCCGTACGTTCCGGGGTCGGTTCGCCACCGTCACTGCCCGAGGTCGCGCTCGTAGTCGGCCTGCACCTTGGCCGCGTACGCCTCGGGAGTCGTCTTGCCCGCCAGCAGCAGCTGTGTTTGCGGGATCAGGCTGTTGACGTGGATCGAGGCCGTCGCGTCAGCCATGAAGCCGACGAGCCCGTTGCTCTTCAGCAATTCCTGGAACGCGCTGACGGTGGCGGCAACCGCCGATCCCTCCGGCGCGGTCGGCGCCGAGGCATCCGATGGGCCTGCCGGCACCAGGCCGCCGAGGTTCACTGTGTCCTGCCGGGCCTTGTCGTTCGTCTGTACGAAGTCCAGGAATGCGGCCGCGACGTCGGCATGGGCCGACTTAGCCGGGATCCCCAGGTTGGCGGCGGCGGTCATCGCGTACGACGGTCCACCGACCTCACCCGACGGGAACAGGAAGAACCCGAACTGACCCGCCCCGCCCTTGTCCAGACCTGGCGCCTGCCAGTTGCCGCTCGGGAAGAACACGCCGTTGCCCTTGAGGAACTCGACCGGCGCGCGGGTCTGGTCGATGTCGTTCACATCGGCCGGCAGGTATCCCGCTTGTCCCCAACGCTGCAGCGTGGTGGCAGCCTTCACCGTCTCCGGCTTGTCGATACTCGCTCCGGGCTTGGCGTAGTTCCAGTCCTGGACGGCTTGCGCAGCCTCCGCCGACGACATCACCAGGTTCTGCAGTGGGTAGACGCTGCCGCCGTCCTTGCCGTTGATCATGATCGGCTGCAGCCCGGCACCCTTCGCCTTGGCGAGCAGCTGCTCGAACTCGGCCACGGTCGCCGGGGGCTGGGTCATGCCGATCTGCTGCGCGAGCTTCTTGTTGTAGTACACCCCGGTCAGGCCGAAGCCGGCGCCGGCAGCGTAGAGCGAACCTGTCCCCCGCTGCTTGCCGTCCGGCCCGACCCGGGTGGAGTCGAACTGCGACTGCGGCCATTTGTCCCATCCGTACGCCTTGGCATACGGATCGAGACTGGTCAGCAGATGGTCCCCGATCAGGTTGCCGAGCTGCGAGACGCGGACGAGGTCCGGAACGTTGCTCCCGGCAAGGATATGCGCGATGTTCGTGGTCAGGGTGGCGTAGTCCTGGTTGTCCACCTTGACCGTGACAGTGGGGTACTTGGCGTGGAACAGCTCGCCGAGGGCGGTGTAGAACGGCACGTCGACGCCGCTGTTGACGAGCAGCTTCAGCGTGACGGGCTCGGTGCCGACGCCGGTGGACACCGGCCCGGACGACGCCGGGCCGGCTTCGGAACTCCCACCGGGCGCGCAGGCGGCGAGGAGCAAGCTGGCGGTCGCGGCTACGGCGACCACCCGGACGATTCCGCGGTACTGGGTCAGCGATCGCACGAGAACTCCTTCGAAGGCTGGATGGATGGGAAAGCACGACGTACGGCGTCGCCGGCCACGTTGACGGCGCGCTGCGCGTCGGTCATGACGCTGAACATCTCGAAGAAGCCATGGATCTGGCCCGCGTACTCGGCCACCTCGACCGGTACGCCGGCTGTCCTCAAGCGCTGGGCATACTCCTCGGCCTCGCCGCGGAGGAAGTCGTGTTCGGCGGTGATGATCGTCGCCGGCGCGACGCCGTACACCGACTGAGCGTGCAACGGGGACGCGTACGGCGCCTTGCGGGCCGCTGGGTCGGGGACATACGTCTCCCAGATGTGCTCGAGCCGCCGGTAGCTGTTGGCGCCGAAGCCCGGCCGGCCCGCGAAGGTCGCGTACCGCTGCCGGAACGCGACCTTGTAGTCGGTGTCCTCGGTGCTGTCGAGCACCGGGTAGACGAGCAATTGGGCCGTCAACTCGACACCTTCGTCGCGTGCCTTGAGCGCCGCCGCCGCGGCGAGATTGCCGCCCGAGCTGTCGCCACCGACTGCCACGCGGCCGAAGTTGCGCCGTGCCCAGGCGATGGCGGTCCATATGTCGTCGAAACCGGCCGGGAAGGGATGCTCGGGCGCGAGCCGGTAGCCGATCGACAAGACCGCACAGGCAGCCCGGTTCGCCAGCGCGCGGGCGACACAGTCGGCGGTGTCGAGGTCGCCGTGCATCCAACCGCCGCCGTGCGCCCAGACCAGTACCTCTCGCTCCGCACCCGCAGGCCGGTAGAGCCGAGCCGGTACGCCGTCCACGTCGATCGACTCGACGGACGCCACCGGCGCGGGCTCGCCGGACACGGCCAGGACCTTCTCGCGCGCGTCCGCCCGCACGATCGCGATCTCAGCGCTCCACGGGTCGGGCGACGGGCCGGAGCTGTCCAGGAACGCCTGGACCTGCTCGTGCGGCCGTGGCGTCCAGTCCTCGTCATGGCCAACGTCGCGCATCGAATCCGCCTTTCGTCATTCCAGACTGAGTACTCAGTCTGTTTGCAAAAGCTACCGAGTACTCAGTCGGTTGTCTATGCTTGGCGACATCCGTCCCGGCCACCGCGAGGAGATCGACCGTGCCCGCCACCCAGAAGCCCAAGACCTCGGCCAAGGGCCTCGAGACGCGGGAGCGCATCGTCGACGTCGCCGTCCGCTTCATCGCCCGCAACGGGGCGCGCGGCACGAGCCTGGCCGACATCGCGGCCGAGGCGGGCGTGTCACAAACCGGTCTGCTCTATCACTTCGGCAGCAAGGAGGCGCTGCTGAACGCCGTCCTGGACCGCCACCTCGCCTTCACCGAGGAGTGGCTGTGGAGCGACGGCCCCGACCCCGGCATCAAGATCGTCGACATCATCGCCCGGCACATGGTGAGCTGGCCGAGCCAGCACGACGACAAGGTCTACAGCCTGCTCGGCATGAACACCGTCGTGCTCGGGGAGAACGTCAGCCCCGAGACCGACCTCCATCCGCGCCTGGTCGAGGGCTACCGGACGACGATCGAGCGCGTGACCGCGACCCTGCGGTCCGCACAAGAGCGCGGCGAGATGCGCGACGACCTCGATCCGCAGCTCAAGGCGATGGAGATCATCGCCTTCTGCTACGGGCTCGAGGCCGCCTGGTTGGTGAACCCGACGATCCCGGTCGCCGACGCCGCCACCACCTGGGCCGCACAGCAGACGGCACAGATGGCAGCAGGCTGATCAGCCGCTGCCCTCGCCGCCGTATCAGAATCACAGCGGTGAACGCTGCCCACCGCCAGGCCGGATATGGTTTCGGCAACGTTCTTGCACAACTAGGTGGGGGCTGATGCTCGACCGGTCCGAATCTGCGCTGCGCGTTGTCGTCCGGTCGAAGTTCTATCGCTCGGCGTTCCTGGCCTTGTTGATCGCGGGGATCGGGTTGTCGGCCGCGACGCCTCAGCTGACCCTCTTCCTGGTGCGTGACCTGGGTACTCCCCTGCCCGTGGCCGGGTTGTACTACGTCACCAACCTGGCGGCCCCGGTGGCGGGCTTCCTGGTCGGCCGGCTGTCGGACCGGAGCCATGATCGACTGCTCTGGTTCCGGGTGTGCGCGGTGATCGGGGGTGTCGGTTGGCTCGCCATGGCGGCTGCGAAGACGGTGTGGCTTCCGTTCGTCATCAGCACCGTGGCGCTGAGCCTGGCCGGGGGGTCGATGGCACAGCTGTTCGCGGCCTGCCGGGATGAGCTGAGCCGACACCCGACGAAGGCCGAGAACCGGGTCATCGCGACCATCCGGATGGCCTTCACGGTCGGCTGGATCCTCGGACCGGTGCTGGGCAGCTGGTTCGGCGGTGTCTTCGGGCTGCGTGCACTGTTGGTGGCGACCGCAGCCTGCGTCTTCGCGCAGATGCTCCCGCTCGGTGGCCAACGGGTGGAGCGCTACCAGGATCCGGCGATCTCCCCGCACCCCGAGGGCCGTCGACGGCTCGACCACATGATGCCGTTGCTGGTCTTCACCGCGATCTGCGTCCTGGCGATGACCGGTGACACGATCAAGTTCGGCTATCTGCCGATCTACATGGCCGAACAGCTGCATGCCTCCGACGCGGTGCGCGGTGCGGTGATCGGAATTCAGCCGCTGCTGGAGCTGCTGATGCTGCCGGCGGTGGCCCGGCTGGCCGACCGTTACGGACCACTGCGGATCATGACAGTGGGAGCCGCGCTGGGCCTGGCCGGGAACCTCGCCTACGCGACCAGCAGCTCGGTCGGCGGACTGTTCCTCGGACAAGCGCTGACGGCCGGCTTGTGGGCGTGCGTCGGTGCGCTCGGAGTGTCGATCGCACAACAGCTCTACCCCGAAGGCGTCGGCACTGCGTCCGGCATCTTCCTCAGCTCCATCCCACTCGGCTCGGCCATCGGCGGCGCGATCGGCGGCATCGGCGTGGCGATCATCGGCCTCCCCCATGTCTTCTTCGTCCCGGCCGGCCTGACCACCGTCGCCCTGGTCGCGTTCGTCGTACTGACCGCCCGGCTCAGCCTGCGCATGAAGACCTGACGGATCGCAGGCAGGGCACTAGGCTCCGACGATGGAGCGAAGTGAGGCGGCGGAGACCCGCGTGCGGGGTGATCGGCGGTCACTGTTCGACCGGTTCGTGCAGGCGGCGTACCTCCGGGTCAGCCAGGCGCCGTTCTTCTTCCTCTGCGTCGGCATCGTCGTCCTCTGGGTGGCAAGTCTGCCGCTCTGG
Source organism: Kribbella sp. CWNU-51 (assembly GCF_054073265.1). Taxonomy (NCBI): domain Bacteria; kingdom Bacillati; phylum Actinomycetota; class Actinomycetes; order Propionibacteriales; family Kribbellaceae; genus Kribbella; species Kribbella sp. CWNU-51. The sequence continues at coordinate 12,429 of NZ_JBSXMZ010000015.1, forward strand.
GTGGATCTGAAATCCTGGCAGGTCGCGATTCACACGGTGGCCAGCGTCGTCACCCTGCTCCTGCTGGTGCTGCTCGAGAACGCCGCTCGCCGCGCCGAGGAAGCATCCCAGGAGAAGCTCAACGTGATCGCCGAGGCCCTCGCGGACTTGATGACCTCACACGCCCGCACAGACCCAGACCTCGCCGACGCCACCCAGAAACTCCGCGACGCCATCGGCCTCGAAGCCCGCCACTGACACTTCCGGGGATACGGGCACGAGGGCTCCTTCAGGTGCGCCGGGCGGGTGCGGAAGTTCTCGGCGTTGGAGCTGCGCGAGGGACTGACCGCGGTCCCGGGCGATCGGGTTGAGGGCCGCGGCGCGCTCGCGGTAGACGTCGTCGATCTGCTCGGGCGAGAGGAAGGTGCTGTTGGCGGCCCGGGCACCGGCCGGGATCCGGCCATCGAGGTACTTGTCCGTCAGCAACCCCTGAGCCAAGGGGCTGTAGGCAATGAGTCCGAACCGGTCGGCGGCGGCGAGCTTCAGCACCCGGACTTCTCCGGCCCACGATCGAAGATCGAGTACCTCGGTTGATGCGCGAGCAGCGGTACGCCGGCCGCACGCAACAGCTCGGCGATCGCATGCGCCTGCTCGGTCGGGTAGTTCGACACTCCGACGTACAGCGCCTTCCCCTGCTGGACCGCGCTCACCAAGGCACCGGCCGTCTCCTCCAGCGGAGTCGAGGGATCTGCGCGGTGGTGATAGAAGATGTCGACGTACTCGGTGCCGAGGTCGCGCAGACTGCGGTCAGCGGCAGCGCGGTAGGTCGTCACACCGGCGATTCTTCCCGATGTCCCCTGTCCGATGGGCCCTGTCCGCGATGCGACCAGGTGGTTCAGGCGTCGGTGGCAGTTTCCCGGCGGAACGCTTCGACCGCGGTGGGAAGCGTGTAGAAGATTCGGTGCGGGCCGAGCCGCTCGAGGAACCCGGCTGCTTCGAGGTCGTCGCGGAGGTCCTGTTTGACGCGCGCCAGGGCGAGGACGATGCCGCGTCCGGCGAGCTCTTCGCGCAGCGAGTCCAGGGCGTCGAGGGCGGTGATGTCGATCTCGATGTTGGCCTCGGTGTTGAGGAGCAGCCAGCGGACCGGGGGCTCGGCGGCGTCGACGGCGGCGATCGCTCGGGTGCGGAAGTTCTCGGCGTTGGCGAAGAACAGCGGTGAGTCGTAGCGGTAGACGACCAGGCCGGGGACCGGGCGCGCGTCCGGATAGTCGTCGACGTCGTGCATGCCGGCGATCCCCGGCACATACCCCAGGATGCCGTCATGCGGCCGCGCGACTCTACGCAGTACGTCGAGAACCGACAGCGCGACCGCGACGAGTACCCCGGACAGGACGTCCAGAGCGATCACACCGATCGTCGTTGCCACCGCCAACCACAGCTCACTGCGGCGGAAGGCGGCGATGCGGCGGAACTCGGCCACCTCGATGAGCCGGAGGGCCGCGTAGACGACGAGCGCGCCCAGCGCGGGGATCGGGAAGGTCGCCAGCAACGGGCCGGCGAACAGCAAGGTCGCGACGATGACCGCGGCGGCCACCAGCGAGTACACCTGGCTCTTCGCGCCGGCCGCCTCCGCGACCGCGGTCCGGCTGCCGCTACTGCTGATCGGGTACCCATGCACCAGACTTACGGAGAGGTTGCCCAGCCCGAGGACGAGCAACTCGCGACCCGGATCGAGCGGCTCACCACCGCGCGTCGCGAACGCGCGACCGGTCAGCACGGTGTCGGTGTAGCCGACCAGCGCGACACCCAGCGCGGGCAACGCCAGCAACCCGATGTCTTCACCCGTCACCGACGGTAGGTGGGGCACCGGGAGGCCACTCGGCACCTCCCCCACGACTGCCACTCCCTTGTCCGCCAGCCCAGCTGCCCACGTCACCACCGCGGCCAGCGCCACCACGATCAGCGGCCCGGGGAGCCACGGCGTCCAGCGCGCCGATGCGAGCAACAGCGTCAAAGCGGTCACCGACAAGAGCACCGGTGCCAACTGCCATTCGCCGAACAACTGGATCGCCGACCGCACCAGGGCCCGCGGAGAATCACCATGCACCGGGGCGCCGGTCAGCCGCCCGAGCTGACTGGTCATCATGATCACCGCGATACCGGCCAGATAGCCGATCAGTACCGGCTTGGACAGCAGATCCGCAAGGAACCCCAGCCGCGCCAGCCATCCCACCACACAGATCGCGCCGACCAAGAGCGCCAGTACGGCGGCCAGCACCGCATAGCGAGCCGGGTCACCAGCAGCCAGCGGACCGATCGCCGCCGCGGTCAGCAGTGCCGTGGTCGACTCCGGGCCAAGCGACAGCAACCGCGACGACCCGAGCAGGAAGTAGAGAACGAGCGGCCCCAGCGACGCCCACAACCCAGTCACGGCGGGTAGTCCGGCCAACTCGGAGTAGGCCATCACCTGCGGCACGAAGTACGCCGCCACCGTGATACCCGCGATCAGGTCCGACCGCAGCCAGCCCCTGTGATAGCCGCGCAGAAGGGTGATACCGGGGGCAGACAACGACCAGCCGGCCACCCCGCACCTCCCCTCGCAGACCGCTCCCTGCTCATAGTGTCGTGGAGTCATGGACTTTTTCGGTGCTACAGCGCCGTGCAAGCCGGACGTGAATGCGAGATGGTTCAGAGATGAGCAGTGCGAAGAAGATGAGTGGTGCGCAGAAGAGGTTGCCGAAGAAGCTGTACGAGCGGGAGCTACTGCGGCTGCAGGCCGAGTTGGTGAAGCTGCAGGAATGGGTGCGCGTCGAAGGCGCCCGGCTGGTGGTGGTCTTCGAGGGCCGGGACGCCGCCGGGAAGGGCAGCACGATCAAGCGGGTGACACAGTTCCTCAACCCGCGGGTCGCGCGGATCGTGGCACTGCCGGCGCCGACCGAGCGGCAGCGGTCGCAGTGGTACTTCCAGCGGTACGTCGAGCTCCTGCCGGCCGCCGGCGAGATCGTCCTGTTCGACCGCAGTTGGTACAACCGGGCCGGCGTCGAGCGGGTGATGGGGTTCTGCACCAACCAGGAGTACGCGCGGTTCCTGCATCAGTCCCCGATCTTCGAGCGGCTCCTGGTCGAGGACGGCGTACTGCTGCGCAAGTACTGGTTCTCGGTCAGCGACAGCGAGCAGGAGAACCGCTTCCGCCGCCGCCTCGAGGACCCGATGCGCAGCTGGAAACTGTCCCCGATGGACCTCGAGTCGATCACCCGCTGGGAGGACTACTCGCGCGCCAAGGACGAGATGTTCGTCCACACCGACATCCCCGAGGCGCCCTGGTACGTCGTCGAGAGCGAGGACAAACGCTCGGCGCGGATCAACATGATCGCCCACCTGCTGTCCACCCTCCAGTACCACGAGGTCCAGCGGCGACCGATCGACCTCCCACCCCGCCCACCGCAGAAGGGCTACGAACGCCCGCCCCGCGAGATGCAGACCCAGGTCCCCGACCACGCCGCCGCCCTGCGCCGCTGACGGGGGATTGACCTTGGTTCGGCCGAGGAGGACTGTCGGAAGCAACAGGGGGGTCACCTGCCACAACTCTCGCGCCACCGGCCTTCGATCATCGATGCCGCCTGCCCTGGCCCTGGACCGCGCCCTCCCTCGCAGTGGGAAACCGGCGTTACCGAGGAGGAGACATGGCCAGAAAGGTGTTTGAAGACAGCGTTGTCCCGTTGCCGCCCGATGATGGACTCGTGGCCGGCGGGCTGGTCGTCCAGGCGGCGGCGCCGCGCAATCGGGCCGAGACGATGGAGGTCATGTTCTCCCTCGCGCTGCCCGCCGATTCCCAGCGCAGCCTGGAGGAGGCGGTCGCCCGCGGCGACGTCGTACCGGCCGGTGAGCTCGCCGCGATCCGGGCAGCGGATGGTGAACGCACCAAGCTCGAGACGTGGTTGGAGGGGCACGGATTCTCCGTCGAGCATGTCTCCGAGGACGGGACGAGCGTCTACACGACCTCCACGGTCGCGAACCTGGCCAAGCAGTTACAGGTCGACATGGTGCAGGTGACGAAGGACGGGATCACCTTCACCGCGGCCCGCAATGCGCCGAGCCTGCCGGAGGCCGTCGGCGAAGGCGTCCAGGCGATCATCGGGTTGCAGCCGTTCCGGCACGCCAACAAGCACTTCCGATCGGTCGTTCCTCCCATCCCGGCCGCGGAGGCGGCGAGGGTCCTGAATTCGCCGCCGTACCTCGTATCCGAGATTCTCGCGGCGTACGGCGCCGGTGGCCTCGCCGTGGACGGCACCGGGCAGACGATCGCGATCCTGATCGACACAGTCCCGAAGACGTCGGACATCACGGCCTTCTGGAAAGCCAACGACCTGAAGACCAAGGCGTCGCGGATCAAGAAGATCAACGTCAGCGGGGCGGCCCTGGGACCGCCCGAAGGCGAAGAGACACTCGACGTCGCCTGGTCGAGCGGCATCGCGCCAGGTGCCAAGATCCGGGTCTACGCCAGCGGATCGCTGTCCTTCGTCGCTCTGGACCGCGCGCTCGACCGGATCATCGCCGACCTCCCGCGGAATCCGGGCCTACGGCAACTGTCCATCAGCCTGGGCCTCGGTGAGACCTTCCTGGGCGGTCCCCAGGGTGAGGTCGCCATCCAGCATCAGAAGTTCCTCCGGCTCGCCGCGGCCGGCGTCAACGTGTTCGTGTCGAGCGGCGACGCGGGTTCGAACCCCGATCAGACCGGTCACGGCTCCCACGGACCGTTGCAGGCCGAGTACGAGTCGTCGGACTCGGCGGTCATCGGTGTCGGCGGAACCTCGCTGCATCTGACCCCGCAAGGCGCGGTCAGCGCCGAAACGGGGTGGGCCGGCAGCGGTGGCGGCGCCAGCATCTTCTTCGGCCGGCCGGTCTGGCAGACCGGCGCCGGAGTGCCCGCCGGCGACCGCCGCCTCGTGCCGGATGTCAGCCTCGTCGCCGACCCCGGCACCGGCGCCCTGCTCATCCTCAACGGCGCGGCGACTCAGATCGGTGGAACGAGCTGGAGCGCACCCGTGTGGGCAGCGTTCTGCGCCCTGATCAACGAGGCCCGCACCCAGGCCGGGAAGCCGGCGCTCGGATTCCTGAACCCGCAGCTCTACCCACTCGCGGGCGGCCCCTGCTTCCGAGACGTCACCGCCGGGACGAACGGCGCGTTCCAAGCCGGCGCCGGGTACGACGAGGTCACCGGCCTCGGCGTCCCCAACGTCGGCCGGCTCATCGCGGCTCTCACGACCTAGCTATCTCGGCTGACCACCTGCGCGGCGAGCGGTCAGCGGAAGAGGTCCAGGCTGTTGCCGATCATGACGGTGGCGAGGACGGCCAGGAGGATGACGGTGATGGTGTTGAGGTTGGCCAGGAGCCAAGTTTCGACGCTCTTGAGGGTCGGGACCGATCGGTCCGGGCCCAGGATCGCGACCGCCAGCAGTGGGGTGAGGACTGTTGCCGAGGCGGCGAGGACGAAGATGGCCGCGGCGATGACCGTAGTGCCGGGGGCGAGGCCGGCGCCGCCGATGTAGCTGGCCGCGCTCACAACGAGCGGGAGGTTCTTCAGGTTCGCCAGGGCTGCGCCCGCGCCGGTCAGGACCAGGGCGGGTGCGGCCATCGTGGCGATCCGGTCGACGATCGCCGGGCGGGGTGGCGGCACGCCAGGCTCCGGCCGTTTGCGCCAGTACCGGACAGCCAGTACGGCGAACAGGACGCCGACCGCGAGCTGGATGAGGTCGACCCCGTCACGCGCCGCCTCCCCGTTCTTCTCCGCGACCGCGTCAGTGAGCCACGCGACGAGTCCGACCGCGATCGCCAGGGCGCCGACCCAGCCCGCGGCGAAGCTCAGCCCGGCACGCACCGGGTGGCGCGACATCAGCACCAGCACGATGCAGACCATCGGCACGGGACTCAAGGCGATCGCCATCGCCTGGGGAAGCACCGCACCGACGACGGGCCACAACCTCACCACTCCTTCGAGAGCTCAGGCACTCTTCGGCGGCCGGGTCGGCGGGACCTGCATGACCTCGAGGATGTCCACCCCCAGCATGTCGAGGTGGTTGAGGATACCGGCCAGCGCCGCCTGGTCGTCCAGGTATCCATGCAGGACGGTCTGCGCCGGTTCCGAGTCGGCGGCCAGCGAAGGAAACGCGTCGGTCAGGTCAGGTGACAAGGTGCCCTTCACCCGGATGACGTAATGGCCCATAGGAACGCCCCCTTTCACGGCCCCTCGACACGACTCTCCAGCGTCCGGCGCCGGGAGGCATCACCCTTCCTGGACGACGAGCCGTCCGACTGGCGAACGCTCACCCAACTGGGCCGGGGCGGTTTGCCCGTCGTACGGTCGAAGCAAGCATGGACCCGGGCAGTCAGGGGGAGGGATCACCTGGATCGGGTGACCTGGCCTGTCTCGGTGAGTCGGAGACGGATGGTGCGCGGACCGCTTCGGCGTGCGCATGCTGTCGCCATGACGGCCCGCGCTTGGAGGAAGGCTCTGCCGCTGGTGCTGTCCGCAGTGCTGGCAGTGCTGCTCGCCGGCCGCGCCGATGCGGCCGTCGCCGCGGGTTCCCCGGAGGATGCAGCCGGGCAACTGCTGGCCGACCGCTACTCCCCCGTCGTCCGGCTGCAGCTGGATTCGTCGAGATGCGAGGACGGCGAGCAGTTCCAGCCCACCGACGTCGAGGCCGTCCTGGGTGACCAGCAGGTCGCGCTCCGTGGGCCGTGGCGGCCACCCGACCTGGTCAAGACGCAGCCGCGGGACCAGGACCTCGGCCGTGGCTACCCGGGTCACTTCCTGGACTTCCCCGGCGATCCGCTGCGCCCGGGGTGCGACTATGCCGAGTGGTCGGCGCGGATCAACGCGGTGCATCCGGCGACCGTCTATGCCCATGTGGCCACGGACCCCAAGTTCCCCAGGCAGATTTCGCTGGAGTACTGGTTCTTCTACGTCTTCAACGACTACAACAACACTCACGAGGGCGACTGGGAATCGATCCAGCTCGTCTTCGACGCGCCGACGCCCGCCGCCGCTCTGGCCACGCACCCGACCGCAGTCGGGTTCAGCCAGCACGGCGGCGCCGAGCGGGCCCGGTGGGGCGACGCCAAGCTCGAGATCGTCGACGGAACCCATCCGGTCGTCTATCCGGCCGCGGGTTCGCACGCGAACAAATTCGGTCAACGTCTCTACCTCGGTCGCGGCTCGGAGGGGCTGGGTTGTGACGACACGACCAGGCCGAAAGCCCCGATGAGTCCGTACGTCGCCTATGTGCCGATAGCCACCGCGGACTACGTGAAGGAGTATCCCTGGCTGGCGTTCGAGGGACGGTGGGGCGAACGGCAGCGGTCCTTCTTCGACGGACCCACCGGGCCGAACATGAAGGACTCGTGGACCGCTCCCATCCAGGATGCCGAGACGACCTGGCGGGACGACAGCGGTGTCGTCCCGGCCGGCTCCCTGCTGGGCCCGAGCAGCACCGGCGCCTTCTGTGCGGCGGTCGCGGCCGGATCGAACCTGGTCCGCGAAACCCTCGACCGGACCTGGCTGCTCGGCCTGATCCTCGCCGCGCTCGTCGCGTTGATCTGGTTCGCGGCGAGCCGGACGCGGTGGAGCGATGCCGAACCGCTGCCGGCCCGGAAGCGGCGGGCCTGGGGGCAGGCTGTCACCGCCGCGCTGCGGTTGTTCCGGCTTCGGCCGATCCTGTTCGCGGGCTTCGCGGCGGCGTTCGTCGTACTGAGCCTTTGCACGGCCTTCCTGACCGAGTTTCAGATGGCCCGACGCGACGCTCCCACCGACCTCGGCGCTCCGACCGAGAACGCGCCCGGTCTGTGGGCGTCCCTGGTTGCCCTGGCGGTCACGATCCTCACGATTGCGACGTACGGCGCCCTGCTGGCGACCGTGACGACGACGCTCGACCAGCTGGACCGGAGCGTCCAGGTGACAGCCGAGCGCACGGTGCGCGAGGTGGTCTCGAACCGGCGGCCACTGGCCCGCGCGGCTGTGCAGTACTGGGTCGTGTTCACCGTCCTCGCACTGTTCATCGCGACGATCCCCGTGGCCATCTACTACGCGGTCAGCCGGGCGTTCGCCGTACCCATCGTGATCGCGGAACAGGTCTCCGGACGTACGGCGCTGAGACGCAGCCGGATGCTGGTCAAGGGCCGGTGGTGGCGAACCGCGGTGCCACTCGCGATCATCATCGGGCTCGGCCTGGCCGCCGGCCCGATCGCCGGGATCGTCCTGCTGCTCGCCACCGACCTGGCCCCCACGCTGATCAACCTCGTGACGTCGATCATCTTCGCCCTCGCGATGCCGATCACCGCCGCGGCCGTCGCCTACCTCTACTTCGACCGCGCCGCCTTCGCGCTGGAATCACCCGGATCGGGTGAGCTCCCGGACGCGGGCGAAACCTATTCTCAGGGTGGCGACGGGAGCGTCGAGCAAGACCTACCCTCGGTGCGCTCCGACTCCTGAGCGGACCGGAGGAGGTCCACATGGTCCAGGCCGACAGCGAACCGCCGACGCCGGCACCCACACCGCCGGACGATCGGCGCCACGTGCTGTGGATCGCGATCGCGACCGGCGTGATCGTCGTGGCCGCGCTGATCATCGTCGCCGTGCGGAGCGACGACGATACCTCCGGCGCGTCGTCCTCGGCTGATGCCGGTACGGCGATGTGCCCCGCGATCCCGCTGGCGGACCAGGTCCTGCCGTCGATCGTGACGATCGCGGCGAGCCGCGGCGCCCAGGCCGGCACCGGGTCCGGCCAGATCTTCCAGGACGGTGGGTACATCCTCACCAACGACCATGTCATCTCGGTCGCCGCGGGTGGGGGCAACGTCTCGGTCCGGTACAGCGACGGTCACAGCTCCGACGCCACGATCGTCGGCCGTGATCCCAGCACCGATCTGGCGGTGCTCAAGGCCGCCGACGGCGCGAAGGACTACCCCGTGATCACGCTCGGGTCGTCGGCATCGCTGCGGGTCGGCCAGCCCGTCGTCGCCCTCGGCGCTCCGCTCGGCCTCGCCAGCACGGTCACCTCCGGCATCGTCAGCGCACTGGATCGCTACGTTCCGGTGCCGGGCGCGGGTGTCACCCACCATCTGATCGGCGCGATCCAGACCGACGCGGCCATCAACCCCGGCAACAGCGGCGGCGCCCTGGTGGACTGCTCCGGGCGTCTGGTCGGAGTCAACGCGGCGATCGCCACGGTGCCGAACGAGGCCGGGGTCAGCGGCGGCGGCAGCGTCGGCCTCGGCTTCGCGATCCCGGTGGACCTGGCGAAACCGATCGCCGACGAACTCATCCGGACCGGCCAGCCGGGTCACCCGACGACCGGCCTGCAGGTCCAGGAGATCCCGCCCGCGGTCGCCGAGGCGGCGGGCACCCAGACCGGCCTGTTCGTACTCGCGGTCGACCCCGGCGGCCCGGGTGCCGAGGCCGGCCTCCAACCAGGCGACATCATCACCGAGGTCGACAACGCACCGGCCGTCAGCAGCGAGCAGATCGTGGTCGCGACGCTGACCCGCAAGGTCGGAGACACCATCGAGCTGACCTACCTGCGGGGAGGCAACTCGGCCACCACCACCCTCACCCTGGGCGCCCCGTAGGGCTCAGGCGGGCGGGACCGTCTGCGAGGCCAACAGGTCGAAGCCGAGCCGGCGCGCGAGAAACTCCGCGGCCAGCTGACCTTTGATGCTGTTGCCGGCCTGATCCAGCCTGTCGGCGTTCGGCACGTCAGAACGGCCAGACCAGCGGGACGATGACCAGGGCCGTGAGGAGCCACCAGGCCATCACGACGAGACCGAGCTTCCAGTAGTCACCGAAGCGGTACCCGGCGGGACTCATGATCATCATGTTCGCGGGCGTCGAGATCGGGGTCAGCAGCGACGCCGCTCCGGCCACGGCGATCAGCATCAGGACCGGCTTGACGGAGGTCCCGGTCCCCTGGGCGGCAGCCACCGCGATCGGCGCCACGATCAGGACCGTCGCGGTGTTGCTCACCATCTGTCCGAGGGCGGCGGTGAGGGCGAAGAGTGCCAGCAGCAACAAGTACGGCCGGCCCGGCCCGATCGCGTCGATGATCAGGTCCGCGATCCGGTCCGCGCCACCGCTGGACTGGATCGCGGCCGACAACGGGATCAGGGCTCCGATCAGTACGACGATCTGCCAGGAGATGGCGCGATAGGCCTGTTGCGGTCCGACCACCTTCGTCAGCACCATGGCGGTGGCGGCGAGCAGACCCGCCATCGCGGGCGGGACCGCGCCAGTGGCGAGCAGGACGACCATCGCACCCAGGATCGCGACGGCGATCGATGCCTTCGGCCCCCACGGCACCGCTTGGCGCCGGACGAGTTCCGGCGAGTCCACGAGCAGGAGGTCCCGGTCCCTGGTCAGCTCGTCGAGCGCCGGCCACGGGCCGTGGACGAGGATCGCATCGCCCTCGGCCAACTGCGTCTGCCGGCTGCCGCGGTCCTTGCCCATCCGCTGCACGGCGATGATGACGAGGTCACCGCTGCGGCGCATACCCGGAAAGACTGTCTCGCCGACGAGGGACGATCGCGGTGGGATGACGACCTCGACCACTCCGGCTTCACGAGTCATCAGGTCGTCGACCGGCGTCGGCGCCATTCTGACCGCGAGTGCCGAGTCGGCGGTCAGGCTGCTCACCTGCGCCGTCGGACCGGTCACCACCAGGACGTCACCGACATCGATGGCCGCATCCGCGCGGTACTGTCCCTGCCCGTCCTGCACGCCGACGATCACCACGTCCGGGTATGCCGTGAGGTCGAGCTCACCGACCCCCCGTCCGAGCAACGGCGAGAGCTCACGCACCTGGAGCCGGTAGAAGCCGTCCGCCCGGTCGTAGTGCTCATCGAGCGTCTGAGCATGGACGGCGAAGTCGACAGCCGGATTCGCGGGCCGGGCCGCCGGCAACAGCTTGGGGCCGAGCAGGACCGAGATCGCGATGGTGCCGACGACGAGCGGAACACCGACCACCGCGAACGAGAAGAACGGGAAGGCGCCCGCGCCGGCATCGCTGGCCGCCTCGGAGACGATGATGTTGACAGGCGTGCCGGTCAGCATCAGCAGGGATCCGGCGCTCCCCGCGAAGGTCAGCGGCATCAGCATCCGCGACGGTGGCTGACCGATGCGCACGGCAAGCATCACGACGAGCGGCAGCAGGGCCGCGACCGCTCCGTTGAGCGTGATCAGGGCCGCCAGCAGAGCACACAGACCGGTGACGGCGATCAACAGCCGCGCTCGCGTCGTTCCGGCGTACCTGACGATCGCCTGGCCGGCCCAGGCGGTCACCCCGGTGGAGTCGATGCCCTCGCTCACCACGAACAACGTGGCGATGAAGATGACGACCGGATCGCCGAACCCCGCGAGTACGGCGGTGAAGCCCAGGACTCCGGTCGCCCACAGGGCCAGGGCGACGAGCACCGCGACGACGTCGACGGGCAGCCTGTTCCACACGAACAAAGCGACGGCGAGCCCGAGGATGATCAGGCTCACCGTGCCGTCATCCATGACGCCTCCTAGCCAAGATGCACCGGTGCATCCGGGCCCCACGGAATGCCGATGGCGTACCACGCGATGTAGAAGAGAGTCCACGTGACCAGGACGATGAACGTGTACGGGAGCATCATCGACACCACGGTGCCGATCCCGGCCTTCTTCCGGTACCGCTGACAGACCAGCACGATGAACGGCAGGTAGACCATCAGCGGGGTGATCACGTTCATCGGACCGTCGCCGACCCGGTACGCCGCGATCACGGTCTGCGGCGCGATGCCGAGCCGGTAGAACAGCGGGACGAAGATCGGCGCCAGGATCGCCCACTTGGGAATCACCCCGGGCATGATCAGGTCGATGATCGCGACGAGCAGGATGAAGCCGATCAGCAGCGGCAGGGCGCCGATGTCGGCCCGCTCGAGCAGGTCCGCCAGGCCGGTCGCGGCCAGCGTCGAGATGTTGCTGTAGTTGAAGTAGGCGATGAACTGGGCGATCAGCAGCATCAGGAAGATCAGTCCGCCCAGCCCGTTGAACGTCTTCACGATCGCGTTGATGACGTTCGTGCTGCCGGCCAGAGACTTCGCGCCCCGGCCGTACCCGAGGCCGGCCGCGAGGAACAGCATCGAGATGATGAAGAGCAGACTGCTCATGAACGGCGAGTTCCCGAAGATCTCGCCGGTGTCAGGGTTGCGCAACGGTGCGCCCGGGATGAAGGTCAGCGCCGAGACGATGGCGACGGCGACCAGCAGGTAGTAGACCGACCAGCGCAGTCCGCGCGACTCCAGCGCCATCTCCTCGTCGGTGGGCTGGTGATCGACCGGTGCGTCGGACGGGGCCTCGGACGCGTCGTACTTACCGAGCCTGGGCTCGAGCAGGCGCTCGGTGATCACCGTCATGACGAGCGCGCAGAAGATCGTCGAGGCGATGCTGAAGTAGAGGTTCTGCGTGACGTTGAGATGCACGTCGGGGGCGACCAGCGCGATCGTCTCGTTCGTGACCTCGGTGATGATGCCGTCGGCCGGGGTGATCAGGATGTTGACGAAGAAGGCCGCGCTGACCCCGGCGTACGCCGCGGCGATGCCGGCCAGCGGATGTCGTCCGAGGGACGCGAATGCGGCCGCACCCAAGGGAATCAGGACCAGATAGCCGGCATCGGAGGCGACGCTGGAGATCCCGCCGAGTAGCACGATGATGAAGGTGATCGCACCCCTGGGCGCCACTTTCACCATCTTGCGGATCAGGGCCGCGATCAGGCCCGCCTCCTCGGAGACACCGACCCCGATCATCGCGACCAGGATGACCGCGACGACACCGAAGTCGTTGAAGTTCTGGACGGCCGTGGTGAAGATGAAGCGGATGCCGTCGCCGTCGAGCAGGCTCTTGGCAGTGATCGTCTCCTTGTGCACCTCGAAGTCTGGCACGGCCGGCGCCGGAGGCGCGTCGTTGCCCGGGACACTGGTTCCCCCGGGGTACTCCGGCTCGACCTGGGCCGTCCCGGGCTCGGCGACCTCGGTGGTCACGCTCGTCCCGGACCAGGCCAGGATCTGCGAGGCGACGATGACGATGACGATGAGCCCCAGGAAGATCAGCGCCGGGTGCGGAACCTTGTTGCCGGCCTTCTCGATGCCGTCCAGAACCTTCTGCATCCCGCCCTTCTTGACGGGCTTCTCGGGGACCGCCTCGGCAGTCATGACGCCGCCGCGGCAGAGTCGGCGTCCGCGGGGCGGGCGAATCCGAGCGCGAACTCGATCAGCAACTTGGTGCCGAAGCCGGTCGCGCCCTTGTTCCGCCAGGTTCTCGGCGCCGGCAGCTGAGCCGTGCCCGCGATGTCGACGTGGGCCCAGGGCCGGCCGTCGACGAACTCCTCGAGGAACAGCGCGGCGGTGATGGATCCGGCGTTGATGCCGCCCATGTTGGTGAGGTCCGCGATCGAGGAGTCGAGCTGGGACCGGTACGGCCGGTGCAGCGGGAGCTCCCAGACGGGCTCGTCGACGACGTCACCCGCGCGCCTCAACTGCTCCACCACTGCCGAGTTGTTGCCCATGACACCGGCGATCTCGACACCGAACGTCCGCAGGCAGGCGCCGGTCAAGGTGGCGATGTCGACGATCGCGTCGACCGGTTCTTCGGTTGCCAGCGCCAGCGCGTCGGCCATCACGAGACGTCCTTCCGCATCGGTGTTCAAGACCTCGACCGTCGTACCGTTGCGCATCCTCAGCACGTCACCGAGCTTCATCGCCGACCCCGACGGCATGTTGTCGGTGCACATCAGATAGCCGGTCACAGCCGCCGTACATCCCAGCGCCTGCAGGGCGGTCATCGAGGCGAGCACGGCCGCGGCACCGGTCATGTCGTTCTTCATCTGGGCGTGCGACTCGTCGCTCGGCTTCAGGCTGATCCCGCCGGAGTCGTACATGACGCCCTTCCCGACCAGTGCGATCCGGCCCGTCGGGTTCTCGGGCTGGTAGCGGAGCCGGATCATCCGGGGCGGCTCCACACTCCCCCGGTTGACTCCGAGCAAGCCTCCGCAGCCCAACTCGATCAGCTGGTCCTTGTCGAATATCTCGACCACGAGACCGGCCGGCGGACCGACTTCCTGGGCGACCTGTGCCATCCGGACCGCCGACAGGGTGGTCGCCGGGCAGTTGGCCAGATCGCGGCCGAGGCAGTAGGCCTCGGCGATGATGCGACCGCGCTCGACGCCGCGGCCGATCTCCTCGGCGTCCTCGTCGGGTGCGACCACCAGCAGCGATTCGAGCGGAGCCCGGTCAGCGCCCTTGCCGACGAAGTACCGCCACCGAGCCAGCAGCACGCCTTCGGTCACCGCCTGCGCGAACTCGGCCCGAGAGATCCCCAGGTCCCGGGACGGGACCTCGATCGCGAGGCGCATGTGCCACGGGACGGCGCGGGCGAACTCCGCGGCCAGGTCGCGGGCGAGCGTGGCGTCGATCCGCTCCGGCGCACCGGTCCCGACGGCGACCCGGACCGGACCGTCCTCCCGGGTCCGGACCAGGGTCTGGCCGCGCTCACCGGTGAATCCGGCAGACGCCAGCCCGGCCGCGTCGGTGCCCAGCTCGTCCGGAGGCTCCTTGCCCAGGGCAACCGGCACGGCGAGCGCGTCCGCCGCCTCCTCGGCCTGCTTCAGCGAACCGACGCCGACCGGTATCCGGTGACGCGTCGAAGGGATCGGATCGAAGTCGTCTCGGGTCGTGTTCACGTGATCTCCTCCGGCCGGAGCTCGGCAGCGGCCGTGGACGACGCGCCCACCGTTCCGCGACGCTCCATCCCATCAACCGGGCGCGCCCCTCGTCCTCCTCCGATTGAGGTGACCTGAGAACGCCGCAGCGGCCGTCGGAAAGCTACCGGGGTCACCCGGTGCGGGGGATGAATCAGCCGAAGGGCTGTCCGCCGCCCTGCGTCAGGCCGGCGGCCCGGGCTACCCGAAGGGCCGCCGAGCGCTTCTCCACCCCCAGCTTGCGGTAGAGCGACATCAGGTGGGTCTTGACGGTGTTCTCGGTGATGTAGAGCGCCTGGGCGATCTCGGCGTACGAACTGCCGAGGGCGAGCTGGTCGAGCACATCCGCCTCGCGGGCGGTCAGCCGGATCCGGGCACCGTTGACCACGGCGTCCAGGCGGCGCGGCGGCGGGGCATGCCCGTCCGGCCGGGTCCGCGCCAGCAGGGTCAGGCCGCGGGACTCGCTCGACGCGGCCAGGTAGTCGGTCAGTTTCCCGAGCGCGAGAGCGGCGAACGGATGCGGGTTCGGTCCGTCGACGTGCCTGCGCAGCTGGTCGAGGAACCCCGGTTCACCACTGGCCGGGACGAAGGCTTGCAGAACGCGTTGCGGAGCCACCCGGTTCAGAGTGTCCACCAGCGAGACATCGGCAGCGGGCACATCGCCCATCCGGGCCAGCAGGACGGTGCGGAACGCGGCCGCCGCGGACGCGATCGGAGGATACGGGTCGGGTCGATCGAGGATCTGATCGATCCTCGCCACGGTTGCCTGCAGGTCGCCCCGGCCGATCGACAGCATGGCCCGGAGCAACTCGGCCTCGGTCGCGCTGCCGGTCCGGTCGAGCTCCCGGAGCTGCGCCTCGATGCCGGCCCGGTCCCCGAGCAGAATCGCCAGCCGGACCCGCAGGAGTGCGAGGTCCCGGGACAGGAACGACGGCAGCGGTCCGGCCCCCGCGGGATCGGTGGTGAGCGCGGTCAACGCCTCGTCGAGGCGACCGGCCTCGATCAGGAGCTCGGCGTGCAGGATCGAGCGCAACGCCGTGACCACGGTGTCGGAGTCGGCCAGGTCGGTCGCGACCAGGAGCTGGTGCCAATGCCAGGCGCTGTCGAGATCGAGCTGGCTCATGGCCGCGAACCCCATCACGACGTGGGCCCGGACGGCGTACTCCTGCGGTAGCCCGTCCTCGCCGACCACGTCGAGGGCGGCCTGCGCCGACCGGGCCGCATTCTGCAGCTGGCCGCGCGCATACTGCACGACGGCCCGGTGCGCGAGACCACCCGCGACCAGCCGCGTGTGGCCGGCCATCCGAGCCGTGACGAGGGCTTCGTCCAGGTGGCTGAGCGCGGCGTCGAGTTCGTCGGCCCAGGTCTCCGCCGCCGCAAGCTCGATCAGCAACCACGCCAGCCGTTCGGGCGCGAGTACGGCGCGGCGCCCGGGGTCGCCATCGATGGGCTCCAGCGCCAGCATGCACCGTGCCCGGCCGATCGCGGCGTGGACGTCCTGCCAGCCGTAGCGGGATTCCCACAGCTGGAGCAGTACGGCGTCCGCCTCCAGGGCGTCGTCGTCAGGTGTCACCGGCTGCCGCGCCGTCGCGCCTACCAGGTCGTCGGCCGAGGCTGCGTCCATGACTGCTCCGGTGACGTCCCCGGACACGCGTCGCAGCAACCCGCGGACACCGATCAGGTGCGGGTGAGCGGCCAGATAGCCGTCCGGGAGAGCCTCGAAGCCGGCCGTGACGAGGGCGAGATCCCCGGCGGCCAGGATCTCCGGCCCGTGCCCGAGCAGGATCCGGGCGACGAGTGCCGGGTCGTCGGCGCCCAGCGCGCTCCGCAATGCGGTCCCGCCGTCGCCCCGGTTCTCGTAGTACAGGGCCGACCGGCGCTGCGCCGCGACGACCGTGCGCGCGTCTTCGTTGCTGCCGGCAACCCGGCGGCGGAGCAGCTCGACGAGCAGTGGGTGGTACCGATACAGCGGGTCGCTGCGCTGGCCGTCGGCGTACGCCGTCACCAGTAGTCCGCTGCCGGCGAGATCCGCGAGCATCGCACCGGCGTCCGCGTCGCTGCTGAGCATCACCGCGAGGTGTCCGGTCACCGCAGTGGCTCCGAAGGTACTCAGCAACATCGCCTGGACCCGCGCGTCGAGCGTGCTCAGGGTCTCGCCGAGGAGCAGGTCGAGCACCGGCCGCTGGTTGGCGAGCGGCCAGACGACGGCGCCGGACGCGGCGAAGGCCCGGGCCGCGAGCACCAGCGCGGCCGCCCAGCCGGCCGTCTGCTCCTGGAACAGGGAGATGTCCTCCGCGGTGGCATTGCTCGCATGTGCCTGCACGAGCGCGGTGGCCTCGGCGTCGTTGAAGCGCAGATCCCTCGAGCGCAGGGTCAGCGCCATACCGCCCAGCTCGAGCTCGGGCACCGGCAGTGGGAGGTCGTACCGGGTCGCCAGCACGAGCCGGACCGCGTGCGGCGACTTCTTCAGCATCTGGGACAAGTCGGCGACAGTCTCGGCCGGGAGCAGGTGAGCGTCGTCGACGACGACCGGATCGGGAGGCCTCGTGCCGTCGGCGCCGGCCGCCTCGTCGATGGTTTCGGCCAGCGCACCGGCCGCCTGACCCGGCACCCAGACCACGGACTCGCCCGCCTGTCTTCGGCGTGCGACCCAGTCCGACAGGAGGACCGTCTTGCCGGTGCCGGCGGGCGCCACCAGCATCGTCAGCGGTGCTCGCGCGCCGAGGTCGAGAGCGGAATGCAGCCGCTCACGAGTCACCAGCGTCAGCGGCGGCCGCGGGACGCGACCACCTGACGAGCGCTGGATCTCCTCGCTCGTCTGGTCTGGCGTCGGGGTCGTCACCCTCGTCGCCCTCCCCTGGCCGACGTGTGCTGCTCTGCTCGGGTCCTGCTCCTTCTACGCCCTTAAAATAACGAGACTAACCGGTTCAGCACGGTAACGGCAGGCCCATTCGACCCTTTGTCACCCTTTTGGTCCCTCCTGGTCGCGCTTCACGCGAGGCGTCTTGGCCCCGATCCACACCGCCACGCCGATCAGCGCACCGATGCCGAGCAGCCAGCCCCACAGTCCTTCGGCCACCGGCCCGAGCCGGCCGAGACCGAAGCCCCCGGGGTCTTCCGACTGTTGCAGACTGACGAGGTAGGCGATGACAGCGCGCTTGTCCTCCGGGGTGAACACGCCATCGGAGAAGACCGGCATCTGCTGCGGACCGGTCAGCATCGCCTGGTACATGTTCTTGGGCGTCGTCTCCATCAGCGACGGTGCATAGCGCCCGTTCGGCAGCGCACCACCGCGCCCGGCGAAGTTGTGACACGCCGTGCAGTTCGTCCGGAACAGCTCACCGCCGCGGACGACCTCCTCCTGTGTCGCCTTGCTGACGTCGTACGACTCCGCGGCCGGAATCGCGGGTCCAGGGGCGAGGGAGGCGACGTACGCCGCCAGCGCCGCGATCTCCTCGGCCGTGTACGCCGGAGGCTTCTGCGGCACCTGGGCACCGGTCTGAGCGGCCGGCATCCGTCCCGTGCTGACCTGGAAGTCGACCGCGGCCGCGCCGACGCCGATCAGCGACGGCCCGGTGATGTGTCCCTCGCCGTCGGTTCCCCCCTCGGCGTGCGCACCGTGGCAGCTCGAGCACCCGACGGCGAACAGCTTGCGTCCTTCCTCGATCTGCTGGGACTGCGGCCCGTCCGCACCGGCCGCGCCGTCCGGCACGAGTACGGCGTACGCGAGGCCGACCATGACCAGCGCCGAGCCCACCACCAAGGTCCTTGCGAACTTCGTCCTTCGCATCTCCGCACCTCCCGTCGCGGGACAAACTGACATGACCGCAAGCCGGCTGGGATCCCCCGATTCGGGCGAGCCCTCAGCGGGCGTCGCGCTTGGCCTGCCTACGCGCGCCGGTGGCCCGGGTGGAGGCATCCTTCTTCAAGCCACCCGTGGTCTTGGTTGCCCGCGCCCTGGTGCGCGCCTCCGGCTTCGGTTGGTCGACGGCACGCATCGTCGGCGCACCGGCACCCGACTTGGCCGCCCGTGCCGCCTCGAGCCGCTCGCTGCGCAGCTCCATCGACGCCCGGTTGGCGACCACGGCGACCTCGCGGCTCACCCTCGCCAGGACCGACTCGAACAGCTCCGCCTTGTCGCGGTCGCGCTGGTTCTTCGGGTAGGACATCCCCCGGCCGCCGGTCTGCGCGACGGCGGCACTCGCGGTGCGCCGGTAGTTCTTCACGTATTTGGTCCGTGCCCGTCGGATCCGCTGGTGCAAGTCCAGGAGTTCGTCCTCGTCCAGGCGCTTCAGCTCGTCGCGCTCGGTCTCGGCCACGAGCAGCCGCTCGGCGTCGGTCAACGAGTTCAGCAAGCCACGGTTCATCGCAGTCTCCTCCCCGCTGACGGCAGACTACGTGAGGTAACTCAACCCTGGTAGAACCGACGCGTCCCGATTAACCTTGAAATCAGGGCCGGGTGGCCGGCTGTGGCCGGCGGCGGAGGGGCGTGGACCCAGGCTCTAACGGGGTTCTCCCGGGGGATCTGATGACGTGGGTGCTCGACCTTGGCGGAGGTTCACGTACCAAGGCCATCGCGCGCGCGATCTGCGGTTCGCACCCGGATCTGCGGTCGGTGACCGCTCCCGAACCGGGCGAACTCACCGGCGTCGTCGTGTGCTCGGCCTTCTCCCGCGATCTCGAACACACGCTCGCGCTGGCGGCGTCCACCAACGCCCACGTGATCGTCGTATCCGAGGCAGGACATAGCCTCGAGCCCTGGTCGCTGCTCGCCTGCGGTGCGACCGACCTGATGATCTGGGCCGGCGATCCGCTGCCGATCCAGGCTCGCCTCGAGCGACTGATCGAGGTCGAGAACGTCGTGAAGTCGGCGCCGGTGGCCGACGTGATCCGGGGTACCAGCCCGGCCTTGCGCCACGCCTTGCGGGATCTGGTCACGGCCGCCAAGTTCGGCGGTGGACCGATCCTGATCACCGGCGAGACCGGGACCGGGAAGGAACTGGCCGCGAAAGTGGCGCACACGGTGAGCGCGGCGGGCCGGTCCGGGCACCTCGTGGTGGTGGACTGCACGACCATCGTGCCCACGCTGTCGGGCTCGGAGTTGTTCGGCCATGAGCGGGGAGCGTTCACGGGCGCGGTGAGCGTGCGGACCGGCGCCTGCGCCGCCGCCAACGGCGGGACGCTGATGCTCGACGAAGTGGGTGAGCTCCCCCTCGAGTTGCAGCCGGAACTGCTGCGCGTCGTCCAGGAGGGCATGTACAAGCGGGTCGGCGCCGACACCTGGCAGCACACGAGTTTCCGGCTGATCTGTGCCACCAACCGCGTCCTGGAGGACGACGTGATCGCCGGACGGTTCCGGGCCGACTTCTACTACCGCATCGCGGCGTACTCCGTGCAGTTGCCGCCCTTGCGGGACCGGCCCGGCGATCTGATCCCGTTGTTCCGCAGCTTCGTGTCCGAGGCCCAGGGCCAGGCCGAACCGGCCGAGGTGACACCGGAGGTGGAGATCGCGTTGCGGCGGCGGGACTACCCCGGCAATCTCCGCGACCTGCGGCAGCTCGCCCATCGCGTCGCGTCGCGGCACGTAGGCCCGGGCCCCGTCACGCCAGGCGATCTCCCGCCCTCGGATCGCCCGGTGACCGCGGACGGTACGGCGGACAGCCGGGCGCCGACCCTGATGGAGTCGATCCGGCAGCAGCTGCGGCAGGGCATGACGCTCAGGGAACTGCGCGACCATGTCGCCGATCTGGCGGTCACCGCGGCGATCGAAGAATCCGGGGGCAGCGTCCGCGCCGCCGCCGCGCGTCTCGGCGTCACCGACCGGGCATTGCAGCTGCGCCGGGCGAAACGCCGTACCGGTGAGTGAGCTAGGCGGCCATCGCCTCCAGCTCCGACGCGATCTCGGCGTACAACGGATCCCGCAACTCGTGCGCCAGCTCCCGATAGAACTGGGCAAGCTCGCTGTACTCGATATCGGGGCCGCGCCCTGGACCTCCCAGCGGCACCCACCTCCGGTTCTTGGTCTGCAAGTGGGCCATCTGCATGACCTGTCGCTGGACGATCGGCTCGACGGCCCAGCCGAAGGCGGGTGCGTGATCCACCGGTGGGTGGTCGACCTTGGGAGGCACGGGAGCCAGGCCGAGGTAGAACCACTGCGCGGGCCGGCTGTACTGCGCCGTCGTGGGTACCGGTGTCGTGCCCAGGTCCACGAGCGTCGCGTTCACCCGAACGAATCCCGGCCGGCCCGTCCGGATCGGGCGGCCGCGGGCGTCGACGCCGAGGTAGGTCGCGAGGACCCCGACCGTGCGTCCTGCCCCGCGGAGGCGGCCGGCGAGTTGGGTCAGGCCGGACTTGATCCCACTGGCCGTGTGGGGCTTGATCTCCACGAATCCCGGCGCCGTCAGCACCAGCCGCGGGTGGGGCTGGCCTGGCCGAGGTGCGGCGGGGCCCAGCGGGGACCACGTCCGGGCCTCCGATTCCTGCAGTGTGGTCATCGTCAGTACCTCCGGTTCCGGGGTGTCGCTGGATGAGGCGGCGACGGCCGAGCCGAGCGGCGGGCGGTCCGGGTCAGTCGCAGGAGGTTGCCGCCGAGCACGAGCGCGGCGTCCGCCGGGGTCAGGTGCAGGGCGTGGATCTTGCTGATCTCCACCACGGGATGGAGGAACGGGCCGTCGGAGCCGAAGAGCACCTTGTCCGGTCCGGCCCGTCGTACGGCATCAGCCAGTACGTCGAAGTAGCGCACGCCGGCGGTGTCGGTGAAGAGGTTCGGCAACCGGACGAGCTGGTCGACGAAGGCGATCTGGGCTTTCCAGTCGTCGGAGAACGACGACAGGTGCGGGATGATCCAGGCGACCTCCGGGTACGCCGTCGCCGCCATCTCCACGGTGGCGGTGTCGCCGGCCGGGTCGTACAGGATCGGCAGCTTCCGGCGCCGGGCCACCTCGGCGATCTCCCGGGTGATCCGGCCGTCCTTCCAGTGCACCTTGATGCCGCACGCACCCCAGGCTCGTGCCTCGTCTACCATCACAGCGATCCGCCCTCGATCGGTCACCGGATTGACGAAGGCGAAGCCGAGGTAGCGTTGCGGCTCGGCGGTCACCATCGCGCCCACCGCCCGATTGGCGGAGCGGTAGTCCGAGGTCAGCGGAGCCAACAGCACCGTCCGGTCGATGCCCGCCTCCAGAGCCCGGTGCCGATACTTGCCGAGCGATGCGTCCGTGTCCCACGGACCGGTGAATCCGTCGCCAAGGCCGGCGTGGCAGTGCGAGTCGATGATCGGGGGCCGTCTCATGCCGCACCTCGCCGTCCAACCAGCCCTCGCAGCGCCACGGCGAGCCGGTCGAGATCGGCAGGCGAGTGATCGGCACGCACCAGGACGGTGAGCATGACGCCGCGCCGGCACCGTGATTGCTGGAGTACGGCGCGAATGCCCGCCGACTGCAGATGCGACCACCAGCTCTGGGCATCTGATCCCGGCAACCGGATGCTGACAACAGGAAACGGGAGGCCGTTGACCGACAGGCCGATGTCACGCAAGCGGTTGCGCAAACGCAGTACATGCCCTTGCAGCGTCGTACGGCGAGCCCGGTTGTCGCTCCCATCTCGCAGAGCGGTGCTCGCAGCCCCGAGGTCGGCAGCCGAGGGCGGGCTGCTGTGCACCCGGTTGCCGCCATCCGCAGCCAGTCGCCTGATGGTGGACGCGTCGCCGGTCGTCACCGCCAGCGGCGCCCCGTAGGCCTTGGCCAACGACGCGACCCAGACGATCGCCGGGTGATCCAGCCCGCACCATCCCGGCGTACCGCTGCCGTCTCCGAACACCTCACCCCGAAGTTTGTTGCCTAGGACACCGAACGCCAGTGAGTCGTCGACGATGAGTTCGCCCCCCGTGTCGCGGGCTAGCCGCCGCAAGTCCGGCAGCGGCGCCGGCCGGTTGCAGCCGGGGCACCACCCGTCGGTCAGCACGAACAGCCGTCGCCCGGGCTCGGCGACGATCGCCTCCGGACGGTGATGCGGAAACCTGCGCACCACAGCACCGTTGGCCGCTGCGCGCAGTGCGGCCCACTCGGCGAGCGAGTAGGCCGCCGCGTCGATGGCGACGAGGTCGCCGCGTTGCGGGATCATCCCCATCACGTCCATCAGCGCATGCAGCGCGGAACGGCCGACCACGCCGGCCGGCGCACCCTGCGCTGCCGCGACGGCGGCAGCGACCCGACGCGCGACCGGCGCCTCGTGCAGCACCGCGGGTACGCCGGTCGTGAGCGAAGCCCATGGCGGCAGCGAACTGCTGCCATGCTGCAGGCCGAGGAACAACGACGACGTGAAGTCGAGCCTCGGGTCCGTCGCGACATGACCGGTCACGCTCGTCGGATTTGCCGCGCACCGCGGCGAGCCAGCAGAACCGAGGGCATGGTGGCGTCGACCGAGGTCTGCAGATCGACCCCGGTGACGGTCCGGTAGGCGTGGATGTAGCGCTGGATCTCGTTGCGCCACGTCAGTGCCCAGTTCGCGGCGTCCTCGCGGGTCCGGCTCGACTCGTTCCAGCGGCCGTGCCGGATCGAGAGCAGGATCTGCTCGCCGTGGACGGCCAGCTCGAAGAAGTGCGTGATGCTGGCCTCGGGCCACCCCTGGATGCTCTTCATGGTGTCCACCCGGTCCATCCAGTCCTCTTCGTACGGGACCATGGTCGGGCCGCCGAGGAACTCCCGCATCTCCGGCTGGGCCAGGATCCACTGCATCGTCAGCATCTCCGCGCGCGCCACCAGCGGCAGGTCGGCGAACTGGTTGTGCGCCCCGTGCGCCAGCACCAGATGGACCTCGCGCAGGCTGCTCAGCAACGGGAACGCGTCGGCGTCGACGGTCTTGTCGTCCCGCTCCTTGTAGAACTCGTGCGCCGCGTGCAGCAACGCGTGGAAGCCCTCCAGGAACTGCGTCCGCCGATCCACCATCGTGTACGGCGGTGGCACGGCACGACCGACCAGCGGCAGACCGTACTGCACCATGTACTCCGCCGCCCGCCGGCGCACGGTCAGCCGGCTCTGCTCGTCCTCGGTGAATCCCCAGAGCAGGTTGCGCAGTGGCAGCAGCGGATTCAGGTCGAACCGGGCCAGAGCGTCGTACTGCGGTCCGATCCGGCGGTTCTGGAACCGGGCGAGGATGTGGTTCATCGTCTGCACGAGGCCGCCTTCCTCGTGCCAGTAGTTCCAGATCAACTCGACGAACGGCACGTTCGGCAGCGGGAACTGCGCGGCAGGTCCCCCGCCGCCGCCCCTGGCCGCCACCCCCTGGTCGTTCCGGAACTGGACATCGGGGGCGAACCGCAGGAACGGCTGCGCCAGGTCGTCGCGCTCGCTGCTCACGTACGACCGCTCGAGCCCGCCGGTCACGGTTCCCAGCGAGATCTCGTCCTTGAGCAGCCGCCGCTTCTCGATCGCGCGCAGCGGGTCGGCGGCGGCCTCGACGAAGGTCTCAGCGGCCCGGAAGAGCCGGCGGTAGGCGTCGGTGCCGAACCACTCGGGCCCGGACAGGCCGGTGAGCTTGGGCTCGACGAACTCGTGGAACTCCTCGAACCGCAGTTGCCCGGTGAGCTCACGGATGAAACTCCAGAGCACCTCGTCGGCGCTCTGCGGCGGGTCGCCCGCCACCAGGGCGACCGTCTGGGTCGGCACCTGCGGCGTGAGCGTGGCGAGCACCGGGATGACCACTTCCGGGTCTCCCTCGTTGGGGCCCTCCTTTCCCCTGGTGATGGTCAGCGTCTTGTTTCCCTCGACGGCGAACAGCACCTCGGGTTCGAAGTCCAGGCCGCGCCGCATCCGATGGGTCTCGCCGGTGCCGAAGGGGTTGACGTCGTCGGCCGCGACAGTGAGCCGGAAGGTGTAGTCGCCCGGGTCATCGGTGTCCTCGAGCAGGATCTGCAGGACGGCCCGCTGGCCGGCCCGGATGGGATCCGGTGTCCACGAAACGTGCACGGTCGTGTCCTTTCGATAGTTCGTTATGACGCCCGTCGCGCGGGCTGTGCGTGGTTGGTGGTGGGCCGCTGGACGACGTCGAGACTGCTGCGGACCGCCCAGGCCTGGAGCAGGACCGACAGCAGTCGGCTCTCCTCCTCCGGGCTGATCAGGCCGGCCAATTTGGCCTGGCCGATGACCGCGAACACCAGCGACGGGGGCTGGCGCGCCATCACCGCGATGTCGCCGGCCCAGTCGTGGTGCAGCCGGATCAGCCGCGCCGGGTGGCGTTCCCGGCTCGGCCAGATGTCGCCGAGCCGGTGACCATGCAGAGCGGCCGAGCGGTGTCCGAGCAGCAGCCGGACGAAGTCCGGGATCGCGGTCTCGAGCCGCTCCAGTTGGGTACGCCGGCCGGCCGGCAGCTCGCTGGTCGGGTACAGCTGCTTCCAGGTGTGCCGCATCGCGGCCCACTGCGGATGCGGATAGACGGCCTCGCCGATCGTTGCGCTGACCAGGACCCGCAGGTACGGAACGGGATGCGGATCATTGCCGGACGGCCGGAAGACGAAGAACGCCGGCAGGCTGACGACGGCGAGCAGACCGATGGTGGACGTGATCCCGAGCTTCCCGACCGACCAGCAGTCGGCGACGATCTCACTGATCCACTTGTCCCACGTCGGCCAGCAGCCCTGCGGGTCCTTGCTCGCCGCCCGGGCGAGGTCGCCGCGCAGCGACTCCACCAGCCCCAGTTGCGCAGCTCCCTGATGCCCCACTTCGTGCACCAGTGAGCTTGCGATACCGCTGCCCACCATGCGTTCCCTGGGGACCCGGATGATCGCGACCGGGTTCGACTCGCCGCCCGGCAACCGCGTGCGGGCCCGACGGATCGCGGCGCCAGGTCCCCGGGCGAGGTAGCACACGGCCGGCACCTGCTCGTAGCCGTCGAGGTCGACCCGGAGCGCGTCCCGCGCCAGTACGTCGAGGCCGGACAGCCAGACGCCCGTCTCGTGTTCGCTGCGCTGGGTGATGACCTCGGTGAACAGATCGAACTGGGACAGTACGTCGTTGAACCCCAGCCGGATCAGCACGAACCGCCGCTGCTGCTCGGCCGCGCCGGCGTGCCGGCCCTGGCCGTGCAGCCAGTCGAGGTACCCGTGGACTTTCTCCCGAAGGCGGCCCCGGCTCGCGTGCAGGAAGCGCTCGATGATGAGCTGCGCGTCGTACGGGAGGGCCGCGGCGGGCACCATCGTCTCGTGCAGAGCGAAGGGCCGCACCTGGTCCAGACGGGTCAGCAGCCCGCGCGCCTCATGCTCGAGCAGGCGAGTCGCCAAGCCTCCGGGATCGGCCATCGGAACCCCTCAGGCACCGAGGATGACGATGCGGCCACCCCGGCGGACCCAGCGCCCGGACATGGCTCGCGACCCGTTGCTGCTGGGCGGACGGCCCTGGGCCTCGCCCTCGCCCTCGCCGGACTCGTAGTCGTCGCCCTGCCACCACAGATCGGGCTCGCCGTAGCTGCCGCCCGCGTAGTCGTCGCCACCGCCGAACCACGGCACCGGCTCGGTGAAGGCCCACGGCGGTCGGGACCGGCCGCCGCCGTACGACCGCCGGCGCGAGCGCCACGGAGACATCCGCTGGTCGGAGCCGAGCAGGCTGGGCGCGTACCGCCGGGCGGCGCTGATCCCGGCCGCCCGGACGGCTGCCCGGGTCGGGATGTTCTGCGGCGCCCGCGCAGCGTTGGAGTAGGCGCCGCGCGCGAAGCGGACATAGCGGCTTGCGGCCTCCCACTCGGCCTCGACCTCGCCCATCGACTCGGCCTCCTGCGCCTCGAGCAGGCCACCTGCCATCGATCCCAGCTTGGCGCCGATCGCGGTCCCGGCCCCGGGCAGCACCAGCGAGCCGAGCGCTCCGCCGACCATCGGCAGCGCCGTCTTGGCGACGTTCTTCAGTACGCCGCCCAGCGCCTTGCCGATCGGCGACTTGACGAACTGGGACGCGCCTTTCATCACGCTGCTGGCCAGCTTGCCGAGGAACCGGTCCAGCTCCGCCTCGGTGGTGATCTCCAGCAGTTCCTGGACGAGTTCGGCTTCCATCGTCTCGGCTTCGCTCTCGTACGCCTCGCCCGATTCCCACTCGGACTCGGCCTCACCAGGAAACTCGTAGCTCTCCCCCGGGATCTCAAATGCCTCGTACATGCCGCTGTCCCTTCTCTCTTGGCTGTGTCACGCGTCGAGGACGATGATTCGGTTGCCGCGACGGATCCAGCGGCCCTCGGTGCCGCGACCACCGCCTGCTGCTCCTTGGGCTCCCACCAGTCCGGGGAGATGGCGCTGTGCTGCGGCGAGGGCGGCCCGCTGGGCAGCCACCGCGGGCGGCACCGTGGGAGGCGCCTGCGCCGCCCGCCGCGCCGTCTCGTCCGCGAACCGGACGAACGCGCGCGCGACCTCGTACTCGCGGTCCTCGGCCGACAGCCCTTCGGTCTGCAGCCCGAGCTCCAGCTTGCCGCCCAGCCACTGCCCGGCGCGCTGGCCGATCGCGCCGCCCCGGCCGGGGGCCACAACGTCCCCGACCGCCCGCCCCAGTTGCGGAAGTGCCTGCTTGGCCGCCGATTTGAGGATCCCGCCGACGGCCCGGCCGGCGTCGGATCCGGCGAAGCCGCGGGCCGCGGAGATCGCGCCGCTGATCAAGCTGCCGAGGAACCGGTCGAGCTCGGCCTCGGTCGTGACTTCCAGCAGCTCGGAGGCCAGCGCCAGTTCGCGTTCCGACGTCTCGCCGAACTCCTGGTATTCGTTCTGCTCACCTTCGCCGAAGGCTTCGGACTCGAACAGTGCCCGGTCGATGTCGTGCATGGATGTCTCCCTCTCGCGTGGTCTCACCCACCTACTGCACAATTCATGCCAACTCGGCGGAGCGCACGCAGCCGAAGCACTCTTCGCATGGCGGGGCTGGAGCGACCCGCGGCCGAAGTCAGGTTCGGCGCAGACCGCCGGCGGCGATGCCCAGCTCGGCGCGGTACTTCGCCACCGTCCGGCGCGCGACCTTGTGTCCGCTGTCCGCAAGGGCGCGACACAGTCGGGCATCGCTGACCCGGCCGGCCGCGGCCAGCTCCGCGATCCGTGCCTTGATCGCCACCGCGCCACCCAGCAGATCGGCCAGTGCGACGATCTTCCCGTCGGGGCGGCGCAGCAGCTTGCCGGCGACGCAGCGACTGACCGTGGAGGGGTGCAGCCCCAGCTCGACGGCGACGTCGGTCCGGTTGAGCGGGACATGCCCCGCCGGGCCGCGCTCGAAGTAGCCGGCCTGACGATCGACCATGTACGTCGCCACCCGCCGCAACACACTGCCACGTGTGTCGAGCTGGCGCAGCAGCTCTCGGGCAGCCCGTTCGTGTCCGCCGAGCCAGGCGACTGCTTCAGAGTCGGCCCGCACCGCAGACGTCACCTCGGCCACGCGCAGACCGAACCAGTCACTGTCCGGCACCTCGACCTCGAAGGCACCCGAATCGGTGCGATAGACGAACACGTCGGGGATCCCGGACGCCTCCGGCCGTTGCGGCACCTCGACGACAGCGACCGGCCGCAACCGGGCCCGGACGAGCCGGAACGCATCTTCTACGTCCTCCCGCGAGACCCGGAGTGCTCGGACAACGGTGGCGGTATCCCCCGTGGCGACGGCCTCCAGGTGATCCCGGACCAGGTCGACGATCCAAGGCTCGGCGGCACCGGCCGCCACGAGTGCGCGGGACTGGGCGACCAACAGGTCGACGACCGAGGTCTCCGCGACCCCGACCGGTCCGGCCGCCTTGATCGCTCGTACCGCCTCGTCGACAGCTCGCGGCGCAAGGCCGTGCGCTGTCGCGATCTGGTCCGGCTCGGCGTCGAGCAGCCCACGACTGGTGAGGTGCGCGATCACGACCGGCAGCACCTCGCGGCAGTCGGACCGGATCTCACAAGCGGCCGCTGCCTCCAGGGTGTCGAAGGGCATCACGGCCGGGTCGTTGCCGGCATACCGGAGTACGCCGGAGCACCGCGGGCAACTGTCCGACGTACGGTGACGCCCGCACCCCGGGCACGGGGACCCCGGCGTTCGCTCGAGCATCGGGTTGTCGGCGAGCTCCCGCTCCACAGTCCCGGTCAGAGCGTCGTACCCGAGCGGCAACAGCCGCAACGAAAGCAGCAGCCCAGGAACAGCCCGAAGCTCCGCCCGGACCCCCAACTCCAGCCCCACTGCCGGGCCACCCGGCCCCATCCCCACCTGTCAACAGTAGCCATCCGCCCGGTACGCCGGAACCCAACCGCGTGCCGTCCTGAGACGTCGGTGTTCGCCGAAGCGACGGGCGGATAGCGTCGTACCGAGCCTAGAGAGAGAAGGACCTGTGACCGAGCTTCTGGTGATCGCCAGGCACACGATGAAGAAGGGCGAGGAGGACGCGGTGCTCGCCGTGCTACCCCGGCTGATCGAGGCGGCACGGACCGAACCCGGGAACCTCTCGTTCGTCGCCTATCGCCAGCTGGACGACGAACGCACGTACGTGCTGCTCGAGCGGTACAAGTCCCGCGAGGCCTTCGCCGCGCACCAGCAGACCACCCACTTCAAGGAGCTCGTCCTGGGGCAGATCGTCCCCCGCCTCGACAACCGCGTCCTCGAACTGCACGACGTCAACGATTGATGCAGGAAGGTGATTGCGGGCCCGCTCCCCCTGCCCCCTCCGGAGAGGGACGGGCCCGCAATCGGACAGTGGGTGAGGGATCACGCCACGCAGGACAGCTGCAGGCGGCGACGGCGCAGTTCGCACAGGGTCGAACGTTTGCGTCGGATCAAGGCGGTCAGCTGATCGAGATCGGCGGTGCAGCGGGCCGCGCGCAGCTCGGCCTCGACGGCGTGGAAGGCGGCAATCAGTTCGCGGACAGTGCTGGTGTCAGCATCGCGCATAGAAGCCTCGGCAGGTCGACGAAATCGGTGCCCGGCTGTCTGAGGCTGAACCACTATGACCGCTGGAAGCGCTTAGATCAACCCCAGTGCTCGAGCAAATCGCCAAACCCCTGGACTGGAGTGCCTCGCGGTGCTACCCAGGAAAGCAGGAGTGCTCGTGGCCGATCGCCGCAGTTCGGGGGGTCTAGGGCCGGCACCGCAAGACACTCAGTCGGAGCCGGGCCAGCTCGCCCATGCGCTGAGCGAACTGGCCCGGGAACTTCACGAAGCCGATGATCCTGATGCGGTACTGCGAGAAGTCGTGCAGGCGGCCATGGATCTCGTCCCCGGGGCAGAGGCTGGTTCCGTGACGGCGCTCGTCGGTGGCAACCGGGTGGAGCACAAGGCTGAGTCGGGCGTGCTGCCGGCCCGTGTCGACGCCGTGATGACGGAATTCGACGAGGGGCCGTGCCTGGACGCTGTGCTGCACGAGCGCCGGATCATCCGGGTCGACGACATGCGCCGGGAGGTCCGCTGGCCGCGGTTCGCTCCCCGCGCGGCCGAGCTGGGAGCCCTGAGTGTGCTGGCCTTCCCCATGTTCGTGAAGGACGACAGCCTGTGCGCGCTCAACCTGTACGCCCAAGAGGCCAACGCCTTCACCGACGAGTCCGAGCATGTCGGCAGGTTGCTCGCCGCCCACGCGGCCGTCGCCTACGCGGGTGCGCAACGGGAGGAGAACCTGCTCGCCGCCATCGAGACCCGCGACCTGATCGGCCAGGCGGTCGGCCTGCTGATGGAGCGCTACTCGATCAGGTCCGGCCGTGCCTTCGACACTCTGATCCGCTTCAGCCGCCAGACCAATCGCAAACTCCGCGACGTCGCCACCGAGCTGATCCGCGATGCCGAAGCCGGGGCGAGCAAGTAGCGAGGGTTCAGCGGTAGCGGCGCGAGTGGTTGGAGGCCTTGGACTCGCCCGGTTGCCAGGCGGCGATCCAGGGGCCGGTGCCTTCGGACGGGTCGATCACGCCGTCCTCGAGCCAGGTGTACCTGCCGTCCAGCACTCGATCCGCCAAGCGCCGATCGCTGTCGTCGGTGTTCGACCACAGTTGGTCGAACAGGTGATCCACCCGCAACCGCGCCTGCTCGCAGAACGCCCCTGCCAGCTCGTACGCCGCTTCGCCGCGGACCGGATCGTCCGTCCGGAGCATCTCGGCCCGCGAACACGAGGCCGCCATCGCGAACAACTCCGCACCGATGTCCACGATCCGGCCGAGGAATCCCTGCCGGTATTCGAGTTTGGCCTGCCACCGGCTCATCCCGTAGAAGGTCTGCCGGGCCAGCCGGCGGGCCGCGCGTTCGACGTACCGGAGCTGATTCGCCAGCGGGCCGAACTCGGCGTACGACGTCGGCACGGATCCCTTGCCCACGGCAAGTTGTGGCAGCCACTTCGCGTAGAACCCGCTGGCCTTCACGGCGGCTCTGGCCTTGGCCCGCAGATCCGCGTCGGCCGAGGCGAGGTCGCCGGCCGCAGCCAGGTGCGCGTCGACCGCCTCCCGCGCGATCAGCAGATGCATGATCTCGGTCGAGCCTTCGAAGATCCGGTTGATCCGCACATCGCGCAGGATCTGCTCCGCCGGTACGGCGCGCTCCCCGCGGGCGGCGAGTGAGTCGGCCGTCTCGTAGCCACGGCCGCCGCGGATCTGCACCAGTTCGTCGGCGACCTTCCAGGCCATCTCACTCGACCACAACTTGGCGAGTGCGGCCTCGATCCGGATGTCCTTGCTCCCCGCATCGGCCAACTGCGCCGACAGGTCGAGCACCGCCTCGAGCGCGAACGTGGTCGCCGTGATGAACGAGAGCTTCTCGGCCACCGCCGCGTGCTTGCCGACCGGACGGCCCCACTGGACCCGCTCCGACGACCATTCGCGGGCGATCTTCACGCACCACTTGCCGGCCGCGGCGCACAGTGCGGGGATCGACAGTCGTCCGGTGTTCAGCGTCGTGAGAGCGATCCGGAGGCCCTCCCCCTCGCGGCCCAGCCGGTTCTCGGCCGGCACCCGGACCTGATGGAAGCGGGTCACGCCGTTCTCGAGCCCGCGCAGGCCCATGAACGCGTTGCGGTTCTCCACCGTGATGCCGGGCGAGTCCGCCTCGACCACGAACGCCGTGATGCCGCCGCGCTGACCGTCGTGCTCGGGAACGCGAGCCATCACCACGACGAGTTCGGCGATCACGCCGTTCGTGGTCCACAGCTTCACCCCGTCGAGCAGGTAGGCCTCGCCGTCGTCGGTCGGCGTCGCGGTCGACGCCATCCGCGCCGGGTCGGAGCCGACATCAGGCTCGGTCAGCAGGAACGCGGTCACCGCACCACCCGCACAACGCGGCAGGAAGCGCTGCTTCTGCTCGTCGGTGCCGAACTGCTTCACCGGTTCCGGTACGCCGATCGACTGGTGCGCGGACACCAGCGCACCGAGAGTCGGGTGCACCGACCCGATCAGCATCAACGCGCGCCCGTAGTACGACATCGGCAGGCCGAGTCCGCCGTACTCGGCCGGAATCTTCAGGCCGAACACACCCAGGTCGGCGAATCCCTGCAGATACTCGTCCGGGACGCGGTCCTCGCGCTCGATCAGCAGGCCGTCGAGGGTCTCGCAGTACGCCGCGAGCCGGCCGAGGAACTCGTCCCCGCGGACGGTGTCGTCGGGCGTGGCGCGTGGATGCGGATGGATCAGCGACAGGTCGAAGTCCCCCAGATACAGCTGCTTGGCGAAGCTCGGTCGCACCCACACCGTCTCGCGGGCCGCCTCAGCAGTCTCCCGAGCCTCTCGCTCACCAACATCCCGCACGACCCGCTCGCCAGTAGTCACACCACACCCCTTACTCCGCAGTAGCCTCCTC
Organism: Kribbella sp. CWNU-51; assembly: GCF_054073265.1. Classification (NCBI taxonomy): domain Bacteria; kingdom Bacillati; phylum Actinomycetota; class Actinomycetes; order Propionibacteriales; family Kribbellaceae; genus Kribbella; species Kribbella sp. CWNU-51. The sequence goes on from NZ_JBSXMZ010000015.1 coordinate 44,929, forward strand.
TAGGCCTGTACCCGGACAGGCGCAGTCCACACCCCGACTGGCCGCCGCTAGGTGCTGTGGAGCTCTTCCGGGCCGCTAGACCGAGGCGCGGGTTGCGGTGTTCTTCGCGCGGCTTTCGGCGTGGGTGGTCGTGCCGGAGCCGTGCTGTTCGTGCGACGGCGTCCTCGGAGCAGGACACACCGGGCCGCGGCGGATCGGTCCGCCGCCGAGCCTCCGGCTCTTCCACTGCTTCTCGTCGTAGTCGTAATAGGTGTCGACGCCACCAACCGCCATCATGTCCCCCAGTCACCCCGGCTGCTGACTCCCCAACAGCCCGCCAACCGCAGTCTGCCACCGCCCCCCGCACCGCACTACCCCCTCACCCCATCAACCGGATTACGGACTCCGCTCACCAATCCGTGCCCTCGGGCAACTTCAGCGGCGGCCAGCACCCCGTAAACGCCCGAGGGACCGCATCTGGCTGGATGGGGTCCCTCGGGATGCTGAGGTCAGTCCTTGAAGGCGTCCTTGGCCTTTTCGCCGGCCTGCTTCAGGTCGGCCTTCGTCTTCTCCGCCTGGCCCTCGGCCTGCAGGTCGCGGTCGTCGGTCGCGTCGCCGACCTTCTCCTTGGCCTTGCCCTTGGCAGCGTCCGCGACGTTCTTCATCTTGTCTCCGACACCCATCGGTCTCTCCTTTACGGGTTCGGGGTATCCAACCCCGTCCGGGTGCCCGCGATCCCCGGATCCATGCGTTGGACCGGATCTGTAACGACTCGTGCTCTCCACGCGATGGGTGGGGAGAGGGGTCTCGGCGTTCAGACCTGCAGCGCCGTCCACTTCGTCTGCTTCGAGCCGAGGCACGGTTGAGACGGCGGCTGGGATCAGGAAGCTACGACGCTGGGCGGAGGGACGATCATGTGCGAGACGACGCAGCGCCTGCTCGCTCTGCTGCGCATCGTCGAGCGGGGCCCGGCCCTCTTCGACGTGCTCGGCGACGACGCCGTACTGGACGCCTGGTTCGGAGCCCACTCGCGGCTCGCCAGGTCCACCGACTTCATCCCATCGACTGAGCAGGAGGCGGCGCAACCAGCCTCACTCTGACTGTGTGTTCGCCGAGCGTCCGACTGGCGTGCGTACCGCGTGCGATCGTGAGGCCATGAGCATCGAGATTCGCCCGGCTGCGGTCTTCGAGGATGTTCGTGCTGTCCTCGGCCCGAGATCGCCTGGGTCCAACGTCTGCTGGTGCCTGAGCTACCGGATCCCGTCCAAGCTGAACAACGAACTGCGCGGTCCGGCCCGAGGCGAGTATGTCGCCGAGCTCTGCCGAGCCGAGCCCGCTCCGGGAGTACTCGCGTACGACGGCGACACCCCGGTCGGCTGGGCCGCGATCGCACCACGCTCGGCGACCTCCTTCGCCCGCAACCGCAAGATCCCGCACGTCGACGATCTGCCGGTCTGGTCACTGTGGTGCATCCGCGTCCGCCCTGGTCATCGCAAGCGGGGCATCTCGCACACCCTCATCACCGGCGCAGTCGACTTCGCCCGCGACCACGACGCGCCCATGATCGAGGCCTATCCGCTGGACAATGGCGAGGCCAAGGTCGACCTGACCATGGCGTACGCCGGACTCCGCAAGAACTTCGAACACGCCGGCTTCACCAAAGCCGCCGGCACCACGTCCGTCCTGGCCGGCCATCCCCGCATCCTCATGCGACTCGACCTGCGCTAAGCGTGCGGAGTCGTCCCGCCGGCATTCATCCGTTCGCCGGGGCGGCCGAAGATGCTGAGGATCTCCGCGGGCTCGTCGCCGGTGCTGCCGAACCAATGCGGCTCCTCGGTGCTGAACTCAGCGACCTCGCCGGGTCCGAGCACCGACTCCTCATCGCCGAGGATGAGACGCAGGTGGCCGGACAGCACGTAAATCCATTCGTGGCCGTCGTGCGCCCGGAGCTCCGGGGGCGCCTTGCTGGCCGGAATGACGATCTTCCAGGCCTGCGTACCGTCGGGCTCTTGGGTCAGCGGGATCACCGTCCGCCCCTTGACGAGACTGGGCTTGAGCCGGATCCGCGGATCGCCCTGCGCCGGCGCCGCGACGAGGTCGTCCAGTGGCACCCGATACACATTCGACAACGCCAGCAACAGTTCCAGGGTCGGCCGCCGCTGCCCACTCTCGAGCCGCGACATCGTGCTCTTCGAGATCCCCGTCGCCGTCGCAACATCGGTGAGCGTCAGCCGGCGGCGCGCGCGGAGTTGCTTGAGCCGTCCCCCGACCCGTTCGAGCACCACGGCGATCTCCGCCGCTGAGGCGTCCTCCATGACTCATCTGACCCCCATTTCCCACAAACAGCAACCTTCCTAGGCGAACCCCCCACCCACCCCCAGCCTTGGGGCATGACCACACGAAGCAGGACTGTCGATCACGACGAACCACGCGGACCAACCTCCAGCACCTCTTTCGACGAAGGGCTGACTACCCGGCAGCTGAATGTCATGCGGTTCGGGTATGCGTTCATGGGGATCGGGCTGGTGGTCGTCAAGTGGCCGGTCGTGGTTCAGGACGCTCGATCGCTCCCGGTGATGGAAGGGGTTGTCGCCTGTCTGCTGACGGCCATGTCGCTGCTCGCGTTCCTCGGGCTCAGGTACCCCGTGCGGATGCTGCCGATCCTGCTGTTCGAGGTGATCTGGAAGGTCATCTGGATCGGTGCGGTCGCGATTCCCCAGCTGGTCTCCAACGACCTGAACGCCGAAGCGCGGGACGTGCTGTTCAGCTGCTCCTTCATCGTCGTCATCGTTGCCGTCATCCCGTGGCGCTACGTCTGGCGACGCTACGTCCGGGCCCCTGGGGATGCCTGGCGCTAACGTTCGACCATGAGCACAGGCCAGGCGGGAGTGATCCTCGGGTCGAAGCTCCACGTCCCGTTGCCGCGCCGCGAACTGGTGGCCCGCCCGCGACTGACCGCATCGCTCCGGATGGACCAGGGATCGCAGCCCCGACTGGTCTTGGTGTCTGCGCCGGCTGGATTCGGCAAGACAACCCTGATGAGCCAATGGCTGACCGCGACCGGCCGCGAGGCCTGGCTGTCGCTCGACAGCGAGGACAACGACCTTCGCCGGTTCCTCGTCCACCTTGTCGCGTCGCTGCGGCACCTGGAAGTGGGCACCGACGCTGCCGCGCTGTTGAACACCGACAGAGCCCTGCCCACCGAGGCGATCCTGGTCAGCCTGATCAACGATCTGGACCTGCTGCAAGGATCGACCGTTCTCGCGCTGGACGACTACCACGTGATCGAAGCGCCCGAGGTCCACGCAGCGATGACCTTCCTGCTCGACCATCTTCCACCGCGGGCCACGATCGCCATCACGACACGCGCCGACCCACCGCTGCCACTGGCCCGCCTGCGCAGCCGTGGCGAGCTCATCGAGCTGCGAGCCGCGGACCTTCGCTTCACCCCGGCCGAGACCGACGCGTTCCTCAACCAGGTGATGGGACTCGACCTCGCTCCCGCGCACGTCACCGCCCTGGAGAACCGGACCGAGGGCTGGGCCGTCGGCCTCCAACTGGCCGCCGTGTCAATGCGTGGTCAGGACGATGCGGCTGCGTTCATCGAGGCGTTCGCCGGCAGCCACCGCTTCGTCCTCGACTACCTCGTGGAAGAGGTACTGCGCGGCCAGCCGGACGAGACGCGCGAGTTCCTCCTCGGCACCTCCGTCCTGCGAGAGTTGAGCGGCCCGCTGTGTGACGCACTGACCGGCCGCACCGACGGACAGAAGACGCTGGAAGCTCTCGAGCGAGGCAACTTGTTCCTCGTTCCCCTTGATGCGTCGCGCCAGTGGTACCGCTACCACCACCTGTTCGGCGACGCACTCAGTGCACGACTCGCCCAACAGCATCCAGCCAAACTGCGCGAGCTGCACCGGGCCGCAAGCCAGTGGCACGCCGAGAACGGCACGGTCGCCGACGCGGTGACGCATGCGTTGGCCGCCGGCGACTCCGAGCGAGCAGCCGATCTGGTGGAGCTGGCCATCTCCGAACTGCGACGGCACCGCCAGGACCGCACCTTGCGTGGATGGCTCCAGTCCTTGCCCGACGACGTCGTACGCCGACGTCCTCTCCTGAGCGCGTATCTCGCCTGGACGCGGTTGTCCGAAGGCGATCTCGACGGTGTCGACGCCTGGCTCGACCACGCCGACGCAGCAATTGCGTCCGGACAGTCGTCGACAGCGCCCGTGGAAGGGACGGGATCCGAGGACGCGCGCCTGGACGAACTGCGGCTCCTGCCGGCCACGATCACGATCTACCGAGCCGCGGTCGCGCAGGCGCGCGGTGACGTCGACGGCACGATCGCGCACGCCCGGCACGCACTCGACCTGGCCGGACCGCAGGACCATCTCACCCGCGGCGGCGCAGCAGGCTTCCTCGGCCTGGCGGCCTGGGCGTCGGGCGATCTCGTCACGGCAGTCGACACGTTCAGCGAAGCGGTGAGCAGTCTGCAGGCCGCCGGCACCATCGCCGACGCGCTAGGCGCGACCGTGGTGCTGGCCAACATGTGGCTGGCTCGTGGGCAACCGATCGAGGCACGCCGTCTCTACGAGCGAGCGCTGGCAACCGCGGAACGTCGTACCGGTCCGGTGCTGGCCTCCATCGGTGATCTCCACGTCGGCCTCGCCGACGTACTTCGCGAGCAGGGCGACCTGGACGCCGCCGAGCACCATCTGCGGCTGGCCAGGGAGCTCGGAGAAGCAGCGTCCCTGCTGGAGAACCGGCATCGCTGGTACGTCGCCATGGCCGGACTTGTCCAGGCACGCGGCGACCTCGACGGCGCACTGGACATGCTTGAGCAAGCCGAACCGCTCTACCTGCCTGGGTACTTCCCGAACGTACGCCCCATCCCGGCCGCGAAGGCCCGGCTACGGATCGCCCGGGGACAGCTGGCCGACGCCTGGGACTGGGCGCGGGAGCATCGGGTCGCGGTCACCGACGAGCCGGCATACCTGGCCGAATTCGACCAGCTCACCCTCGCCCGTCTCCTGACCGCCCAACACCAGCCCGAGGATGCCTTGACCCTGCTCGACCGAGTGCACGGCGAGGCGCAAGCAGCCGGTCGCGGCGGCGGCGTGGTCGAAACCCAGATGCTGCGAGCGCTCGCCCACCACGCCCGAGGCGACGCCGACCAAGCGCATGCCGCGCTGGCGCCGACTCTCGCCCAAGCCGTCCCGGCGGGCTACGCGCGGCTGTTTCTCGACGAGGGCCCAGCCATGCAGGACCTACTTCGGGCCGCAGAACAGCGGCCGGACAGCGCTGAGCACGCGACCCGGCTTCTGCGGACAGCCGTGCCCGACACGGGAGCTGCGACCATCACCAGCCCGTACGGCGAAGCCCTGAGCGACCGTGAACTGGACGTCCTGCGGCTGCTGGCGACCGACCTGACCGGTCCGGAGATCGCCCAGCGGTTGTTCGTCTCGGTCAATACGTTGCGGACCCACACCAGGCACATCTTCACCAAGCTCGACGTGAAGACGCGGCGAGCCGCCGTACTTCGCGCCACCGAACTCGGCCTGCTGTAGCCGCCAATCACCAACTCGGTCGCATCGCTTGGTGATGTGTGGTCATCACCGCGATTCCTACTGTCGTGGTCATCGCCAGGCTCTCCGGGCCCGGCCTCCAGAACCCCAAGGAGCTCGTCATGACCGTGACCACCACCAGCCTCACCCGGGCCGCCGGCCTTTCCGCCGCGGTCGCCGGACTGATCTTCTGCACTGTGCAGATCAACCACCCCGCGATGGAGGTAGCGTCCGTCACCACTACCGAGTGGGTCGTCCGCAACGGCCTGAAGTTCGTCATGGCCGTGCTGGCACTCGCCGGGATCACCGGGATGTATCTGCGGCAGGTCCGGCAGATCGGGATTCTCGGGCTGATCGGCTACCTCGTCTTCAGCGCCGGCTACATCGTCATGCTGGGGATCGAGTTCGTCGCTACCGTCGTGTTCCCAACGCTGGCCGACACCGCGCCCGGCTACGTCAACGACGTACTCATCAAAGCCGCGGGTGGTACGCCGGCCGGCGACATCGGTCTGATGCAGACCGCACTCTCCGCCGAAGGCGTGGGCTACCTGGCCGGCGGTCTCCTCTTCGGTATCGCGTTGTTCCGCGCTCGCGTCCTCGCGCGATGGGCCGCCGCACTCCTCGCCATCGGCACGCTAGCGACGCTGGCTCTCGCCGTCCTGCCGGAGTCGTTCAACCGGCCGCTCGCGATCCCGACCGGCGTGGCTCTGATCGGGCTCGGCATCTCCCTGTGGCGCAACCAGCGACACCCGCAGACCGCCAACGCCGACCGTACGACGGCCGCACTCGACCAAACCGCAGTCCGTTGACCAGTGGCCGGCGCTACCAGTTCACAGTGGCCGGGCACCTCGACGACCACTGGCCGGCCTGGCTCGGCGACCTCACCATCACTCGTCAAGATGACGGTACGTCGACCCTCACCGGGCCGGTCGTGGACCAGGCGCAACTCCACGGAGTCCTCGCCGGCATCCGCGACATCGGCGCCACCCTCCTGTCCGTCCGCGCGCTGCCGACCGAAGAGCCCCCGCGGGCTGGGTGATCTCCCAGCCCGCGGGGGCCGCGGCGCTTACTTTCCTGTCGTGTAGCGGATCAGGTCGTTGCGTAGTACGTCGCCCGAGACCTTCACGATGCGCAGAGTGTGCGAACCGTCCTTCAGGCCGGACTGGGTGAACACCGGTTGGGTCGTGACCCGCGCCGGGTTGGCGAGGTTCACCCGCTTCACGAGCTTGTTGTCGATGTAGACGTCGGCGTCGCCCTGGTCCGGGCCGAGCGCCGTGACCCAGTCGACCGCCGTGCCCTTGAAGGCGAACTCGATGGCCGCGCCGTTCGCGGTCGCCGCGTGGACGTCGTCGCGGTAGTCACCGTGGAAGCTGAAGTCCAGCTTGGTGCTGCCGGTCGGCTGCGCCGCGAGGTACGCCTGCTTGATCGTCACGACCTTGCCGTCGACGGTGTAGTCGGTCCCCTTGACGAGAGCCTTGCCGGCGTTGGCGATCGACACCAGCTCACCGGGGTCACGCCCGATCTCGGTCGTGACATCGGCCGGCGCTGCCTTGTCGAACGCCGCCGTACCCGGGTTCAGCAGGCTCTCCTGCCGGATGACCAGCTTGTCGACCAGCATGAACTGTCCCGACTTCTTCACGCCGCGGATCGTGTGGGTCCCGTTCGGCAGGTCCGAGATGCTGTAGACCAGCTGCTGCGCCGAGCGCGAGTCGGCGTGGGTGTCCACGGTCGCCTTCAACGCACCGTCGACGTAGATCTCGACTTCACCCTGTGACGGGTCCTTCTCCGTGATGTAGTCGACGCCGTTGCCGACGAAGCTGTACGTGAAGGCGTCGCCGTTGGTCTCCGACCAGTGCACGTCGTCCTGATAGTCGCCGAGCCCGCGGCCCGCACTCGCGCTCCACGAACCGGTGTAGACGATCCCCGGGTCGTTGTCGTTCAGCTCGACAGTCCGCACGCCGGAGGTGGCGGCCGCCTTCGGAGCGGCGGCACCCGAGTCGGTGACCGCGACCGTCAACGGCTCCGACACTGCCGGCACCTCGTTGTTGCCGTTGCGCTGCCAGGCACCGTCGTACCCGACGCGCAGATCGTCGTCGTTGACGCGGATCGTCGCGCCCTTCTGCGGCGTGACCTTGAACAACCGGACGCCGTGCGGGGGAACGGTCGCCGCGGTGTAGCTGGACGTGAACTGTCCCAGGTCCTTGCGGGCCCAGAGGTCGCGCACCTTGGCGGAGCCGTCCAGACCGAGGTCGGCGAAGTTCGCCGTCATGTCGGCCTCGGTGGTCCCGAGGTTGAACATCGCCACGGTGTACGAGCTGTCTGCGTTCAGCGAGTACCACACCTGCCGGTTGGTCTTGGTCGACACCGGCTGCGCGGGACGCCCGGCCTGGTTGACCGCGATGACCTCGGGGTTCGTGAGCAGCTCCACGCCGTACGAGTCGAGCTTGGTCATGTCGTTGCCGATGTAGAACGGAGCGGCGGAGACGGCCCACAGCGTTGCCGCCGTACGGCGCTCGTCCTTGGTCAGACCGTCCATCGTGCCGTTGCCGACATCGAGGGAGTCGAAGTCGTTCCAGCCACCGGGCCCGGCGTGCCTCCACCAGTCGGCCGCCTTCGGGAAGAGTCGCGCGATGTTCGGCCAGGCCGTGAGCGCCTCACCCGGGCAGTAGCACTCGACGTCCCACTCGACCCGCCAGCCGTTCGCGACCGACTTCCAGTAGTCCGCGTAGTTGATGTCGAGGGCCCAGGAGAGCTCGAGCCAGATCTTGTGCCGGGCGAGCGCCTGCGACCAGCCCTTGACCTCCTCGCGCGCATCCATCGACAGGTCGTTGTGACCCGAACCCGGCGTGACGCTGTCGAACTTCAGGAAGTCGACACCCCACGACGCGTAGAGATCGGCGATCGAATCGATGTATGCCTGGGCGCACGGGTTCGCCATGTCCATCCGGTACCCGAAGCCCCAGTAGTCGCCTTGCTGCAACGGCTGCTTGGCCAGGTTCGCCGTCGTACACCCCGGGTGGCCGTAGATCGGGTAGGCAGCGTCCATCATCCCCTTCGAGATGCCCGGGATGCTGTAGAGCCCGACCTTCTGGCCGTTCGCGTGGATGTGGTCGATGACGGCCTGCAGACCGTTCGGGAACAGCTTCTTGCTCGGCACGGGCCGGCCGTACTCGTCGGTGCCGCCGTTCCAGGCCGCGTCGATGTTGATGTACTTGTAGCCGTACGGCTGGAGTTTCTTGTGCATCGCATCCGACTGGGCGATGATCTGGTCCGCCGAGATCCAGTTGCCGCCGTCGTTCGAGTACACCTGCATGCTGTAGCTGCTCCAGCCCATGTAGGGCTTCGCCGCGGCGTCACCCGCCGGCCCGAGCGACGGGCTCGCACCTGCAGTGACGGTCGCCGGGGTGCTGATGCTCGCCGCGCTGGTCTTCGTGGTGACTGCTGCACCCGTCTTCGTGGCGACGCCGCGCGGCCCCTGCGGTGGCCCACTCGCGCCAGGTACGGCGGAAGGCGTCGCCGCCGCGCCCGCCGGGAGCAGCGCGCCGACGGCGACAAGCGCGACGACGCCGCGCGTAGCCCTCTTGCGAAGGGATCTGGTCATGAGCGGTGACCTCTCTGATCATCTGACAGCCGAGACCCCTGATGCGCGCGGTCTTCGCCACACGCTCCCAGGAACACGGATCCGATAGGATATTGGAGCCTTTACTTAACTCTGTCAAGATTTCGAGGGCCCGCAGCTCCAACCTGTCAGCCGCGCCTCCCCCTGACGCCCATCACGACCACGACCAGACCGATCACGAGGATGACCGGACCGGCGATCGCCCAGAAGGTGGTGCCACTCATCGCGCTGCCGCCGATGACGTCCGTGCCCTGCAGGGTGAACAGCAGCCCCAGGACTGCTACTACCCCACCGACGACAACCCACAGGGGTTTCTTCATGTGCCGCTCCCTTGCATCACTGACCACGAATGGATGAGTTCAGCATCCCCGGTCGAGTGGATCAGTAGCCGGAGTTCCCGGAAGGGGTGCTCGACGACGCCTGGGTGGTGATCTTCTGGCCGTTGGCACCGTCGACCCACCAGGTGCCGCCGACGGCCTGACCGGTCGCATCCCCGGGCTTGGCGTCGTTGGCGTAGTAGTAGAGCGGCCAGCCGGCGAGAGTGACCTGCTTGGTTCCGTCCGAGCGAGTCACCGTACCCACCAGCGAGGCGGACACCCCGCTCACCTGCGTCGTACCGGTGCCGGCCAGCAGCGGTGGCCAGGCCGTCGCGCACGCGCCGTTGCAGTTCGACTTCGAGGGCTTGGCGGTGTCCACGTCGTACACGTACAGCGTGCGCCCGGCGCCGTCGACAACCACCTTGCCGAAGTTCCCCACGGTGGCCGTGGACAGCTTGGCCGCTCCCGACGTGGCCGGCGCCGACGAGCTGGGACTGCTCTGCGGGGCGCTCGACGAGGCGTTGGAGTTGCCGCCGCAGGCAGTGAGAGTGGACAGCCCGATCACGGCCGTACCGACGAGGAAGGCGAGGCGTTTCATCTCAGGTTTCTCCTTGCTGTGTTGACCAACTGACACCTCGCACACGAGGGTTTGCGACAGCCGGGTTCAAGCAGCAAGAAAGGACTACGGTTCACCCCCAGGAAGGATTCCTGCTAGCAGGTAGACCGTTCGCCAAGAAGATCGTTTGCGGCCGTTCAGATGATGTACCGATCACCAGGGCGTACGACGCGGAGCCAGCGGCAACCGTAGGGCGCGAGCTGGAGCGACAGCAGGCCGTCGCTGCCGACGTCCGTCGTACCCTCGCAGAGCAGATCGACCGCGCGGAGACCGGCGCCGGCGCCTGCCACCGCCAGGGTGATCTCGGCCGGCTCCGCCGCGAAGTTGTGGACGGCAACGATCGTACCGTCCTCGTGGTCGGAGCGATGCGCGAACACCGACTGTGCTTCGGTCTCCAGGATCGTGCACTCTCCCCAGGACAACTCAGGGCACTCGCGGTAGCGCTCGATGAGCAGCTTCATCCAGTTCAGCAGCGAGTCCGGATCGTGCCGCTGCGCCGCGACGTTGACGTGCTCGGGCCCGTATTCGCCCTCGACGACCGGCGTGGCCAGCTCGTCCGGATCGGCCATCGAGAAGCCGCCGTTCGGGTCTGTCGTCCACTGCATCGGCGTCCGCACGGCGTACCGGCCTTCCACGGCAAGGTTCTCCCCCATGCCGATCTCCTCGCCGTAGAACAGCACCGGCGTGCCCGGCAGCGAGAACAGCAGGCTGTAGACCATCTTGAGCTGGGCCTGGTCGTTGCCCAGCATCGGTGGCAGCCGCCGGCGCAGGCCGCGACCGTAGAGCTGCATGTCCTTGTCCGGGCCGAACGCGTCGAAGACCTCCTGACGCTCCGCGTCGGACAGCTTGTCCAGGGTGAGCTCGTCGTGGTTCCGCACGAACGTGCCCCACTGCGCGTCCTCCGGCACCACCGGACGCGCGCGCAACGCCTTCACCAGCTCGGCCGGCTCGTGCCGCGCCAGCGAGAGGAAGAGCCGCTGCATCCCGATGAAGTCGAAGCACATCGTCAGCTCGTCGCCGTCCTCGTCCCCGTAGAACCGCCGGACGTCCTCATACGGCAGGTTGACCTCGCCGAGCAGGATCGCCTGTCCGTACCGCCGGTCCACGAACGCGCGCAGGTCGCGAAGGTAGTCGTGCGGTTTGGGCAAGTTGGCCGCGTCCAGCGCGCCGGCCGTGTCGATCAGGAACGGTACGGCGTCCACCCGGAACCCGGACAGCCCGAGCTCGAGCCAGAAGCCGATCACGCGCTCGATCTCCTCGCGCACCTCCGCGTTGGCGATGTCGAGATCCGGCTGATGCTTGTAGAACTGGTGCAGGTAGTACTGCTTCGCCTCCTCGTCGTACTGCCACAGACTGGTCTCCTGGTCCGGGAAGACGACGCCCTTGTCCGCGTCCGCCGGCGGTTCGTCCCGCCAGACGTACCAACCTCGGTACGGCGACTCCCGCGAGGCCCGCGCACTCTGGAACCACGGATGCTGGTTGGAGGTGTGGTTGACGACCAGATCGGCGATCACCCGGATGCCACGATCCCGGGCGAGCGTGATCAGCTCCACCACGTCCCCGTGCGTACCCAACCGCGGATCGACCCCGTAGAAGTCGGTGATGTCGTACCCGTCGTCGCGGTCCGGCGTCGGATAGAACGGCATCAGCCACAGGCAGGTCACCCCGAGCTCGGCCAAGTGGTCGATCCGCTGGCTCACTCCCCGCAGGTCGCCGCGTCCGTCGCCGTCGGTGTCGAAGAACGCCTCGACGTCGAGGCAGTAGATCACCGCGTTCTTCCACCAGATGTCAGCAGTCTCCGTCAAGCGCATACCTTCCCCGTGCCCATCGGCATGCGTCGTCCGGCTGTTGACGGAACGTCAATCCGTAGGCACGTAACGTATGTGCTGTGGTGGGGCCGACCTGTCATCGTCGACTCGTTGTTTCCGCCCCGAGGTCCCGCCGTACGCCGGCCGGACCTGACGTTCCTGAAGGAGCGATGCATGCCCGAATCCGCCCCGCCTCCGCCACGCCGGCGTCGCGCCAAGCGCCTGCTCGGCGTAGTGCTCGCCACCACTGCGCTGATGGTCACCTCCGCCGCAGCCGCGTACGCCGCCCCGCCGCCGAGCCTCCCGCAGAATGCGAACGGGTACGAGCAGTCGTTCTCACCGGCGTACGACTACGACACCGACGGGTGCTACGCCACGCCGGCCATCGGCCCGGACGGCACGCTCAATCCCGGCCTCAACCCGACCGGCGCCGTGAACGGCAACTGCCGGGACCAGTCCGACCTCGACAACTCCCAGACCTACGCCCGCTCGAAGTGCAACAACGGGTGGTGCGCGGTCGTGTACGCCAGCTACTTCGAGAAGGACCAGGCCGTGCCCGGCAGCAGCCTCGGCGGCCACCGGCACGACTTCGAGCACGTGATCTCCTGGATCAACCAGTCGACCAACCAGGTCGAGTACGTGACCACCACCCAGCACGCGAGCCAGGTGACCTACGCGCGGTCACAGGTGCGCTTCGACGGCACGCATCCCAAGGTCGTCTATCACAAGGACGGCGCCAGTACGCACTTCTTCCGGCTTGCCAGCAGCAACGACGAGCCGCCGGAGAATCACTACCACGACTGGCGCTACCCGCCGCTGGTCGGCTGGGACGGCTGGCCCAGCACCTCGCTGCGTGACACGTTGATGAGCGCGGACTTCGGCTCGGCCACGATCAAGATCACCGACAAGGACGACCGCTTCCGGTCCCTGCTGACCAACTCGAAGCCCGCCGGGATCCCGTTCGACCCCTCGGCCTGACCCGGCGGTGCGCGGCTCGGTCAGCTCAGGCCGGGCCGCGCACCAGCCGCGGCGTGGTGAGTGACTCGGCGATCAGGTCGATCATCGCCGCGTGCCGCTTCACCGCCGAGTCGGCCTCGCCGAGCGCGACGATGTCGAGGAACACCCGGCTGACGACGAGCTCTGCAGCGGTCCGCACCCGGGCCGGGTCGGTGACGATGTCGTCGGCGCCGCTGAGTACGTCGGCAACCGTGGCGGTCGCTTCGGCGAACAGTTCCGCGGCCCGCTCGGCGATCTCGGGACGGGCCTGAGCCTCGCGGAAGACGATGATCCGGGCCGCGCGGTTGTGTTCCAGCTCCTCCGCCATCATGGCGACGACGGCACGCAGCCGCCCGCGCACCGAGTGGCCGCGCGTCGCGGATCGTAGTACCTCACTGGGCGTCGGCCGTTCGTGCACGATGGCGAGCAACAGATCCAGTTTCGTCGCGAAGTGGTAGAACACCAGGCCGGACGGTACGCCGGCCTCGTGAGCGATCCGCGCCGTCGACGTGGCGTCGTACCCGTGCTCGGCGAACAGGCGCTCGGCGGTCTCGATGATGGCCTGACGCTTGGTACTCCGCGCCGCGGCCTGCGCGGTCACGGTTCACTCCGTCCGGCGGTAGGCCGGTGTCCCCCCTTCAGGTTCGCGGCTGCCCTGGCGGCGCGCCGAAGTTCCTTGAAGACGTAGTCCGGCACGCGCAGACCCTGCCGGTTCGCCCACAGCAGTTCGTGCTCGACCCGTCCGACCTGGCGGGCGTAGTGCCGCAGATCCGCATCGCCACCGGTGCTGATGCCCAGCGCGCGCATCAGCTGACCGAACTGGGCGCGTTGCCGCTTGTTGTACACGCCGACCGGCTCGAACGACTGCCGCCGCAACGTGCGAACCAGCCACCGCTGCCATGACGACAGCTGCGACCAGAGCTCGCGGGCTGCCATCTGGTAGTACGCGAAGTGCCCCGGTTCCTGCCGACGGATCGGCGCGACCACAGTGGCGGCGACGGCCCGTTCGCCGAGCTCGACCAGGCCGGCGTGAAGCTTGTTGTAGGCAAGCACAGCCGACCGTTCGGTGGTCAGTCCGGTCAGGTAGTAGAGCATCCGGCTCACATCCTGTACGCCGTGCACCCGGCCGAGAGCACCAAGCAGCTTGAGCTTGAACGACACTTCGGTCAGGTTGGGCTCCGTGGGTGGGAGACCGGCCAGCACCTGCAGACGATCGAGGATCAGGCCATGATGCGTCTCCTGCGGGAGCCACACGTCGGCATAGAAGTGCCGATCGACCTCCGGCGGATCCGGCATCAGCAGGTTGAGCTCGATCACGTTCCGCTCGACCTCGAGCTCGACCCGCGACATGAAGTTCAGCACCGTGCCGAACCGCTCGGCCAGCAGGCCGGGCTTGTGCATGGTGTAGTCGACGCTGTCGAGCGGGATCGGCGGATGTTCCGCCCCCAGCCGATCGACATGCTCGGCAAGCCTCGAATCGTCCCGCCGGCGTCCCCTCCGGCGGGAAGCGGTCGTATCCGTGAGCGCCATCCCCGGCACCTCGCTCCATCGAAAGGGATGCCCGATCGATCCCCCTACCTGATCGTAACAAGGTAACTGACTGATCAGTCAGTCAACGCCTGTGACCTCGCCGACAACGCGGCGACCGGTCACCCTCGGTGTCACCTTCCCAAGCGGGGGAAGGTGACTAGACTTGCGGGATGCCGTGGGCGCCAGAGTTGTTCAGTGCGCCGGCCCTGGAGCGCCTGCTGGAGAAGCGGCGCAGGGCCGAGCTGCTGGCTGTGCCGTTCTTCTACGGGTTGACGGCCGGCGAGCTCGATGCGCTGATCGACTCGTTCGCGGACGAGCCGGTCGTGCACGACCCGGTCCGGGGCAGGATCAGGGGCATTGCGGAGTTCGAGGCCTTCGTCATCGAGATGAAGGGCTGGCTGGCGGAGCACAACGTCTCCGTCGAGAACGTCGACCACGTCATCCTCCCGGCCCGCGGCTTCGAGGAGGTGATCCTGCACCTGCACGGCGAGAGCGGTCCGGTCGATCTGCCCGTCGCGATCGTCGCGGATCGCCGTAGGCGTGGGCGGATCCAGGAACTCCGGATCTACTACAGCGGCTGGCAGCTGACCGGAAGTCACATCAACCGCCCACCGCTGCTGCAGCCCGACCCCGCGCTGCGTCCGCCCGACTACGTGACTGCCTATCTCAGCGCACTCGCGGCCGGCGATGTAGACGCGATCGTCAGTGCCTTCGAACCTGACGGCTACGCCCGCGAGCCCGCCGGCGGATCGTTCGTCCACCGAGGCCACGAGCAACTGCGAGCCTTCTACGAGCAGTGGTGCTCCAACAGCGGCGGCATCCCCTTGGAGCGCTGTGCGCTGATCGAAGGCGGAGACACCTGCGTACTGGAGTACAACATCGTTCAGTGGGGCGCCACCAAACTGTCCCCCCAAGCCGGTGTTGCGGTCTTCACGCGGGGCCCCGGCGGCAGACTGTCCGCCGCCCGCATGTACGACGACTCCGACCCGCCCACTCGACCGTAGGTTTCGAAGGAGTGAGCTGGCGATGGACAAGGTTGCCAAACAGCAGGTCAAGGACGCGCTGATCGCCCAGGCCGAAGCCGAGCTGCGGACGTCTCGCGCGGACGTCGCGGAACACGACTCCGCGGCCCAGCTGGACCAGGACGTCACGGACTCGGTCGACGCGCTGTCCCAGTCCGACGAGGCAGGTGACCTGGGCGGCCTGCTCGACGACGTCCACGACCGGCAGAAAGCAACCCTGACCCGCATCGAGAACCTCGACTTCGGCGTCAAGGACGCGGTCGCACCCGGGGCGCTCGTCGGCTTCGACGGCGCCCGCTACGTCGTCGGCGTCGTGGCCGCAGCCTTCGACTGCGACGGCGTCACCTACGAAGGCCTGTCCGCCGACTCACCGATCTACGCCGCGCTCGAAGGCCTGCGACTCGGCGACAGGTTCACCTTCGCCGGCCACGAACACCGCATCGACTTCCTCGCCTGAGCCGGCCGATCCTCAGGACGTCAGTACGACGCTGGACTCCGCCGTCAGGGCCAGGAACGTCAGCGACTCCTGCAGGTAGAGCTCGACCCGCTCGGCGTCGTGCGACAGGTAGCCGATCGACAGGTCCTGGCCGAGGTGCAGCTCGTAGTCGCCACCCCGCGTCGACACCAGCAGCGCGCCGTCCAGAGCGGGCGCCCAGATGATCTCGCCGTCGTGCAGCAGCCGGGCGAGGTGGTCGCGGATCGGGTAACCGTGGTCGGTGGTCTCCGCGACGGCGGTGTACAGGTCGGCGGAGAGCAGCAGGCTGTACGGTCCGTCGACGCCGGCGAGCCGGAGCGCCCGCAGCCCCTGGGCGATGGTGTCGGGAAGGTTCCGGGCGTCGCCGGGCAGCGGCAGGGAGTCGTTCGAGCTGCTCGGCGCGAGTCCGAGGATCCCGGCCGGGCCGGAGCCGTGGAAGACCAGGCTGTCCTCGGCGAACGCGATCTGCTTGGCCGCGTCCTTGACCGGCTGCCAGTCGGAGTCCTTCGCGCCGCGCTCGACGTCGTCGACGGCCTGCCGGGTGACGGAGAACGGCACCCGCAGCTCGATCACCGGCTGGGCCTGGCGGCGTCGCGCGATCACGCCTTCGGCCGCGAACTCGACGGGCTCGACGTGCCCCGTGCCGACCGCGGACAGTTCCGGGCCGGACGGGCCGACCAGGTCGACCACGCGGCGGCCCGCCACGTCACGGGTGAAGGTACGCCGGGCCTCCTGCTCGATCTCGACCCACGCGGCGTCGGAGACCGGGGCGAGCTCGCGGTGCAGGTTGTTCGTCATGTGCGACTCCTTTTCAGGCTGCCGATCCCCAGCGAGCCGTCCGCAGTCGACGGACGGCCGGGACGAGTCGTGGCCGCGGCGGGTGCCGCGGCCGGTGCTGCTGACACGGGCGGGTTCTCGAGGAAGTCCGCGGCCGGCACGAAGAACAGGGTGCCGGTGATCGCGGTCGAGAAGTCGAGGATGCGGTCATGGTTTCCGGGCGGGTCGCCGACGAACATGTTGCGCAGCATCCGCTCGATCACGTCCGGCATGGCGGCGTACCCGATGAAGTAGGTGCCGAACTCCCCCGCGCCCAGCTCGCCGAAGACCATGTTCTCGCGCACGATCTGCCGCTCGGTGCCGTCGGTGTCGACGATCGTGGTCAGCGCGACGTGCGAGTCGGACGGCTGCTCCGCGTCGTCCAGCTCGATGTCGCTGAGCTTGCGCCGGCCGATCACGCGCTCCTGGTCGGCGACGGGTAGCGCCTGCCAGGCGTCGAGGTCGTGCAGGTACTTCTGCACGACCACATAACTCCCTCCGGCGTACGTCGGGTCCTCGCCACCGATCGTGATCGCGGCGACCGCGGCCGGGCCCTCCGGGTTCTCGGTGCCGTCGACGAAGCCGAGCACATCGCGCTGGCCCAGGTACCGGAATCCGTGGACTTCGTCGACGACCTCGACGTCGCCGGCGAGCCGGGACAGCAGCCGGCGGGCCAGCTCGAAACACAGATCGATGCGCTGGGCACGCAGGTGGAACAGCAGATCACCGGGCGTCGCGGGCGCGGTGTGCCGCGCGCCGGTCACCGCCCGGAACGGATGCAGACCGGCCGGCCGCGGCAGCCGGTAGAGGCGGCCCCACACGGAGGCGCCGATGCCGACCACGCAACTCAGCTCGTCGTCCGGCGCCTTGAAGCCCACGGAGCGAGTCAGCGCGGCCACGTCGGCGAGGACCGCGCGGACGGCCTTCTCGGCGCCCGGACGCACGGTGAGGACCAGAAAGATCGCGCCCTTCGGCGGCGCCCCGAGGACCTCCTGCGCCTGAACTTCCTGCGCCATGCACCCCCCTGCCACCCGTGGCCCGGCTCCGTCGACCGCCAGCCTAGCGCCACCGCCGGCCGCGGCCGTCAGAGGACGTAGAAGCCGGTGATCGCGGTGGGGAGGATGCCGGCGACGAGCCACAGCGACAGCACGGAACGGCGGAAGATGGCCAGCACGCCCGCGACCGTGAGGAGGCCGATGACGCCGGACATGATCCACAACCCGACGCCCTTGCCGTAGTCGGTGCCGGCGACGCCGATGCTGTAGACGGCGAGCGTGACGGCGGGCACGCTGCCCACGTGGATGAGGATGACGGACGCGACCCATCGCTGGACGGTCTCGATGTTCATAGGCTTTCTCTGGCGCCTAGACCGGATTCCTGCGCTCACGTTCTCCATCGTACACGAACGATTAGTGCCCTAACTATTCGCACGGTGTGAGACGTTGGCCTCATTCGCGGCGCCGATCACGCGGGTCAGCACCTGATGCAGGTGCTGCAGCTCGGACACCTCCATCCCAAGCCGGCCCACGATCGCCGCAGGGATCTTCTCGGCCTCGTTGCGCAGCCGCCAGCCCGCCGGTGTGAGCGTGACCGCCAGCGAGCGCTCGTCGGTTCGCGCCCGTGGACGTTCGACGTACCCGCTGGCCTCGAGGCGCTTGAGCAGCGGCGACAAGGTGGCCGGCTCGAGCTGGAGCAGCCGGCTGAGCTCCTTGACCGACAGCGGCGCGTGCTGCCACAGCGCCAGCATCACCAGGTACTGCGGATGGGTCAGCCCCATCGGCTCCAGCAACGGCCGGTACACGGCGATCACGCTCCGCGAGGCGACCGCGAGCGCGAAGCAGACCTGGTTCTCCAGCTCCAGCGGATCGGCGATCTCACTCAACGGGACCTCCAAGAGACGTCGTACACAACGAACCATTAGTACAGTAACCGACCCATCCACGCCGTACGGCAGCGTCGAAGTGCTGGTGTCCCTGGCACCCGATGGATGGAGTCGTTCGCGATGATCACGCTGGCTCTGATCGGACTTCTCGGTGGGCTGATCACCGGCGTCTCGCCGTGTGTGCTGCCGATGCTGCCGATCATCTTCTTCGCGGGAACGACCGGACGGCCCGTCGCGGCGGGCGGTGTGCTGGTCGAGACCGAGAGGACGACGCGCGATCTGCGGCCGCTCAAGATCATCGGCGGGATCGTGGTCAGCTTCAGCCTGTTCACGCTGGCCGGCTCGGTGATCCTGTCCGCGCTCGGTCTTCCGGACGACTTCCTGCGCTGGGCCGGGCTCACGGTCCTCACCGTGGTCGGCCTCGGCCTGATCTTCCCGGCGCTGGGCCACTGGATCGAGAAGCCGTTCTACCGCCTCCCGAAGGTGAACCGGAACGGCAACAGTGCGTTCGTCCTGGGCCTGGGGCTCGGCACGCTGTACGTGCCGTGCGCGGGCCCGGTGCTGGCCGCCATCACGGTGGCCGGTGCCACGGGCAACGTCGGGTGGCGGACCGTCGTACTGACAGTCTCGTTCGCGATCGGTGCGGCGCTGCCGTTGCTGATCTTCGCATCCGCCGGTTCGCGGATCTCGCAGCGGGTGAAGGCCTACCGCGACCACGCTCGCGGGTTCCGGATCGCCGGTGGCGTGGTGATGATCGCACTGGCGGTCGCGCTGGCGTTCAACATCACCGACGTGATCCAGCGGGCGCTGCCCAGCTACACCAGCGGCCTGGAGAAGAAGGTCGCCGAGAACAAGACCGTCCAGGGCGCCCTGGCCCCAGCGATCGGCACCGGCAGTGAAGAACTCGCCAAGTGCACTCCCGGCGCGGCCCAGCTCGCCTCCTGCGGCGCCGCCCCGGCGTTCCGTGGCACGCAGATGTGGTTCAACACCCCCGGCGGTCGGCCGGCGACCCTCGCCGGGCTCAAGGGCAAGGTCGTCCTGGTCGACTTCTGGGCCTACTCGTGCATCAACTGCCAGCGCGCCACCCCGCATCTGCTCGCCTGGGACAAGGCCTACCGGTCGCTGGGACTCGAGATCGTCGGCGTCCACTCGCCCGAGTTCGCGTTCGAGAAGTCGGCGGCGAACGTGCGGTCGGCGATCGCCAAGGAGCAGATCACCTATCCCGTGGTCCAGGACAACAACCTGGCCACCTGGACGGCGTACCGCAATCAGTACTGGCCGGCGAAGTACCTGGTCGATGCCGAGGGCAACGTTCGGTCGATCACCTTCGGCGAGGGCGGCTACGGCCGGACCGAGGACCAGATCCGCGAACTGCTAACCGCCGCGAACCCCGAGGTGAGGCTGCCCGCTCCGGTGGACGGCACCGTCCACACCGACTCGATCGGCGCCGACGGCACCACGCCGGAGACCTACCTGGCCTACTCCCGGTCGACGAACCTGAAGGGCACCGGGGAGCTCACGCCGAACAAGACGGTTGCCTTCGGCCTCAACCCCGCCCAGCCCGACGACAGCTACAGCCTCGGCGGCGACTGGGCTGTCGGCACCCAGAGCGTGACCTCCACCCAGGGATCCCAGGCACGGCTCAACTTCCAGGCGGCGAAGGTCTACCACGTCCTGGCCGGCGAAGGCATTGTCACCGTCTCGGTCCCCGGCGAGCCGGACAAGACGATCAAGGTCTCCGGTACGCCGAACACCTACCAGTTGATCGACACCCCGGCAGCGCAACGCCGGACGATGACCCTGACCTACTCCCCCGGCATCTCCGCGTTCACTTTCAGTTTCGGCTGAGCCACTCCAGACTCGGTCCATGACGGTGATCACGGCCGAGGGACTCCGCAAGTCTTACGGGCAGCACGAGGCGGTGCGCGGCATAGACCTGGAGGTCCGGGCGGGCGAGATCTTCGCCTTCCTGGGCCCGAACGGCGCCGGCAAGACGACGACGGTCGAGATTCTCGAGGGCTACCGGAACCCGACGGCCGGCAAGGTCCAGGTGCTCGGCGCCGACCCCGCCCACGCGGACGGCGGGTGGCGCGCTCGCATCGGCGTGATGCTGCAGACCTGGCAGGTCGAACCGACGCTGACCGTGCGCGAGTCACTCGCCCAGTTCGCGGGCTACTACCCACAGCCGCTCCCGGTCGAGGAGGTGATCCGGCTCGTCGGTCTCGAGGCGCAGCGCGACACTCGCGCCGGCCGGCTGTCCGGCGGTCAGCAGCGCAGGCTCGACATGGGCATCGCGTTGGTCGGCGATCCCGAACTGCTGTTCCTCGACGAGCCGACGACGGGATTCGATCCGGCGGCCCGGCGAGGGGCTTGGCAGATCATCGCGGCGCTGCGGGACGCGGGTAAGACCGTGCTGCTGACCACTCACTATCTCGACGAGGCGCAGGCGCTCGCGGACCGCGTCGCGATCCTCGTGGACGGCCGGATCAGGACCGAGGGACCGCCCGATTCCCTGGTCGCCGGCCACGCGACGCGGATCACCTTCAAGCATCCCGACGGCGTCGAACTCCCGGCCCTGCCCGAGCCCGTCGAGGTCTCCGACGGCCGGGTCGAGCTTCGCTCGCACGAGCCGCTGCCGCTGGTCCACACGCTCACCACCTGGGCCGTGCAGAACGGTGTAGACCTGGCCGACTTCGAGGTACGGCGGCCCAGTCTCGAGGATGTCTACCTCGACCTCACCACGGCACCCCAGGCGCAACCGTGAGTACGGCGAATCTCGTGCGGCACCAGGCCCGCTACGACTGGAAGACGTTCTGGCGCAGCCCGAGCACCGTCTTCTTCGCCTTCGTGCTGCCGATCATGTTCCTGATCATCTTCGTCACCGTGTTCGGCAACCAGCGGATGGAGCTCGCCGACGGGCAACTGGTCCAGGGCGCGACCTACTACCTGCCGGGGATCGTGACCCTCGGGGTGATCCAGACGACCTTCACCAACCTCACCGTGTCGCTCACCGCCTCCCGCGAACGTGGCCTGCTGAAGCGGCTCCGCACCACACCGCTCCCGACCTGGACCTTCATGGCCGGCCGCATCATCACGGCGGCGATCGCCGCGTTCCTGCTCGTCGTCATCCTGGTGGCGATCGGGCGCCTCGTGTACGGCGTCGCCGTGCCGACCACCACGATCGCGGCCGGGCTGGTCACGCTCGTCGTCGGCACCTTCACCTTCTCCGCCCTGGCGTTCGCCGTGTCCACAGCGATCCCGTCCCAGGACGCGGCCGTGCCGATCACCAACGCGATCACCCTCCCGCTCTACTTCATCTCCGGGATCTTCATCCCCCAGGAGCTCATCCCGTCCGGCGTCCGCGAGGTCGCCCAGCTCTTCCCGGTACAACGGCTCTACGACGCGTTCCTGACGGTCTTCGACCCGGCGACCACCGGCGCCGGATTCGAGTTCGCCGACCTCGGCGTCGTCGCCCTCTGGGGCGTCGCAGCCACGATCATCGGTACGACGACCTTCCGCTGGGCACCGCGGACAGGCTGAATCACCTGGCCTCGAGGATGGCCATCCGAGTGGGAGTGTCGACGACCCGGGTCAGGTGCAGGCCGGCGGCGTCGAACAGCGCGGCGTACTCAGCCTCGGTGCGTTCCCGCCCGCCAGGCAGCACGAGCATGTTCAGATCGGAGAACGCCGCAACAACCTCGTAGCCTGGGCGGTCGAGGACCAGCTCGACCACCAGAACGACGCCGTCCGGGTTGAGCGCGGCGGCGCAGGTGCGGAGGATCTCGACGCAGCGGTCGTCCGGCCAGTCGTGCAGGATCGACTTCAGCAGGTACGCGTCGGCAGCAGGCAGTGATGCGAAGAAACTCCCCGCCACCGCCGACCACCTGGACTCCAGAGCGCTCGACTTCGGTTCCTTCGCGACGACATGCGGAAGGTCGAAGACGGTTCCGGTGAGGTGTTCGTGCCGAGTCAGCACGGCCTCCAGCAAGGCGCCCTGACCTCCGCCGACGTCGACAACACTCTGCAGCCCGGAGAAGTCGTACGCCTCCGCTACCGGACCGGCGACCGACCAACTGAGCGCGGCCATGTTGTCGTTGAAGATGGCGTTCTGCTTCGGGTCGCCCAGCCGATGCGTCCACACGTCCTCACCGTGCAGATCCTGGAACGCGTTCTCGCCGGTCCGGATGCTGTGACCGAGATGTCCCCAGGCTGCCCACAGCGCCGGATCCTGAAGGGTCCGGGCCAACGGGCGCAGGCTGTCCGGCCGATCGGATCGCAGCCCTTCACCCAAGGGCGTGTTCTCGACCAGGCCTTCCTTCTCGGCGTACACCCCGACCGCGACCAATGCCCTCAGCAACCGGCCCAGGCTGTCCTCATCCACCTCGAGCGCGACCGCCAGGTCGCCGACCGTGCGCGGTCCGCCCGCCAACTCGTCGGACAGCCCGAGTTCGGCCGCAACACTGAGCGCCGCCGAGACGCGGAAGCCCGTCACCATCGCCTGCAGACCACCCGGGTTGCTCATGGCCCGATCATCCACGCGACCGGCCGCCGGGGACAGACCGCGGCCCGTGCTGGACTTTCGGCAGGTTCGGCAGTTCCCTGGAAGGGTGGATTCCGTCGACCGGTGGCTGCACCGCCGACACGAGGAGTTCCTCGACGGTGGGGGCCGGAACGTGCGGGGCCTGGTCGCGGCCTCGTGGGGGCGATCGATTGCGGCCGGGCTGCAGTCCGACGCCGCGGCGCCGTTCGCCTTCGAAGCCGACGAACTCGCGGCGTACCGGGCCGAGCACCCACTGTCCGCGGTCTTCCCGATGCTGTACGACGTACTCGGTCGAGCCGCCGAGGACAGTGACTACGTGATGGCTGTCGGCGACAGTGACGGCCGGTTGCTGTGGGTGTGTGGACGGCCCGAAGCGATTCGCGCGGCGGACGGCATCCACTTCACCGAAGGCGCGTGGTGGGCCGAGCGGCACGTCGGCACCAACGCACTCGGCACGTCCCTGGAGGTCTCCGGCGCGGTGCAGATCCGGTCCGCCGAGCACTTCACCACCCTCGTGCAGCCGTGGTCGTGCGCCGCGGCCCCGATCTACGACCCGGAGACCCAGCGCGTGCTCGGCGTCGTCGACATCACCGGCACCGCCGACGCCAGCTCGCCGCAGTCGCTGGCGATGGTGCGGGCTGCCGCCCGGATGGCCGAGGCCGAACTGGGCCGGTTGATGATCCTTCGCAAAGTCGCCGGCGACTCGACCCGCCGGATGCGAATCGCCGCTCTCGGCCGGCCGGACGCCGAGGTGCGGGTCGACGGCCGCGATCTCCGGCTGAGCCGCCGGCACAGCGATATCGTCGTACTCCTGGCCTCACACCCGGAGGGCCTGAGCGCCGAGGAGTTGTCGGACGCCCTGTACGGCGAGGACGACCACCGTTCCTCACTCCGCGGCGAGGTCACCCGCCTGCGCGCCCTGCTCGGCGCCGACATCGTCGAGTCGCGTCCGTACCGCCTGCACCCGGACATCGCCGCCGACTGGCTCGAGACCGCCGACGACCTCGACTCCCACCGGTTGTCGTCGGCCCTGCGTCGCTACGTCGGCCCCTTGCTGCCGCAGTCCGACGCGCCCGGTGTGGTCGCCTCCCGGAACCGGCTCGAGAACCGGATCCGGGCCGCTGTCCTGCAGACGTACGACGTAGACCTGGTCGCGGCGTGGACCCGCTCGTACGCCGGTGTCAACGACCTGGCCGCGTGGGAACGCCAACTGTCGCTGATGTCGCCCACTTCACCGCTGTGGTCCGCGGCCCAGTCCGAAGTACGCCGGCTTCGCGCGGACTACGGACTGGGCTCCGCCGGGACCGAAGGCTGACCACTCAGAAGACCCGGATCGCGATCTCCGCCGGAGCATCGAGCAGGCGGTTGATCTCGTCGTCGAGCTTCACCAGGGTGACCGAGGCACCGGCCATGTCGAGCGACGTGCAGTACTCCCCGACATAGTTGCGCCGTACGTTGATCCCCCGATCGGTGAGCACCTGGTGCGCGTGACCGTAGAGCAGGTAGAGCTCGCTGATCGGCGTACCGCCCAGCCCGTTGATCATCAGTGCGACGTCGTCGCCGGACTCGTAGGGCAGGTCGGACCGGACCGCCTCGAGCAACGTGTCGACGATCTCGTCGGCCGACGCGAGCTTTTCGCGGCTGCGACCCGGCTCGCCGTGGATGCCGACGCCCATCTCCATCTCGTCGGCGCCGAGCTCGAACAGCGGCGAGCCCTTCGCCGGCGGCGTACACGCGGTGAGCGCCATGCCCATCGTCCGGGTGACCGAGTTGACCTTCGACCCGATCCGGACGAGCTCGTCGAGATCCGCACCTTCCTCGGACGCCGCTCCGACCGCCTTCATCACGAAGAAGTTGCCGGCCACACCGCGCCGGCCGACGGTGTACGTCGAGTCCTTGACCGCGACGTCGTCGTCGATGATCAAGGTGCGGACGTTCAGCCCGTCGGCCTGGCTCAGCTCCTGCGACATGTCGAAGGCCATCCGGTCACCGGTGTAGTTGTTGACCAGCAGGAGCACGCCCTTCTCGGACGCGAGCAGCTTGGTGGTCTCGTACACGTAGTCCATCGGCGGCGCCGCGAAGACGTCGCCAGGACACGCGGCGTCGAGCATGCCCTTGCCGACCGTCATCACGTGGGCGGGTTCGTGTCCGGACCCCGAGCCCTGCACGATCGAGACCTTGTCGTCGCGGGGTGCGTCGGTCCGCATGATCAGGTTGTACTCCGGCACGTACTTCAGCGTGTCCGGGTTGGCCAGCGCGATACCGCGCAGCATCTCCGGCACGTAGTTCTTCGGATCGTTGACGAACTTCTTCATCGGGACTCCCTTGTCTTCCAGACCTCTGCGATCTGCTCGATGATCACGGCGACGGCGGTGGCCCCGGCGTCGACCGATCCACGGCTCCGCTCGCCTGTGTAAGCGGCTCGGCCACGCTTCGCGACCAGCTCCGCGGTCGCGTCGGCGGCTGACCGGGTCACGACCGCGGCCCGGTCGACGATCTCGTCACTACTGGCCCCGGCCGTGAGTGACTCCTCGATGGAGTCCGTCGTCGGTACCAGTGCGTCGAGCAGGGTCTTGTCGCCCAGCTCGGCACCGCCGCGCGCCATGATGCCTGCCACTGCGGCACGCAGCATCGCCACCACGTCCGCCCCGTCCAGGGAGGTGGTCGCGCCGGCCGTCATCCCCGCGCGCAGGAACGCGGTCCCCCAGATCGGTCCCGAGGTGCCACCGATCCGTGACGTCACCAGCATCCCGACCTTCTTCAGGAACGTGCCGATATCGGTCCGGTCGAGTTCGCCGTACTGCGCCTGCACCTTCTCGAAACCACGGGCCAATGAGTAGCCGAAGTCGCCGTCGCCGACCACCGAGTCCAGGTCGCCGAAGTACTTCTCGTTGTCGAGGCAGGTGGTGATGATCGTGGTCATGACGAGGTCGACCTCGCCCCAGCTGTCCGTCATGTCTGACCTCCTTGGGTGTCGTGCGGTGGCCGGCCGGCCAGCCGGGAGAGCTCGGAGAGGCCGAGTGCGTCGACCGGCCGGACTCCCCAGGGGTCCGCGAGTACCTCGAGCCGCTCTCCGTCCGGGTCACCCAGGCTGGTCAGGACCAGGGCAGCTTCGGTGAAGTCCTCGTCCCGGGTGTAGCCGCTGACCGTCACCACCGTCGCGAGCCCGGCGCCGAGGGCGGCGAGCAGGCCGTTGCGCGAGTCCTCGATGACGACCGTCCCGGCGGGATCCAGCGCGAGCTGGTCGACGGTCAGCTGGTAGACGGCCGGGTCGGGCTTCTTACGCGGTACGACGTCGCCCGCGAACACCGGGATCGTGGCCGCGACCTCGTCGCCGACCGCCCCGGCCAGCACGGCCCGGACCGACGGCTCCGCCGACGTCGACGCCACCGCCACCGCCCATCCCTCTCGCAGTGCGTCGGTGATGACCCGTCGTACGCCGGGACGCGGGGGGACGACGCCCGCGGCGACCAACTCGGTGAAGGTCTTCGTCTTGGCCTTGTGCCACGTCGCCACGACCTCGGCACGATCCTCCGCCGTTGCCGGGGACCCGGCCGCCCGCCAGACCTCCGGATCGTCCAGCACGGTGGCGAGGCGTTCCTTGCCACCACCGATGCGGAGCAGGCGGCCGTAGTCTTCGACGGACCAGCGCACCGGCAGGCCGAACTGCTCGAAGGTCGCGTTGAACGCCGGCAGGTGCCCGTCCCGCTCGGTGTCACCCAGCACGCCGTCGCAGTCGAAGATGAGTGCTGTCATGCGTGACCGCCGCTACCGAAGATCTCGATGTACTCGGCAGCCATGGCTTTCACGGCCGCGTGGATGTGGTTGAACAACGACGGCGGATCCCACTTGTCCGTGGCCTGCGCCTGCTCGAGGTGCTCGAGCGACGACTTCATGTAGGCGACCTTGAGCGCGGTGGAGATATTGACCTTCGCGCAGCCCCGCCCGATCAGGTCCTGGAACTGCTCACGGGTCAGTCCCGAACCGCCGTGCAGCGCCATCGGGATGCCGGTCGCGGTCACCAGGTCGGTGATGCGCTGGTTGTCGAGGTCAGGTGTGGAGTGGTAAATGCCGTGGGCGTTGCCGATCGCCGGCGCGAAGACGTCGACCCCGGTCGTCTCGATGAACCGGGTGGCGACCTCCAGGGACTGACGCTGCGACTCCGCGTCGGAACCCACGCCGTCCTCGACCCCGGTGATGCCCTCGATCTCGCCCTCGACGTTCGCGCCGTACCCCTTGGCCTCGGCGACGACCTCGACGGTCTGGCGCTGGTTCTCCTCGACCGGGAGCGCCGAGGCGTCGAAGAGGACCGAGTTCCAGCCCGCCTCGAGGCAGGAACTGATGACCGCGCGGTCTGGACAGTGGTCGAGATGGAGACTGACCGGCACCGGAACCGGGGCGACGGTCGCGTCGAACATCGCCTTGAGTACGTCGCGGCCGACCGACTTCACGGTCTTCACGGAGGTCTGGACGATCAGCGGTGACCGCAGCTCGACCGCGGCGTCGATGACCGCCCGCAGGCTGAGCTCGTCCACCACATTGATCGCCGGGACCGCATACCCCTTGGCCAGTGCCTCGTCGACCAGTTCCTTCAGCCGTGCGACAGGCATGATCTCCCCTCTCCGCGGCCCGAACACCGCTTGGAGTCAGCCTGCCTCGCCGAACGCTGCAAGAATGCTGCACCGCCGTCCGGGCGAGCTACGCTCGGTGAGGTGGCTGAGACGCGGGTGGCGATCGCGGATGACGACGTACTGCTCCGCGAAGGGCTGGCGAGCTTGCTCGAGCGGTCGGGCTTCGAGGTCGTCGGCCAGGCCGGCAACGCCGCCGGGCTGCTCGCGCTGGTCCGGCGGGATCTCCCGGATCTCGTCGTCATCGACATCCGGATGCCACCGGGCCACTCGACCGAGGGGCTGGAAGCGGCGCAGGTGATCCGCCGGGAGCGCCCGGACACCGCCGTCCTGCTGCTGTCCGCGCACGTCGAGGTGGAGCACGCGATGCAGATCCTCGCCAGCGGGCACGGAGTCGGCTACCTGCTCAAGAGCCGGGTCACGGACGTGGACGAGTTCATCGAAACCGTGCGGCGGGTCGCCAGGGGCGGCTCGGTGGTCGACCCGGGGCTGGTGAAGGAACTGGTGGACGCCCGCCACCGGCACGACCCCCTCGCCGCGCTCACCGAGCGCGAGCGGGAGGTCCTGGCGCTCGTCGCCGAGGGCCGCTCGAACGCCGGGATCAGCCGGCAGCTCTGGGTCACCGAGGGGACGGTGGAGAAGCACGTCCGCAGCATCCTCACCAAGCTCGAGCTCCCGGAAGCAGAGGACGACCATCGGCGCGTCCTCGCGGTCCTCACCTACCTCGACGGCCGGTAGCAGTTCCTTGCTGTCAGCCCCTATCGCGCAAGTCACCAGCTAGCGGGAATGCGATCGGCCGGTCACTTTGAGAGTCTGGGCACATGCTTCGCTGCCTGATCGTCGACGACAGCGACCGCTTCCTCGCGGTCGCGCGGACGCTATTGGAACCCGACGGCATCTCGGTGGTCGCCACGGCGTCGACCGGAGCGCAGGCGCTGAGCCTGGCCGCCGAGCTGCGACCCGACGTGACGCTGGTCGACATCGACCTCGGCGGCGAGAGCGGGCTGAAGCTGGCCAAGCGCCTGGCGGACCAGGCCGACGGAGCTCCCGCTCCGATCATCCTGATCTCCATGCATTCCGAGGAGGACTACGCCGATCTGATCGCCGCCAGCCCGGCGATCGGGTTCCTGCCGAAGACCGCCTTGTCCGGTGCCGCCATCCGAGGGACCCTCGATGGTGTCGGTGAACCGTGAAAGACCTGGGCTGACCCTGCGCACGATGATCGCGAGCGGCCTGCTCGCGGTGATCATCGGCGCCACGTTCGCCGTCCTGTTCTCCTCCGTCGCGGAGCTGCAGGAGATGGAGCACCGGGCCCAGGACTCCGAAGACGTCCTGGTGGCCGCGAACCGGCTGGAGCGGCTGGTCGTCGACCTGGAGACCGGCCAGCGCGGGTTCCTGTTGACCGGGTCGGATCAGTTCCTGCAGCCGTGGATCGCGGCCCGGGCGGCGTTCCCGCAGCAGGCGGCCGGCTTGGAGAGCCTCGTCGCAGGCAATGCCGAGCAGCACGCCCGGGCTGTGCGTCTCACCGAGGCCGGGACCTCCTATCTGAAGGACTACTCCGAGCCGCTGGTCGCCGCCGCCCAACGGAACCGGAGCTCTGTCGACGTGCTGGCGGCAACTCAGGAGGGCAAGCAGCGGACCGACGCGATGCGGATCCAGTTCGATCAGCTCATCGCGGCCGAGGACCAACTCGCCACTGCTCGGGAGGGCACGGCCGACGCTGTGGCCCATCGCGCGATCGTCGCCGCCGCCGCGGGGCTGACCGGTTCGGTCGTGCTGGTGGGGCTGTTCACCTGGTACCTGAACTCGAGAATCCTTCGCCCCGTGCGCCGAACCGCCGCCATGGCCGGGCAACTCGCAGCAGGCGATCTGGGCGCCCGGGTTCCCGACGATGGCGTGGGCGAGATCGGCGTACTGCAGCGGAGCTTCAACACTATGGCCACCGCGGTCGAGCAAGGACGGCGGGAGCTGGCTAGTTCGCGGGTCCGGCTTGTCGCGGCCGCCGACCGGGCCCGGCAGCGGATCGAACGCGACCTGCACGACGGCACCCAGCAGCGGCTGGTGTCGCTCGCACTGCAGCTCAGGGCGGGCGAGGCGGCGGCGCCACCCGAGGTGCGCCCCCAACTCCGCAACGCCGCGGACGAACTGACCCTCGCGCTCGAGGAACTCCGTGAGCTGTCCCGGGGGATCCACCCTGCGATCCTGACCGAGGGTGGTCTCGGCCCGGCCCTCAAGTCGCTCGCCCGGCGTTGTCCGGTCCCGTCGGAGGTGACCGTGGACGTGCCGGGCCGACTGGCCGCACCTGTCGAGGTCTGCGCGTACTACGTCGTGTCCGAAGCGCTTGCCAACACGGCCAAGCACGCGGGCGCGTCGGCGGTGTGGATCGACGCCCGGGTCAGCGACGATCGCCTGCGGCTGTCGGTCCGCGACGACGGCTGTGGCGGCGCGGCACCCGATCGCGGGTCCGGCCTGACCGGGCTGGCGGATCGTGTCGAGGCGCTCGCCGGCACGATCTCGGTGACCAGCCCGGTCGGCGCGGGAACCACCGTGCTGGTCGACCTTCCGATCGAGCCGCACGACGAGGTATGAGGGCGATCGCTCACGCCGTCCGCCCCCGGCGTACCACCGCGTCGAAGCCGGCGGCGAGCAGGAGGACGGCGCCGGTGACGATCCATTCCCAGCCGGCGGAGTTGGCGCCCTGGATGAGGTCGCTCATGCCGTTGATGATGACGGCAACGACCAGGCCGCCGAGCACTGCGTCGATGATCCGGCCGTGCCCGCCGAACAGCGAGGTGCCGCCGATGACCGCCGCACCGACGGCCAGCAACAAGGTGTTGCCGGCGCCGGCGTTGGACTGGACCGACTGCAGCAGCGAGGCCGCGACGAAGCCGGAGATGGCGGCCATGCCCGAGCAGATGACGAACACCGAGATCCGGATCCGGGACACCACGATGCCCGCGCGCCGGGACGCCTCCTCGTTGCCG
The DNA here is from genome assembly GCF_054073265.1 of Kribbella sp. CWNU-51. Taxonomy (NCBI): domain Bacteria; kingdom Bacillati; phylum Actinomycetota; class Actinomycetes; order Propionibacteriales; family Kribbellaceae; genus Kribbella; species Kribbella sp. CWNU-51. The sequence goes on from NZ_JBSXMZ010000015.1 coordinate 75,702, forward strand.
CCGACGGCGTACACGTGCCGGCCGTAGCGGGTGCGGCTGAGGACGAAATGCCAGACCGTGAACAGGATCACCAGCAACACCACGACCCACGGCATGCCCTGCGCCTTGTTGCTGAAGAACGCGTTGGTGGTCAGGTTGCGGTTGACGCCCATCTCGTAGGTGAACGCCGCCCCGAGCACCGCGAGTACGACGACCTTCGCAGCGATCACGGTGAACGGCGGCCGGGACAGCCCGGCCCGCCGGCGTCCGTTGGCCGCGCTGATCTTCATCGCGGCGTACCCGATCACGACCACTGCCAGCAGGACCCAGCCGAGCCACAGCGGCACGAAGCTGTTCTCCAGCTTGATCAGCGGTGAGGTGTCGGGGAGGATTACCGACCCCTGGCCACCGATCAGGATCAAGGTGATGCCCTGGAAGGCCAGGAACGTCGCCAGCGTGATCACGAACGACGGGATCCCGACCCGCGCCCGCAACCAGCCCATCCCGAACCCGATCGCCACACCGGTCAGCAGCCCGACGAGCAGCGCCAGCCACCACGAGACCCCGTGCCGCAAGATCAGCACCGCCGTGATCGCCGAGCATAGCCCGCCCGTCGTCCCGGCGGACAGGTCGATCTCGCCGAGCAGCAGCACGAAGACCAGCCCCATCGCCATCACGATGATCGGCGCCGCCTGGATCACCAGCGCCTCGAGGTTGTAGGCGCTCAGGAAGCCTTGGTGCACCAGCGCGAACACCACGGTGATGACGATCAGCCCGACCACGGCCGGGATGGAGCCGAGTTCGCCGCCACGCACCCGCGCGAAGTAGTCGCGGATGTAGGCGCCCAGCGCGCCAAGACCCTCGCTCGGCTGGTCCGGTTCGGGCTGGTCCTGCCTGACCAGATCGTCGGTCGCGGCGCTCATACCGTCGCCCCCGACGACTCTTCGGGCGACAGTCCCATCGCACCGGAGCGGCCCGCGGTGATCAGCTCGACCACCTGCGTCTGGGTCACGTCCGCGCGTCTGACCTGGGCCGCCATCCGGCCCAGGAACAGGACGCCGATGGAGTCCGCGACCCGCATCACGTCGTTCATGTTGTGCGACACCAAGATCACCGCGACGCCCTGCTCGGCCAGCCGGCGGACCAGGTCGAGCACCTGCTCGGTCTGGGCCACGCCGAGGGCCGCCGTCGGCTCGTCCAGGATGACGACCTTCGACTCCCACAGCACCGACTTGGCGATCGCCACCGTCTGGCGCTGGCCGCCGGACAGGCTGGCAACGCGCTGCCGGATCGAGCGGACCGTCCGCACCGACAGCGAGTCCAGCGCCTGGCGGGCCAGCTTCTCCATCGTGTTCTCGTCCAGGGTCCGGAACCGGCTGATCCGCTCCCGGCCGAGGAACATGTTGTCGACGATGTCGAGGTTGTCGCACAGCGCCAGGTCCTGGTACACGATCTCGACCCCGAGCGCCGCGGCGTCGCGGGGACCGCCGACCGAGCGGGGCGTGCCGTCGAAGATCAACTCCCCCGCGTCGACGCGATAGATACCGCCGATGCACTTGACCAGGGTCGTCTTGCCCGCCCCGTTGTCGCCGACCAGAGCGGTCACCTCACCGGCCGTGGCCGTGAAGTTCACCGACGACAACACATGCACCGGGCCGAAGGACTTGTCGACGCCCCGCAACTCCAACGTTGGCTGTGACGTCATGGCATCTTGATGCCGTTGGCCGTGCACAGCGCCACCAGCGCCGGGGTGGGGCAGACCGCTGCCGCGCCCACGTAGCCGTCCGTTACCGGCAGGGCGACGTTCGCCTTGGTGATGACGGTCGGGTCGGCCAGGTACGACGGGACCTCGCGGCCACTCGTCGGGTCCTTGATCGTCGTCGGTGCGGTCGGCTTCTGACCCGCCAGGATCTGGCCGGCGAGCTTGATCGCCACGTCCGCCTCACCGGCGACCGGCTTGTAGATCGTGAAGGCCTGCGTGCCCGCCATGACGTTGTCGAGTCCACCGGCGGTGGCGTCCTGCCCGGACACCGCGACCTTGCCCGCGAGGCCCTGGGCCTTGAGCACGTTGATGACCGACTGCGCCATGGTGTCGTTGGCAACCATCACCGCGTTGATGGTCGGGTGCTGACCGAGCATCGTGGTGAACACGGTCTGCGCGGTCGCGGCGTCCCAGTTGCCGGTCTGGTCGGCGAGCTTGTGCCAGCCAGGCTGCTTCGACAACACCGAGTTGTAGCCCTGGGCAAACAACGCGGCGTTGTTGTCGGTCGGCGCGCCGTCGATCTCGACGTAGTTGACCGAAGACTTGCCCTTCACCTCGGGCGCCTGGGTCAGCGCGGTGCCCTGGTCCTCACCGACCTTCACGTTGTCGAACGACACGTAGTACGACGCGGTGCCGCCCGCGGTCAGCCGGTCGTAGTCGATCGTGACGACGTTGTGCTGCTTGGCCAGCGCCTCGATCGCCTTGCCGGAACCCGAATCCAGGTTCACGACCAGCAAGACACCGACGCCCTGGTTGATCAGCGCCTGCGCCTGCGACTGCTGAGTCGTCGGGCTGCCGTTGGCGTTGTCGATGTAACAGGTGAGCTTGTTGTCGGCGCACTGCTTACGCAGTTCGGTCGGATCGGCCGAGACCCAGCGCGGCGAGGTCGCCGTGTCGGGGAGCAGCACGCCCACCTTCGTGTTCGCGGGCGGGGCGCTGCTCGACGACGACGCGCTCTTGTTGTTGCCACAGGCGGTGAGTCCGGCCGCCGCAGCGACGACTCCCGTCATCGCCACGGCCGTACGGAGTACGTGCAAAGAAGATGCCCTCATACTCCACAACAATCGACCGACCCACCGCGCAGATCATCCCGGCAAGCGCCCATCTCCCCCACCTGCTAGCGCCTATCCCGCCGTACCGGAGAACTGCAATGGCCTGCTAGCTGTTCGCGGCTTGCTTGATCAGCTCGGCCACTGCCTGCGGCTGCGACACGTAGATCGCGTGACTGCCGGGGACCTCAACGACCGTCGAGCCGGCCCGCTCGGACATGGCTCGCTGCGCCGGCGGCGGGATCATTCGGTCGTCGCTGGCGACCAGGTACCAGCTCGGCTTGACCCGCCACGCGGGCTCGGTCACCGTGCCACCCAGCGCGTCCACTCCCCACGGCACCTGCGCGTCGGCCATGAACGCGGCCAGCTCGCTCGGTACGTCGGCCGCGAAGGAGTGGGCGAACTTCTCCCGGTCGAGGAACAGGAAGCCGTCCTGGGGCGGCAGGATCGGCGGCACGGGGGCACCCGGCGGCGGGTCGGCGATCAGCGTGTTGACCGACTCACCCTTGTCCGGGGCGAATGCGGCGATGTAGCCGAGCGCCACCACGTTCTCGTGCGTGCCGGCCTCGGTGATGACCGCCCCACCGTAGGAGTGCCCGACCAGAACGGCCGGACCGTCCAGTTGGTCGAGGACCCGGGTGGTGACGGCCACGTCATCCTCCAGCGAAAGGGTCGGGTTCTGCACGATGCTCACGCGGTACCCGTCCCGGACGAGCAGGTCGTACACGCCCTGCCAACCCGAGCCGTCGACGAAGCCTCCATGCACGAGGACGACGTTGCGTACGGGCGTATTTGTCATGATCATTTCTCCTTCGGTCACCGGATTTCGGTGCCTCGAAGGTAGGTCGGCGAGGTCGTCGATCGCTTACGTCATCTGACTGGTTCCTTCGGGTGGATGCTCGGCCAGTGCATCCCGGAGCGCGGCACGCGACGTGACGCCGAGCTTCGGGAACAGCTGGTAGAGGTGAGTTCCGACCGTCCGCGGCGACAGGAAGAGCCGGTCGCCGATCTGCTTGTTGGTGAGTCCGGCCGCGGCGAGCAAAGCGATCTCGCGCTGCTGTGGCGTGAGTACGTCGATCTTTCGCGCGGCGTCCTCGTGAGTCGACGGCAGACCGGTGGCCCGAAGTTCGGTGCGGGCCCGCTTCGCCCACGGTTCAGCACCCAGGCGATCGAAGATGTCGCGCGCGGCGGCGAGCTGACTGCGTGCCAGGCCGGCGCTCTTGGCCCGCCGCAGGCGTTCGCCGTAGGCAAGGTGTACGCGCGCCAACTCGAAGGGCCACCGGTCCGCGCCGGGAACGGCCAGCGCTGCTTCGAACAGCTTGCCGTCCTCCGGCTGACCGGCCACCAGGGCAGCCGCCGCGGTCACCACGAGGGCGAGCCGTGGCGAGATCCGGTCGATACCGGCGGCCTGGGCCGCGGCAACGTGTGCAGCTGCCTCCGCGTGCCGCCCCGTGCGACCGGCGGCTTCGACGAGGTCCAGGATGACCCACAACGCATGCGCCGCATGGGGTACGAGCGTGCCCGCCGGAGAGATCGCGGTCACCTGCTCGAAGGCGGTCTCGTAGTCAGCGTGGCCCAGGGCTGCCAGGGCCTTGGCGTGATACGCGTAGTTGAGAACGAACCCGCTCCGGCGCGGTCCGGCCCACTGGATCATCTGGTCTGTCAGAGCGGTCATCGTGGACTCGTCGCCGCGGGCGGCGGCGATCAGCGCGTGCTGGAATCGCAGCAGATACGAGAGCAGTTCGTAGTTGTGCTTCTCGCACAGGGCAATGGCCTCGTCCGCCAGCCGAGTGACTTCGTCCCACTCCCCGGCGAGCAGGCCGTCGCATCCCAACAGCAGCAGCGCCTCGATCCCGGCCGTGATCGCGCCACCGGCTCGGCCATGCTCGACCGCCCGCCACAGAGCAGCTCGGCAGGCCGGCAGCCGATCGACGTACAGCGCGGCGACGCCGACGCGGATGATGTGTCCCGGATCGGACTGCTCGGTCAGCCCGGCGACCATGGCATCGAGCCGGTCGAGCACCGGCAACGCCAGCCGCGCGGGCTCGATGTACGTGCTGCCCAGCAGATCGATGAGCTCGGGAGGTCGCGGCCGCAGTCGTGCCATCACCATGTGGAACGACTCGACGAGTTCAGGCCGCGAACCGAAGGAAACAAGTGCCTGCAGGACCCACAGCGCCTCGAAGAGAATCTCGTCCGTTGCGTCGCTGGGATCCGGCGAGGTCTCGATCGCGGTCACGATCAACTGGTGGGCTGTATCGATGGCGCCGTGGGCGTTGAGCAGGTACGCCGCGCCTGCCAAGGCAACTGCGAGTGAGGGCGGCTCGCGCAGTACGCCTGGCTCGAGAACGTCCTGCATGTTGCGGAGATCGCCGGTGACGTCGACGCCGATGTAAGCGGCCATCACCGATCGCCGCCTGCGGTCATCTGGCCTGGGACTCAGGTCGGCAGCGCGGAGCAACAGAACCATGGCACCGACGGGGTCGCCGCGCCGTTGCACCCTGGCAGCGGCCTGTTCGAGCAGGATCGCGACGTCCTCGTCGGGGCCGGTGGTGGCTTCGGCCAGATGCCAGGCATGCCGCTCGGAGTCGTCGGCATACTGCTCGGCCAAGGCTCGGTGGGCCTGGCTGCGTTGCTCACTGGTCGACAGTTCGACCACGGCGGCGCGGGTCAATGGGTGCCGGAACATCAGTCGTCCCGCTCCGCTGTCGACCTGGATCAGCCGGGCCCGTTCGGCCGCGTCGAGCGCCGGTCTCCCCCACTGCGCGGCTGCGGCGTCGCGCACGATGCGTAGATCACCGGCACCCTCCAGGGCGGCCAGCAGGAGGGGGCCACGCGTCTCGTCCGGCAGGTTGCTGATCCGCGATGCGAACAGGGACTGCAGGCGCCTGCTGAGTGGCGGAGGTGATGCCGGAGGTCCACCGGGCCGGTGGCCGCTGAGGGAGATCGGCAGCTCGAGCAGGGCCAGCGGATTGCCTTGCGCATCCTCGAGCAGACGCTGCCGGACCCGTGGTGACAACGTGGGAAAGTGGTCATCGACCAGCGCGGCGGCAGCGTCGCTCGCAAGTGGCTGCACCTCGAGCTCCGGCAAGCCGCCGCGATCGAAGAAGCTGACCTCGTCGGAGCGGAACGCGGCCAGGAACCCGACCCGGCTGCCCGCCAGCCGACGGGCGACGAACCCCAGTACGACGGCGCTGACGCGATCCAGCCACGGCATGTCGTCGACGATCACTACCAACGGCCTGTCCCCGGCCGCAGCTGTCAGCAGGGCGAGCATGGCGCTCGAAACCGTCAACTGATCCGGCGGCGTCTCTTCGTTCAGCCCGACCGCGGTCTCCAACGCCCGGCGGTATCTGGCGCTGAGCCGCGGGAGTACGTCGACGAGCGGATGAACCACCTGGTGGAGTCCCGCGAAACTCATGTCCGCTTCGAACTCGACCCCGGCGGCCCGCAACACGCGGGCTCCTTGCGCTGCCGCCCGTACCGCCGTGGCATCGAGAAGCACGGACTTGCCGACGCCGGCGTCGCCGGTGAGCAGCAGACCCCCGCCACTGACAGCTGCGGTAGCGACGAACGCGTCCAGCTGCTCGAGCTCGGCGTCCCGGCCGAACAGTTTCTCAGCGGCTCCCCCACGAGTCACAGCACCGAACTTTACTCTCGGCCAGTTTGACCGAACCCTGCAGCGCGTCGGTCGGCGCCTACAGGTGGCGGCGGGCGAGGTGGGCGGTGATCTCGGCGTTGAGTTCCACGGTTTCGGGGAGGACCTGGAGGATTCGGCGGAAGACCTGGTCTCGGTCGGCGGGCGGGAGCATGACGTACGCCGAGATCGTCGAGAGTTGTCCGATGTAGTCGTGGGCGCTCATCGTCAGGCGCCGTTCGATCACCGACTGCCGCACATCGGTGAACCACTCGGACTGCTGGAGCTCCGTGCCGGGCCATTGCATCGGGCGATTCGCGGGCGTGCCGTCGGGCGACGGGACGCCGTCGGTCTCCAGGTACGGCGCACGTGCCGCGCGCACGGCCTCCTTGAGGTCCGGGTCGGCCAGCTCCATCGGTCCACCGAACGAGGCGAACACACCACCTGGTTGGGCGAGTGCGGCCATGCGGGCCCACCGGCCTTCAGGGTTGGTCCAATGGAGCGCGGCAGCCGAATACACCAACTCGTACGACGAATCCGTCGGCAGGTCCTCGAATGCGGCTCGCACGGTTATGACGTTTGCCGGCAGGTGTTTGCGCAGCTCCGCGAGCATGGCCGCGTCAGGGTCTGTCGCCGTGACCGCGATCCCTCCCTGCGCGAACAGGCGCGTTGCCTTGCCTGTCCCGGCGCCGATCTCGAGGGCGGTCCGGATCGGCCCACCGGCGTACGCCGTCACCAGATCGAGGAGTTCCACGGGATACCCAGGCCGGAACCGTTCGTACGCCTCCGCCACCGCCCCGAAGCTCAACGCGCGCACAACCATGCCGCGCATCCTGGCACCTTCCACGCCCCAGCGCTCGCCATTTTCCCCGCCGACGTTCAGTAGAGCTCAGCGGCTCGTTTGGGCTCGGAGAAATTCGACGACGCGATCCATGAGCTCGGCGCTGCTCCACATCTGCGGGGTGTCCGACAGCTCGCCGTGTCCGCCGCCCTTGAGGACATAGCGGGTGCTGTCCACGCCGGCTGCTCGCAGTGCCTGGTGCAGGCGAGCCGTCTGGGCCGGCGCGATGATCCGGTCGTCATCGCCGTGCAGGATCAGGAAGGGCGGGGTCTGCGCGGTGACACGGTTGGCCGGATCGGCTTCGCGCATCTCTTCGGGATGATCAGCCGCCGCTCGACCGGGGCCCAGGATGTACGCCGGAATCGCGGACTTGGGACCCGTATAAGCGGCCACGGTCGGCGGGTCGAATCCGGCGGCGACTTCGGCGAGGTTGGACGCGCCGAAGAAGTCGACCGCGGCGTTGATCTTGTTGTCCGGCTCGGTCGCGGCCATGGACGCCATGTAGCCACCGGCCGATTCACCCCAGACCGCGACCCGGTCCGGGTCGACGCCGTACTCACTGGCGTGGCCGCGCAGGAACTGCAGCGCGGTGGCCACGTCAATGAGCCCGTCCCGGTAGGTGGCGCCGACGCTGGTGGTGCGGTAGTCGATGCTGGCGACCACGAACCCGGCGTCCGCGACGTACCGGCGCTGTTTGGCCGCCATCATCCGGCGCGCGGACACGAATCCGCCACCGGGCAGATAGAGCACCAGCGGGTGTGGACCCGGCCCTTGCGGAGTCAGGATGTCCATGCGCAGCTTGGGCGAGTGGTCGGCGTACGCAATGCCCTTGTAGGAGCGGCTGTTGCGGCTGGGCCTGATCTTGGCGCGGGGATCCGGCGCGATGACGATGCTGTCCGGATCGATGTCGGGGGCAGCCACGCTCGACATCCGGATCGGCTGCCCACTCAGCGCCGCCAAGGCCCTGATGAGCTGCATCGTGAGCTTCACGTCAGCATCCTTCCGACGAACTGGCCGCCCCGAACCGTCTCCGCTCTGGAAACAAGGTAACTCGACGATCGGTCAGTGGGCGGAGTGGCCGCCGTCGGCGTTGAGGATGTGTCCGGTGATGTAGGACGCCCGATTCGAGGCGATGTAGAGGATCGCGTCGGCGACCTCCTCCGGGCGGCCGAGGCGCTGAAGTGGGACCTCCGTCACCAGGGCCGCCTTGTTCTCCGGCGTGCCGGTGAAGCGGGTGAGCATGCCGGTGTCGGTCGGTCCGGGCGCCACGCCGTTCACGCGGATCCCGGCGCCGGCGACCTCCAGGGCCACCGACTTGGTGATGCCTTCGACAGCGTGCTTGCTCCCGACGTAGATGGAGGCACCGGCCGCACCCTCGTGCCCGTAGGTCGAGGAGATGTTGATGATGCTTCCGGAGCCTTGCCCCTGCATCACCCGGACCTCGTGCTTCAGGCTCAGGACCACGCCGAGAACATTCGTGTCGAAGGTTTGGGCGTAGGTATCCGCGGTCTGGTCCGTGATCGGGCTGGGCCGGCCTTCGGTGCCGGCGTTGTTCACGGCGACGTCGAGCCGGCCGAACAATTCGACCGTCCGGTCGACCAGGGCGCGGACGTCGTCCTCCCTCCGGACATCGGCGTTGACGAACTCGGCCTCCGCGCCGAGCGACCGGAGTTCCTCGGCGAGCATCTTGCCGACCTCGTCGCGGCGGCCGGCGACGACCACGTTCGCGCCCTGCTTCGCGAACGCGATGGCACTGGCCCGCCCGATGCCGGTGAGGCCTCCGGTGATCAGAACGACCTGCTTCTCGGACATATCTTCAACTCCTCTGAGGTATGACTTGATAGGTATGGAACGACCTCATCAACGTAGGCTCACCTGGTTGAATTGAAAAAGACTTTGTACGGTGGGGGCATACCTCACAAGCATGGGAGCGCCATGGAGCTGCGGCACCTGCGGTATCTCGTCGCGGTCGTCGAAGCCGGCAGCCTGACCGAGGCGGCCCAGCGACGGCTGCACACGTCCCAGCCTTCGCTCAGCCGGCAGATCCGCGACCTGGAGAAGGAGGTCGGGGTCGAGTTGCTGTCGCGCAGCGTTCACGGGGTCGCGCTGACGCCTGCGGGCGAAGGCTTCATCGATCATGCCCGCCAGGCGCTCATGCACGTCGACGCCGCGGTCGAAGGCGCCCGGAAAGCCGCGCAGCCCGCCCGGAAGACCTTCGCCATCGGCTTCCAGACCGGCCACGAGATGAATTGGTTGCCGTCGGCAATGAGAGTGCTGCGGGACGAACTCGCGAACGTCGAGGTCACGGTCGTCAGCGACTACTCCCCCGACCTCGCCGGCGCGTTGGCCCGCGGCCGGCTGGACCTGGCCTTCCTGCGCGTCGAGCCGGGCTACGACCTCGAGTACGTCGTGGTGGACCGGGAGCCACTCAGAGTGCTGATGCCGAACGACCATCGCCTCACCGCACGGGACGCCGTCCGCCCGGAGGATTTCGTCGGCGAGATCTTCATCGGCGGTTCGAAGAAGGCCACCGTGCTGCACGCCGTCACCGACGAGTACTTCCGCGGACTCGGGCTCGACATCCCGCTGGATCACGGCGTCGACAACATGGCGATGGTGATGTCCCTGGTCGCCTCGACCCGCGGCCTGGCGCTGATGCCGGCGTACGCCGAGAACCTTCTGCCGGCGTCCGTCGTCAGCCGCCCACTCGACGGCGAGGCACCGACGATCGAGGTCGCGATCGGCTTCAGCCGGTCGAACACCTCGCCGACTCTCCAGCTGTTCCTGTCGCGCCTGCCCGAACTGACCGCCTGACACCAGGGGTGGGCCAGGGGGTCCCACTGGTGTGAGCGGTGGCTTGGTGGCGAGACGGTAGGGCCAAGGCACAAACGGTCTTGGAGGCGTGGGATGAGGTTGTTTCGCGGGTTGCAGGGGGCGAGGGACGCGTCGCGCGCGGTCGTCGGCCGGGACTCGTCTCGGGATGGGCCGGATAACGGGCCCGTCATCGTGCTGGTCGACAGTCCCCGCGGTGATGCGGACACGCTCGAGTGGGCCGCGGCCGAGGCTGCGGCGCGGGGGTCCGAGTTGCGGATCGTGCATGCGTTCCGCTGGCCGCACGTCTTCGACCCGTTCGGCAATCTGAGCGTGGATCTGCAGGCTCGCGGAGCGGCTGAAGGGGTCGTCGTCGCGGCCATGCGCCGCGCCCGCCGGATCGCGTCGTCGGTGCGCATCACGACCCGCGTGTATCCGGGCGGAGCCAAGGCCGCGCTGGTCAGTGAGGCCCGGAAGACCACCCGAGCGCTCGTCGTGGTCGGCCGTGACCGCCGCGATCGGTCGCTCAGTCGGCGGCTGGCTCGCCGTACGTCGGCCTCCCTTGCGGTGATCGGGTTGTCGGACCAGGCCGCCGTCGGGCCGTCGCTGGGCCGAGTGGTCGTCGGCGATGGCGGCCCGCAGGCACTCGAGTTCGCCTTCCGGGCCGCGAGGCGCCGCGGCACCGGAGTGACGATCGTCGACGCCACACCCCCGAACGGCGACCTCGAGGACGTGGTGCGGCTCTGGCGGATGGCCTACCCCGAGGTCGACGTACGGTGGCGCGTCGCGCGCGGGCCGACCGACGGTGCCGTGCTAGCCGAGTCGGCAGCGGCCGCACTGACCGTGCTCGGGCCGGTCCGGCGGCGGCGGATCAGCGGCTCCAAGTCGGACGACGTCCTGCGACTCGCCCGTGGCCCAGTAGTCATGGTCGGGACGGGAACCGCCTGAGCGGTCTCAGCCGAAGGTGAAGGCGAACACCTCGGCCCCGCCGTCCAGGAAGGTGATCTTGAAGGTGCGCTCGTCGATTGGCCCGCGCTGGCGGATCAGCTGATGCAGGCGCTGCTCCGTCAGTGTCCCGCGGCCGTCGGCATCGACATCGAGACCGTGGTCCTGGCCCGGGGGCCGGTCGTCGACGGTGACCTGGAAGCGGATCTCGGCGCCACGGGCCGCAGGTCCCATCACCAGGTGGAGGTCACGCGCGCGGAACCGGTCGACGAGATAGCCGTGCGGTGTGTTCAGGCGCGCGGCCTGTTCGCCGACGGTCCACTCACCCGCCAGCGCCCACTGGTTCAACGACAGCTTCGACGGGACCGAGTACGACGCGTCACGCCCGGACCGCAGTCCACCGGGTGAGGCGAAGTACTCGGACCGCCCGGAGCCGGTGTAGTTCTCCGGCGACCCGAGTGAGTTCCAGTCGGCCTGCGCCTCGAATCCGGCCGCGGACACGGCGACGAGGTCGGAGCCGACCTCCACCCCCGCGTCGGTCAGCAACTCCTGGATGACGGTCTCCGACCGCTCGTAGTCACCCTCACCGAAGCTATGGTGGCGGATCGCGCCCTCCGCGTCGACGAAGTACAGCGCCGGCCAGTAGTGGTTGTCGAAGGCGCGCCAGATCGCGTAGTCGCGGTCGACCGCGACCGGATACCCGACGTTCAGGTCTCGCACAGCTCGTACGACGTTCTCCGGGTCCTGCTCGAATCCGAACTCCGGCGTGTGCACCCCGATCACCGTCAGCTCGGCGTACTTCTCGGACCACGCCCGCACGTACGGGAGCTGACGCAGCCAGTTGATGCAGGTGTAGGTCCAGAAGCTGATCAGCACCGGTCTCCCCCGCAGACCCTCGGTGGTCAGCGGCGCCGAATTCAGCCAGCCGGTGGCGCCCGTCAGCGCAGGCATCCGGCCCTCGAACGATCGTGATGTCATGATGTGTCCTCGACCTCCGAGCCCGGTCCCTGGGTCCGGATACCCGGCCAGGGACTCTCACTGGTGCGAGGTAGGCCCGCAAGCGCGATTGTAGGTGCGTACCAATCACAACGCGGAGGGGTCACACTCTGATGGGCGACGAACTGCAGGGCCAGACGGTCGTGGTGATCGGCGGTAGCGCCGGAATCGGCCTGGAGACCGCGCGACAGGCTCGAGCCGCCGGAGCCGCTGTCATCCTGACCGGCCGCGATCCAGAGCGGTTGAAGGTCGCGGCGGCCGAGGTGGGAGCAACCGGTGTCGTGTCCTTCGACGCCAACGACTCGCACGCCCTGGAGAGCTTCTTCGCCGGTCTGGGCGGCCCGATCGACCACGTGATGGTCACCGCCGGTGGCCCGTACTACGCCGCCCTCGCGGACATCGACTTCGACGAAGCCAGGCGCGCGCTGCAGGAGCACCCGATGCTGATGGTCGGCGTGGCCCGGTTCGCGAAGGTCCGTCCCGGCGGCAGCCTGACCTTCATGGGCGGCACCGGTGGACGCCGGCCGGACCGCGGGATCGGGATCACCTCGGCGATGACCGTGGCCTTGCCGGCCCTGGCCGCCAGTCTGGCTCTCGAGGTCGCACCGGTCCGCCTCAACCTGATCGCCGCGGGCTTCGTCGACACCCCGTTGTCGGCGTCGCTGCTCGGTGACCAGCTCGACGAGCGCCGTACCGAGCTGCGGACCACACTGCCCATCGGTCGCGTCGTCCAGCCGGACGACGTCGCCGCCCTCGCCGTGCACCTGATGACGAACACCGCCCTGACCGGGGCGACGTACGACATCGACGGCGGTCAAAGCCTCCTCCGGTGAAAGGCGTTCCAATGCGATCCGACATCATCCCCGGGAGCACCTTCCCGGACTACGAGCTGCCCGACCACACCGACGTACCGCGCAAGCTCAGTGAGCTGCAGGGCGACGATCCGCTGATCCTCACCCTGGCCCGCGGGCACTACTGCCCGAAGGAACACCAGCAGCACCGCGAGCTCGCCGAGTTCTACCCGAAGATCGCGGTCGCGTACACGCAGGTGGTCACGATCGCCACCGACGAGCACCACACGCTGCAGGAGTTCCGGGCCGCGGTCGGGGCGCAGTGGCCGTTCCTGTCGGATCCTGGCCGGATCGTCCAGCAGGATCTCGACATCCAGGAGTACACCGACCCGGAGAACAACCCGATGATCCCGCACACCCTGGTGCTCAAGCCGGGTCTCGTCGTGCACAGCATCTACAACGGCTACTGGTTCTGGGGCCGGCCGTCGGTGCACGACCTCTGGCGCGACCTGCGCGAGGCGAGCCGCGAGATCCGCCCGGACTGGGACCTCAGCAAGCCCGGTCTCCGCGAGGCCTGGAACGCGGGCGATCTGTCGGCGTTCCACGGCTGGGAGACCAAGCCCGCCGACTCCTAGGAGAAGCCGTCCTTCAGGCGCTTCGGGGTACGACGGTGTAGCCGCGGCCCCGGATCGCCTCGAAGCTCTGCTCGCGGATCTCGGCCGTCGGGAACGCCGCGACCACCCGCTTGGTCTCGAGGTCGATCCCCGTCACCTGGACCCCGAGCTCCTCGAGCACACCGGTGATCGTGTTCCTGCAGTGCGAGCACGTCATGTCCGGCACCTCGAACACCTCGTCGGGAGTATCCACGTCCACTTCCTCCTCCGGATCGGATGTGCCGGCGACCTGCACCAGGTCGAGCAGCCGGACGAATGTCTCGACGAAGGTGTCCACCACGCCTGGCAGCAGCCGTGAACCCTCCACCGACATGTTGGCCAGGCATCGCGGCAGCTCCCCCGCGGGCAACAGCTCGTACTGCTGAGTCATCGCATCGGCGATCGCGACGTCTTTCATGGCGCGCAGCATCGACGTCGTCTCGCCGGTGTACCGCACGGTCCCGTCCGGCTGCGCCCCGAGCCGGACGGGGATCATGCCCCGGCGGAACGTCGACGACTGCAGACCCCAGAACCACGTGTTCGCGACAACCGCGAAGATCCCGGACTCGCGCAGTCCCCGGGCGAAGTCCGAAGCGCTCCGGTACGGCGTCTGGTCGGCAAGGTAAGCGTGCTGCACCAACGCGCGCGCCGTGGTGTCGACGCCCACGCGGAGAATCTCGACCGGATCCTTGTCCGTCGTCGTCGCGGCCATGACGTCTCGCGCCACACCGGACAACGACTGCGCCGCGCGTACGACGTCCTCGTTGGCGGCCAGCGCACGCCACAACGCGAGCGTCGTTTCCCGTGCGACGATCGGGACTACCGGACCGAGCGGACCACAGTGCGCCACATTGGCCACACCACCGCTGTCCCGCCAACTCACGCCGTACGCCGCACTCGTCACCAAGTCGGCGGGACACGGTCGCATCCGGGTCTGCAGATAGTCCAACTGCGCCGCAGTGAGATGACTGCCGGGCGCGGCGACCAGCGGGACGAGTTCGGGCTCGATCCGCACCGCCGCCCCGAGGAAGCGCGACTCCGGCGATCCGAACACGCCGGCGCCGGCGACCTCGGCGAGCACCCGGGCCGCGGCGGCGCGATCATAGGCGGCAGGCATTCCCGGCGTACCTCCCCCAGCGAGCGTCGCGATCTGCTCTCTCAAGTCTAGAAAGCCGTCCCGCGGCTCGTGGTCCACCGCGTGTCCCGGACAAGTGGTTGACTGTGCCGATGGATGCTCAGTACGGACCGCACCGGTTCTCAGGTGGCGGTGAAGAGACCGATGCCTTTCGTGGTCAGGAGTTCCGCGTCGCGGACCTGCGCGGCGCGCGTTTCACCGACTGCGACCTGTCCGGGATCAAGGTCGTCGACGGGTGCCTGGTGGATGTCGAGATCTCCGGGTACGTCGAGCGGCTCGTCGTCAACGGCATCGACGTGACCGAGTACGTCGACGCCGAGCTCGATCGCCGCCACCCGGAGCGCGTGCAGCTCCGCGAGATCCGGGACGCCGACGGGTTCCGCGCGATGTGGGACACCGTCGAGCGGCTCTGGTCGGAGGCGATCGCCCGCGCCGAACGCCTGCCCGAGCCCGCCCGGCACGAGCGGGTCGACGGCGAGTGGTCGTTCGTCGAGACCCTGCGCCACCTGGTCTTCATCACCGACGCCTGGTTCAGCCGCACCGTCCTCGACCAGGAGCGGCCCTACCACCCGCTCGGCGTCGTCCAGTCCTGGTACGCCGACAAGGACGCCGTTGCCCTCGGCATCGACCTTGACGCGGCGCCGTCGTACGCCGAAGTCTTAAGCCTGTATGCCGATCGGACGGAGCTGGTACGCCGTACCCTCTCCGGCCTCACCGACGCCGACCTCGGCCGGGAGTGCGTGCGCACCCCGGCGCCCGGGTACCCCGAAGAGCCTCGGGCGGTCGCCGAATGCCTCGCGATCCTGATGGACGAGGCCATCGAGCACTACCGCTTCGCGGGCCGCGATCTGGCCGTCCTCGAAGCCCGCTGAGCCCGGCCGACACGAGCCGGCGGGCGGGCTGTCGCGCGGCCGGGTGGTCGCGGTGCATCATGGTGCTAGGTCCGCTCCAAAAGTGGGTGCGCCCTTGTTTGCGACCCCTGGGGGTGGCGGTGTCTTTGGATCAGTCGTCGGCCGAGGCCTTCGGCAAACTCGCTCTTGACCTGCACGACCTCGAGGGGGTCGAGGAGACCGTCGAGGCGGTGGTGCAGTTCGCCCGCCAGGCGGTCCGGTGCAAGCACGCCTCAGTCGTGCTCGTCGCGCACGGACGGCACCTGGAGCTGATGGCGCTCACCGACCCGGAGCTCGCCGGGCTCTACCACCAGCAGATCGAGGCCGGCACCGGACCGCTGCTGACCGCGATCGAACAGAAAGACGTGCTGCTGATCCCCGACACAGCGGCGGAAACCCGATGGTCACCGCGCTGGACCGAGGAGGTCACAAGCGCGGGCATCCGGTCGGCGATGCACCTGCCGCTGATGGTGGCCGGGCATGCGCAGGCAGTGCTCAGCCTCTACAGCGACCAGCCGGACGCGTTCGACACCGACGACCTCGCGATCGCCCACATCCTGGCCCAGCACGCCTCGGTCGCAATCGCCTCAGTACGCCAGGACGTCTCGATGGCTCAGGCGATCGACGCCCGCAGGCTCGTCGGGCAGGCGATGGGGATCCTGATGGAACGCTACGACCTCGACGGCGACCGCGCCTTCGAGGTGCTCAAGCGCTATTCCCAGGACACCAACCGCAAACTCCGCGACGTCGCGCAGGAACTGGTCGATACTCGCAAACTCCCCCGCTGATCGCGAATACTCCAGCTCTCGTCGGGCACCGGACGTGCAGAACGACCCGGGCTCTCGGGGGTTTGAGCCGTTCAGGGCCCCGGTGTTGAAGATCAACAGCACCGGGGCCCATTGTCACGACCTCTGCGGCACCGGAGGCGCGTACGGCACGTCCGGGAGACCGAGGTTCCGCCAGACGAACCGCGGGATGCGGGCCAGGAAGCCGTGCAGGAAGAGCGAACTGTGGGCGATCGCCGGCTGGCTGTGCACGCCCGGTGAGAACCACGCCCAGTCGTCCGCAATCCGGAACGACGCCGGTGGGTTCGCCATCAGGTACTCCATCTGGCGTGGATGGATGACGTCGTACGCGAACTTGGTGTCCTGCGCGGTGACCGCGAACTGGTCGTTGAACGCCTCACTCTCGAAGCTGATCCCGCGGCCGAACCCGCGACGCGCGACCTGGATCCACGGCATCCGGGCCGGCAATTGGAACCCCAGGATCGGTTCACTGTGGTTCTCGACCACGGTCCGGGTCTGACTCCGGCCCTCGCTGTCGGTGTAACTCTCCGTCCGGGTGGTCTTCCACTGGTGCGTGAACGCGACGAACGGCGGCCCGTCACCGTCGCGACCCCGGACCACGTCGCTGGTGCGGTGATCGTGGCCGGACCGCGTCACCGGGGTGAACTGCAGCAGGCTGTCGTCGACGTCGATCCAGTACCACTCCGGGTGCTGGTAGAACGTCAGCCGTTGCGGCCGCTCCGGCTGGATCCAGCCGTCCAAGGGGGCGGCGTCGATCGCTGCCGCGACAGTGGCGAGCTGCTCCAGCCAAGGCCCGAGGCGATCGATGTCCTTGCGCGGCGGGTCGAGCACCACCAGTTGGTCACCATCGACACTCAAGTTCACCCCAGGCTGGCCCGCTGCCATCGCGCTCAGCTGCCCACACAGCTGCGGGGTCAACGCCGCCGCGGCGAACGCCGGGTCCAGCGCACCGATCTGCCAGCCCGGTCCGAGCTGCGCCGGGGACGGTACGCCGGTCGCCAAGACGCCGTACCGCGGCTGCGTCTCACCACCGGTGATCCACAGCTCCGGCAGCCGGCGCGAGAGGCCGACCATCCCGACCCAGCCCGACCAGTGCTCGGAGCTGTACTCGATCACCTGGAACGGCCGGCCCCCGCTGGTCAGCCCGGTGATCTGGTCGTCCGGCCGCCGCCGGAACCCGATCCCGAACGGCGGATTCCCCAGCCTGGCCACCGCATCGAACGTCGGGCTGTTCACGAACGTCCAGCCCCGATCCCGCAACGACCGGATGTACTGCTGCCGGCGTACGAGCGCGACGATCCCCCAAACCACCCCCGCCGCCACCAGCAGCACAACGATCAGCCCGACAATCCCCAGCCCACTGGCCATGCCCACCTCCTTCCGGAGAACGCTATCGGCTGAGGGGGTTCGGAAGCGGCTGGGCGTGGATGATGTGGAGGCGGCTGACGGCTCGGGTCAGGATGACGTAGAGGCGGTGCAGGCCGCGGGGTTCGGCGGCGACGATCTGGGCTGGTTCGGCGACGATGACGGCGTCGAACTCGAGCCCCTTCGCCAGGGTGGCGGGGACGCAGACCAGTCTGGTGGTGTCCATCTCATCCTCGGTCTCACCGAGGAGAGCCGGCTCCAGGCCGGCGGCGGCGAGGGCGTCGCGGAGGTGGGAGATCTGGTCGTCGGCTGCGATCAGCGCCACCGAGCCTTCGCCGCCCAGGGCGGTCTTGCACGCGGCAACGAGCTCGTCGGCGAACGAGTGCTCGTCAGTCTGGACGATGGCCAGCGCATCGGCGACGGTCCGGACGCCGCTCGGGATGCCGAGGGTGGGAGCGATCTGTGGGAGGAGCTTGGCCGCGAAGTCGATGATCTGGGCCGGGACGCGGAAGCCCCGGTCGAGTTCGGCGACCACGGCGTCCGACTTGTCGAGATGACCGAGGACGCGGTCCCACGAACCGGCGGCCCACGCGGTGGTTGCCTGGGCCAAGTCCCCCAGGACCGTCGCCGAGCCGGTGCGGCATCGCCGGCCGAGCGCACGCAACTGCATCGCCGACAGGTCCTGCGCCTCGTCGAGGACGAGATGGCCGAGCGAGCCGGTACGGCGCTCGATCAGGTCCTCGAGTTCGTCGAGCAGCACGGTGTCGGCGAACGACCACTTCGCCGACTTCCACGAACGCGGCGGCTTGGGCCACAGCAACGCCGTACGCTCGTCCTCCGTCAGCAGGTCGCCTGCCACCCGCGCGAGGAAGCCGGCATCGGACAGCAGCCGGTGCAGCACCTGCTCGGGTACGACGCGCGGCCACACCGCGTCGATCAGTTCCTTCACGGGCTTCGAGCGGGCCACCGCGTTCTGCACGCGGTCGTCCGGCGACTCGGCACGTTGCTCCATCCGGACCAGGACGACGTGCGCGATCCGCTGCGCCAGGGCGTTCCGCCCCGGCGCGTACCTGGTCGACTCGCGCAAGTCGGACACGATGTCGACCACCTCGTAGTCGTGCACCCGATAGCGCCGGGATCCCTTGCTGTAAAGGATTCCCTCGGTCGGCGTACCGACGTACGACCACAACGCCCGGTGCAGCACCTCGGCCATCCGGGCGTCACCCTTGACCCGCTCGGCCTCCACTGCGTCAACCGCCGCGGCCGGCCGGCTGATCAGCTCCTCGATGATGATCTGCCGTACGTCGACCTCGCCGAGCGCGGGCAGGACCTTGCGGATGTACGACAGGAACGAGCGGTTCGGCCCGACGATCACGACACCGCCGCGGCTCAGCCGCTCCCGTTCGGTGTAGAGCAGGTACGCCACACGGTGCAGGCCGACGGCCGTCTTCCCGGTGCCGGGCGCACCCTGCACGCAGACGGACGGATGCAGTGCCGCGCGGACCAGGTCGTCCTGCTCCGGCTGGATCGTGGCGACGATGTCGCGCATCGGCCCGGTGCGCGGCCGCTCGATCTCGGCGCGCAGGAACGCGTCGGCCTGATCGGTCACGACCGTCCCGATCAGCGGCTCGTCCTCGAACCCGGTCAACTCCGCGTGATCGGAGAAGCCGTAGCGGCGGCGCATCAGCACCCGCTGCCGGTCGCTGCGGGTCGCCCGGTAGAACGGCACCGAGACCGGCGCCCGCCAGTCGATCACCAGCGGGACGCCGCTGCCGTCGTGCACGTGCCGGCGACCGATGTAGATCTGGTCCAGGTCCTCGATCGTCCCGGCCTCGTAGTCGATGCGGCCGAAGAACAACGGCACGTCGGGGAGATCGAGCAGGGCCTGCGTGCGCATCTTCTTGGCCCGCTCGTTGGCCTCGTTGGTGAAGCGCTCGTCGTTGTCCTCGCCGCCGATCAGCGGGACGTCGCGGGCCTCCACCTCCTGGTACATCCGGGCGAGCGCGGCGCGGGCCGTGGTGAGGAAGGCGCGTTCGGTGTCGAGTTCTGGTTCGGCCATCGGAGAGAGCCTCGAATCGTGGAGAGCTTCGGATGGGGACGATCAGCAGGGTCCCGCCCCGGAGCACAATCATCCGGTTCGATTCGATCCCGAAAAGACAGGTCGAGGACGCTACCAGCGGCCCCGGCAGCCCGCCACCGAATATCCGGCCGATGGACGGAATGCCACGCGCCGGCCGCTCTACGACCGTCAGGTGCTGGCGGGCTTCGGGCGTGACCAGGCCATGACGTCGGTCTGATCGCCGCACGGCTGGGCAGCGGCCCCCGTCCGCCGTTTGCTCGATGCAGATCTGCTTCGACCGGGTCACCGAAATGGGTCAGAGAGCGCAGCCGGGGATTGGTGTCCGAGGGGTTGGAGGCGCCTTCCGACGTACGGTCCGCGACCGCACAGCGACCCTGCGATTCACCTATTGTCCGGGCGCACGCCGAACGTGTCGTCGTCCGAATAGTCAGTGTTGCGGGGAGCGCGCTCGACGTGAGCCCGTCGTGCCGACGCTTGATTCAGAACGCAGCCAAGCCCAGCACTTAGGCCGCCGTCGAAGTGGAAGCGGACGAGGTGGCGGCAGACGCGCCAGTGGTCGCGGCAGTGGTCGCGGCAGTGGTCGCGCCAGTGGTCGCGGCAGTGGCAGTGGGGGGCGCCGCGAGGGCGCCAGGGGGCTTTGTGGAATCGCCCCAGGGCCCTGAGAGGCTGCGCCCGGGTCCCGGCTGATCGTCAGCAGAGTTGTGCTGGTCGGCGTCCAGCGCGAGGTCGCCCCAGGGGTCGAACGTGCCGCCGGAGCGCGTGGCGAGCTCGCCGCGGCGATCAACCGTCGGGGGCGGCTCCACTGGATCGCCCCAGACGTCGAGGCCCGTGGCGGCCGGGGCTTTGCCGGCTGGCTCTTTGGGTACGCCGCAAGGCCGGCCGCCGGAGCCTTCACCCCACGGATCGACGTCGGTGGCGGGTGGGCGCTTGGCGCGGGTGGGTCGTTCGTCGGGGGTGTCGCCCCAGGGATTGAGGCGTGCGGTGTCGTCGGGGGTGATCCAGGGTGGGTCGGTGTCGCGCGGCCAGGCGCGGGTGACTGGCCCGCCCGCGGCTGCGCCGGTCGTGGATGCGCGACCGGTAGCTGCGTCAGTCGTGGATGCGCGACCGGTAGCTGCGTCAGTCGTGGATGCGCGACCGGTAGCTGCGTCAGTCGTGGATGCGCGACCGGTAGCTGCGTCAGTCGTGGATGCGCGACCGGCAGTTGCGTCAGTCGTGGATGCGCGACCGGTAGCTGCGTCAGTCGTGGATGCGCGACCGGCAGTTGCGTCAGTCGTGGATGCGCGACCGGTGGTGGTGCTGATTGTGGGTGTGGCGTGGGGTGTGGTGGTTGGTGGCCGGTATCTGCCGCAAGGGATCGGGTTGGGGGTGGCCCAGGCGGGGCGGGCGACATCGACGATGCCGTTGGTGATCTGGATGGTCCAGTGTCCGGCGTGCAGGTCGCGGTGACACCGTTTGCAGAGGAGCACGAGGTTGGTGATCTTGGTTTCGCCGCCGTCGATCCAGCTGATGACGTGGTGTGCGTCGCAGTACAGGGGTGGGGCGCCGCAGCAGACACAGCCCTTGTCGCGGGTGATGAGGGCTTTGCGGATCGGTCCGGTCGCGAGCCGCACGGTGGTGCCGACGTCGAGGGGTTGGGAGTCCGAGCCGAGCACGATCGGGAGGATGTGGGCGTCGCAGGCCAGCCGCCGGATGGTGGCCGCGGACAGCGCGTCGCCGTAGATCAGGTGGCCGAGTTTGTCGGCGGTGGCGGCCTTGAGGTCGTTGAAGTCGATGGTGACGGTGATGTGCGGCTTCGAGCCGTGCCCAGGGATGAACCCGGGCGGGCGATCCTTACCGGCACCGATGTCGCTGGTGGTCGACGGTGAGCGGGGATCGGTGGGCATGTGCGGCAGCATCACGTCGGGGATTCGCGCGGTGTCGGTGGTTGCGGCGGAGGTGCGCGGGGTGTCGGCGGCAGTGGAAGCGCCGGTGCCATGGTTGCCCGCGGCCACTGCTCCGGCCGTGGTGTTGGTGGTGGCGCCTGTGCCCGCGGTGACGCTTGCGGTGGTGAGGAGGGTGGTGAGGGCGTCGGCTTGGCGTTTGGTCCGGGGGCGGGGGTCGAGGGCGCCGTCGATGGTTTTGTGGGGTTTGGCGTGGGTGTGGATGAGGCTGCGGAACAGCTCGGCGTTCTCGTTGGCCAGGTAGTCGGTGAACGCGACGCCGTTGTCGGCGTTCTTCAGGGTGAGCGACTCACGGTCGTAGGCTTTCTGTTCGGCGGGTTCGGGGCCGTCGGTGTCGAGCCGGTCGCGAACGAGCCGGCCGGCCCGGCGCAGCTCGAGCGGACCGTGCGTGCGGGCCAACTCCACCATCTCCCGCTCGGCGACCTGCAGGTCTTCGGCCCGGACCGTGGTGGGGACCTTGTCCAGCGCGGACACGATCGCCTCGGCCTGCGCCGGGTGCAGGAGCACTCCACTGCCCGCACCGTTCTCGCCGGTGTCGGTGTCTGCCGTGGTGGCGAGGGCGTGGGGGTTGGGGTTGGGGTTGGGGAGGGCGGCAGCGACTGCCGGGAACTTCTCGAGGCTGGTGGCGAGGTGGACGTCGCGGCGGGCTTTGGTGGCATCGATGCGGTAGCGGAAGGTCAGCAGCCGGGCGGTGGTGCCGGCACCGAGCTCTTGGGCGTAGCCGGTGGTTTCGAGGCCGCCGATGAGCTGCAGGACAAAGGTTTCCAGCCGGGCGATCTCGGCGAACGCGGCGTCGAGAGACGACAGCATCTCGCCACCGCTCATCGACCAGACCGGCCGCTCCCCGAGAATCTCCATGCACTGACTCTAGACATTGCCTCCGACAGTTTCCAACTCGAAAGTCCTTATTTTCAAGGGATTCTATTCACAAGAGACTATCCACAGCGGTCCAGCGCTGTGGATAGTCGGCTCTTCTGCTGGATGTGTGGGCGAAGTGAGCGAGGTCGACTGGGCGTGCCAGCCCGACAGGAGGTGTCCGTCCTGGCGTGCTGGTCGGGCGAGGCATTCACGCCTTGCCCCATCCGCCCAGGTCGGGGCCAGGGCGGACACCTCCTGTCCAGCTGGCACACCCTCAGCCACGTCCGCACCCCCACGAGCCACCACCCGCACCCGACCAGCCCGCACCGGCGGGCAAGTGCGGTGACTGGATAGGTTCGTCGTGCCGGCGGTGGGACCGGTGGCGATCCCCGGGACCTGGGACACGAACTGGGTGCCCCGGACAGGCTGTGCGGACAGGCTGTGCGGTGTCCGAGGTCCCCAGTACCTGTCCGAGGTCGCGGCAATCGCGCCGATCAACACTCCGGGCGGCGCAAGCATTTCAGGACTCCGGCGTCTGGGCGTCTGGAGGCTGCCGGGAACCGGGGGCCGCGACTCGACCACGGGCCTACTCAACTCACCGGATCCGGGTCCGCCCACCGACCTCGACACGGCAGGCCGACCACCACCCACACATCGAGCAGAAGAGCCGGACAGTCTCTTGCGTGAGGCGGGCAGCTCGCGTACTGCCCGAATGTCAGAATGATTGCCGCTAGCAACCACCTCGACTGTACGTGACGGCCCGGTCGGATCACTCGCAGGTCAGCGGAATCCCAGCAGGAGGTGGCGCGGGTCAACCGGAGCTGGTCCGCAACCAGTCCGGGATGTACTGGTCGTCCCGCGGGAACTCAGCGAGGTCGGCGGCGTAGATGCCCGCGTCGACAGGGATCGACCAGGCAGGTTCATGGTCGTAGTCGAAGTCGGTCGTGAATCGCCCGTCCGCGGTGACGCCGACGCGCGCGGTCAGCCACGCGCCCTTGCCCGGCTGGTACATCTGTCGCCGCAGGGCCTCGAAGAGGTCCTCGAGCCCGTCGGGCAGCGGGTCGAGCTGCGTCGGCTCACCACCCGGGCCGACCAGGGTCGCATCCAGTTCGGCGTACGGCGCTGTGGCCCGGTAGACCGCGCTCACTTCACGCCATCCTGCGGGCAGCCCGGCGGTCAACGCACGGGCGATCGCGTCGATGGTGCCGATCTCGCTCATTCTCGTCCCCGGGCCGGCGGCGGTTTGGTCTCCTTGAAGATACGCCGTGGGGATCGCCGGCCCTCGTGCCGGTCGACGACGGTCCGGGTCGACGGGCGGCGCGACGTACCGTTCGGGTGCCGGACATCGATGGCGGCGTGCACCTGGATGCCGGCCGCCCGCAGCGCCTGCCAGGTCTCCTCCATCCGGCGCCAGTTGTCGCTGGCCTTCACCGCGCGGTTCTGCGTCCGCGACTGCGCGGTGAGATTGATCGCCTCGCCGGGGCCGTCGAACACTGTCGCGAACAGATGACCACCGTCGTCGGTGCGCTGGCGGTCGGGCTCGCCGGCCTCGCGCTGCGCGTCCAGGTCGCGACGCTCGTCGTTCTGCTCCGACGGCAGCCAGCCGAGCCACCCTTCGGCGTGGGTGACCCGGCCGGCCTTGTCCGTCGCGTACAGGTAGCGGTCGTCGACCACGTAGACCGACGACGGCTCCGGTGCGGACAGGTTGTCGTTCCAGTGATCCGCCCGTCCCGACTTCTCCTTGTGGACGGGCAGTTCGGCGTACCGCTCCGGCACTTGCACCACGTCGCCGGGGCCGTACCCGACCGCCCGGACGTCGACCGGATCGGCAGGTTGCTCGATCCGGCCGGACGCCCGGCGCGATCGGTCCGTCATACCTCGATCAGCCGTCGTTCTCCGCGGACGGGATGACGGCACCCGGCACGTCGGCCGGAGCGACGATCTTGTCCTCGCCCGGGTACGGCGTGGACCAGTCGTGCGCCTGGTACCAGTCGAAGTGGTTCATCTGCGCCGGGTTGGCGAAGTCGGCCTTCGCGTTCGGACCGGTGGTCCGCTGCTGCGACTTCCAGGCCTCCCACTGCGCCGCCATCGCCTGCTGGTCGGCCGGCACGGTCGCCTTCGGCGCGGGGGCGGCGGCCGGGTTCTGCGCCGCGGGAACATCCGCGCCGCAGGTGGGCAGGGTGGCCAGACCCGCGGTCAGCGACGTCCGGTTCGGGACGACGTTGAACGGAGCGAGGTTGGGCTTCTGCGTGAACGCGCCGGCCATCGGGGTGGCCGCGGTGTCCTTCTGGTTCATCGGCTTGATCCCGAGGATCTGCTCGATCGTCCGGATCATCGTGATCTGCGTGTAGTAGTGGCTGTCGACCGCGCCGTGCTGGGCGTACGGGCTGATGATCTGGATCGGGGCCCGGTGGCCGTCGATGTGGTCGAGACCGGCCTGGGAGTCGTCCTCGACGATGAAGATCGCGGAGTCCTTCCAGTACTTGCTGTGCGAGATCTCGTCGACGATCTGGCCGGTGGCCAGGTCGTTGTCCGCGACCTGGGCAGGTCCGCTCGGCGGCCCACCGGTGTGGTCGTTGGACAGCCAGAACATGTTCAGGTTGGCCGGACCATTCTTCTCGAAGTCCTGCTTCCAGATCTGCGTCTTGTAGATGTCCGGGACGCTGGTGTCGAAGAGCGGGAAGCCGGGCACCGACACCGCGTTGAGCGACGGGATCGCCGAGCCGGTCTGGATCGGGTACGCGGTGTTCTGCCCGGTCGCGACCATGTTCTTGGTGTCGCAGTACAGGTTCTGCCAGGTCGCGCCGGCCGGCTTGCTCTCGATCGACTGGAACTCGCCGTAGTCCTTGACGGTCTTGCCGGCTGCCTGGGCGCCGGTCCAGATGAAGCCGCTCTTCTGGTGGCCGAGCGCGTCGTTCTCGGTGTCGTAGCTGCGCAGGTACTCACCGGCCGAGGACTCGGTGTATTCGGGGTTGTCGGCCTGCATCAGCCAGTTGTGACCTTCGGCGGAGTTCGTGCCGATGTCGTAGGTGTTGTCGTACAGGCCGAACTGCTTGGCCATCGCGTGCTGGTTCGGCGTCACGTTCTCGCCGTACTGCGCCAGCGCCGGATCGCCGTTGCCCTCCGGGATGTCGCCGTACACCTGGTCGTAGGTCCGGTTCTCCTTGACGAGCAGGAACACGTGCTTGATCGTCGACGGGTCGCCGAGCTTTGCCGGAACCGGCACCGGGTTGCGGTGGCCCTTGTCCGTGGCGAGCTGGGCCGAGCCCTTGGTCCAGCCGTTCTGCGCGAAGACCGTGGCGGTGCTCTTCTTGATGGCGTGGTCGTCGGGCAACTGGAACTTGGTCAGGCTCGACGTGGTGTCATGCGTGCCGCGACCGGCGGCGGTCGTCGTACGACGGGCGTCGATACCGCGGGTGTTGGACACGACGATGTCCTTGCCGACCGTCGCGATCTCGGCCGGGAAGTAGTCGGTCGGGAGCAGACCGACGTAGCTCACCGGCTCCAGCGGGTTGTTGTACTTGTAGACGGCGACCGCGTTGGCCCGGCCGAGCGACACCAGCAGGTGGCCGTCGTCGGTGAGCGTGACGCCGTCGGGCTCGTAACCCACCGAGGCCTCCGGCCAGGGCTGGGTGGCGATGGTCTGGACCAGCTTGCCGCGCCGGGTGTCGATGACCGACACGCTGTTGCTGGCGGTGTTGGTGACGAAGACCGCGTTGTTCTTGGCGAACAGAGCGGTCGGGTGCAGGCCGACGTCGATGCTCGCGGGCGCGGCGGTCGGCGTCGACAGGTCGATCACGCTGACCGTACCGGTCGTGGTGGCCGCGGTGACCTGGGAGGCCACCACCTGCGTGCCGTACGAGTTGATGGTGGGATCGCCGGGTTTCGCCGGACGACCACCCTCGTTGCTCACGTAGAGCTTGTTGCCGACCATGAGCATGTCGCGCGGCGCGTTGCCGACGGCCCAGCTCTGCTTGATGGTTCCGGTCGCGGTGTCGATCGCGACGACCCGGTTCTGGCCGTTGACCGCGGAGTACACAGTGGAGCCGTCCGCCGAGAACACAGCCTCACCGACCAGCGCGTGCTTCGCGCCGTCGGCCGCGATCGTGACGAACGTCGGGTTGGCGAGCGAGCCGTCCGGGTTCACCGTGAACTTGCGGTAGCCGTCGGTCTGGCCCAGCCACACCTGCGACCCGTCGGGCGAGTACGTCGGGCCTTCCTGGCCGATGTCGTTCCCGGGGATCTTCAGGTCGGCAGCGGCGTTGTTGCCGACGTACTGCTGCACCTTCCAGTTCTTCAGGTCGATGATGGCCAGAGCCATCCCGCCGTCGGTCACGGAGGCGGCCATGTGGCTGCCGTCCGGGCTGACCGCGGACGACATGATCTTGCCCTTCTGGAGGACAAGCCGGTCGCCGAGCGGCTTGATGTACTGGTCGGCGGACACGACCTGGCCCTTGTCGGTGACCTGACCGACCTGGTCGTCACCGAATTGATGCGTCGATGCAACTGCAGTGCCGGCAAGGGCCACGGCGGCGGCGGTCGTACCTGCCGCGACCAGTGGTATCCGGCGGCGAAGAAGGGTAGTGAGACCCTTCTCGTCACGCCTGCGGCGGCGTGTTACCTGCATGGGGTTATCCCTTCGGGGTGGACGGAAGCAGTTCGATGTTGCCGTCGAACTGCCAGAGCGGATTCGGTTCGTCGCCTGCCGGGGTCCGGACCAGGAAGAAGCCGTTGACTTCTTTCGGTCCGTCCCCGTCGGCGACGTACCGTCCGAGTGGGTTGATGTCGAGTTGGTAGATGGCCGAACCGGCCGCTTCGACACCAGGGATGTGCCAGCTCACGACGCAACGCCAGTCGTTGCCGGCACCGACGGCGGCGACCTGGTCGCCGCCCTTGGTGCAGGCGGCCGAGGTCTGGAGCTGTGCCTCGGTGACGTCGGGCCGGTTGAGCTGCTTGGTCTGCAGGCGATAGAGGTGCGCGAACGACGTGGCGACCGACCGCTGCACCTTGTCCTGGTCGATCCCGGAGCCGACCCCGGCCACCGGGGCCAGCACCCCGGCGGTGAGGCCGAACAGTACGACGAGCGGCAGCAGACCGGCGGTGATCGCCAGCCGGCCGGACCCGTCGTGGACCGGGTTGGTGAAGTCACGCCGTACGAACAGGAAGTAGGCCAGGGCGGTCGCGACGACGACCCACACCAGACTGACCGCGATGCCGATCAGCAGTGGTCCGCGTTGTGCCGGGCTGGTGAACAGGCCGTTCCAGCTGATGAAGGCGTAGCCGGGCAGTGCGTAGCGGATCGCGACGGGGACCGGGAGCTGCTGAACGATCTGCATCGCCAGAGCGACCACGGCCGGCAGCAGCAGACCCATCGGCGACCGGCCCATCGCGACGGACCCGAGCAGGCCGATCGCGGCGAGAGCCAGCGTCGGGGCGAGCGCGCAGACCCAGGCGAGCAGGACTCTTCCGGCCGCGTCGCCCGGCGACAGCAGGTGGCCGTCGAGGCCGTTCAGGGATCGGTTGCCGACGACAACGAGCCCACTGATCGTGCTCGAACACACCAGCCCGATCACGAGCACTACGATCGCTGTGAGGCTGGACAGTGCCTTCGACACGAATATCCGTCGCGGCGACCGCACCGCGACCAGGAGATGGCGCCAGGTGCCGAGCCGGTCCTCGGAGGCGAACACGTCACCGGCGATCAGCGAGGTCAGCAGCGGGAGCGCCCAGGATCCCGAGAAGCCGAGGATCACCAGCGGTCCCGCCCACCCGGTCGCATGCATCCAGCGGCCGAACAGGGTGTCGACCGGGAGCGAGGCCTGCTGGCTGATCACCGCGACGAAGAGCGCCGGCGCGAGCCAGCACGCGACGATCAACAGGCGCACGCGCCACTGCGAGAGCAGTTTGACCAACTCGAAGCGGTAGGCGCGCGGGACCGAGACGCTGCGGGCGACGGGAGCCGCAGTCTTCTTGGTGGCTTCGGCGACGGTGGCGGTCATCGGTCCGACTCCTGCTGTTCGGTGAGATCGAGGAACGCTGCTTCGAGTGGCGACACGACCGGTGCGAGCTCGCGCACCGCGACCCCCGAGTGCACGAGCCCTTTGACCAGCTCGTCCAAGGCCGGCACCGAAGCCGACACCACCAGCATTTCGGCGCCTTGCCGTACGCCGCTGTCGTCGACGACCCGGATCCCGGCCGTCTCACCGGCCAGCCGGTGGGCGGCGTCGGCGTCGGAGGTGACGAGCCGGTAGTCGAGCTCCCGGCTCTCGGTGGCCAGCTTCGTCATCGGGCCGGAGAAGACGACTCGTCCGGTGGCCAGGATCGTGACGTCCGAGCACAATGCCTCGACGTCGTCCATGCGGTGACTCGAGAGCACCACGGCGGTCCCGTCGGCGGCGAGCCGGGTCAGGACGCCGTACACGTGCTTCTTGCCGGCGGGGTCGAGGCCGTTGGACGGCTCGTCGAGCACGAGCAAGCGCGGCTTGGTGAGGAGTGCGGCGGCGAGGCCGAGGCGCTGACGCATGCCGAGGGAGAAGCCACGAACCCTGTCGTCGGCGACGTCGGTCAGCCCGACCTGGTCGAGCGCGTCGTCAATGCCCATCGTCGGTGCGTCATCGCCGCGAAGAGCGGCCAGGGCGGCGAGATTCTGCTTCGCCGTCAGCGACGGGTAAAGACCAGGACCGTCGACGAAACCCGCGACGCCCTCGGGGACCGCGAGCGCCCGGCCGACCGGCGTACCAAGGATCTCCAAGCTGCCGCTGTCGGCGACGGCCAGCCCCAGCAGGAGACCGAGCAACGTCGTCTTGCCCGCACCGTTCGGCCCGACCAATCCGTGGAGCTGTCCCTGCGCCACATCCAGATCGATGCCGTCGAGGGCGACCACCTCACCGAAACACTTAGTGATCCCGCGAGCGCGGACTGCGATACGTGAGTCCATGGTTACCTTTCTTCCCAACCTCAAGGAATTTAGGCATCGGATCACGAAGCGCACAGCGTCGCCGAGTTGAACGTTCTACAAACGGCACACGTCCGGCTCCTCCGTCGCTCTCAGCGGGCTCTCAGCGACCTGAGAACGGGCTGAGTTCTCAGCGGTAGGCACGGGCCTGGAGTTCGAAGAGTTCGGCGTACCGGCCGCCGTTGGTGAGGAGGTCTTCGTGGGTGCCGACCTCCTCGATGCGACCGTTGTGCATGACAACGATCAGATCGGCCATCCGGACGGTCGAGAAGCGATGGGAGACCAGCACGGTGATACCTCCCGTCTCGGTGGCTGCGATCCGGGTGGCCGCGGCGTACTGCTCGTAGAGCCGGTGCTCGGCCTCGGGGTCCAGCGCCGCGGTCGGCTCGTCGAGGAGCAGCAGAAGAGGGCGTTCGCGCATGAAGGCCCGGGCGAGAGCGAGCCGCTGCCACTGGCCGCCGGACAGCTCGACGCCGTCGGTGAACTTCTTGCCCAGTTGCGTATCCAGCCCGCGCGGCAGTCCGGCGATCACCGACTCCGCGTCACCTCGTGCGATCGCAGCGCGGACCGCGGCCTCATCGTCCGCCCGCTCGACGTCGCCGATCCCGACGACCAGACCCGCCGTCAGTTCGAACTTCACGAAGTCCTGGAAGCCCGCCGACAGCTGTGACCGCCACGCGTCCGGCGAGATCGTCGCCAGGTCGACGCCGTCGACCAGGATGCGTCCGGTGGTCGGGTCGTACATCCGCGCGAGCAGCTTGACCAGTGTCGTCTTGCCGGCGCCGTTCTCCCCCACCAGCGCGACGGCCGATCCCGCGGGCACGCTGAGATCGATCGCGCTCAGTACGGCGGAATCCGAGCCAGGATAGGAGAATCCGACGTTCCGCAACTCGATGCCCGACCTCAGCCGCGCCGGCGCCGGCGCGATGCTCTGCTGCCACGCGTTCTCCTTCGCGTACTCGCGCAACCAGTCGTATCGGCTGAAGCTCCGGACCACCTCGCCGACCCAGTACACGTTCTGCGCGATGCCGCCGGTCATCTGATCCACCTGCGGCGCCAGCAACAGCACGAGGACGACGTCGCCCGCGGTCTGCAGCCCGTCCCTCGCCCGGGCAATGATCCACACAACGGCCGCGGCGTACGCGAGACCGAAGGCCAGGCGCACGACCCCGTCGACCTTCCCACCCCAGCGCGCCGCCGCGACCCGGCGCTGGAACCGCTCCGTCTGCAGCGCGAAGATCTTGTCCAGCAGGACCCTCCCGAGCCCGAACACGCGCAGCTCCAGCCCTGTCCGCGGGTCCTTCGCCACCTCGATCAGCCGGTCGACCAGGCGCTCCTGCGGCAGCGAGTCCTCCCAGGCCTTCTGCTGCCGCGTGCTGCTCAGGTACGCCGACCAGATCCGCGTCGCACCGAGCAACGGCAGAATCAGCAGCAACGGATTCACCGAGCCGAGCAGCGTGAGCACGGTCGCCGTGTTGGTCACCGTCGCGAACACCCACAACAGCACCTCGGCACCGACGCCCATCCGCCACGCACGCTCGCGGACCAGCTCCAGCCGGTCGGCGACGTCCGGTCGCTCATGATGCGACAAACCTGGAACACCAGTCGTCACGTCCAGCAGGTCGGCGTGGACGCGGCCAGCCATCCGTTCCTGCGCGGTGTCCTGCAACGGCCAGCCCACGACGTCGGCCACGAACGAGACCGCGAGACCGCCGACGATGATGCCGATGCCCAGGGCGATCGTGCTCGACTGGTGCGCCGCGATCCCGTCGACGAGCCGGCTGACGCCGTACGTCTGCAAGGGCGCCGTGATCGCCCGCGCCGCGACGAGCACGGTCGACATCGCCATCAGCCCCGGCGCGGCCCGGAAGGACGTGGCGAGCCACAGCCAGAGGATCCGCAGGCTACGCATCGACGGCCTCGCTCTCCGGGTCTTCCGGCGCCGTCACGTAGCGCTCGGCCTGCAGGCGGAACATGGCGGCGTACGTCCCACCGTGCTCGAGCAGTTGCTCGTGCGTGCCGTCCTCGATGATCCGTCCGTCGGCCAGCACGCAGATCCGGTGCGCGTTGCGGACCACCGAGAACCGGTGCGAGATGATCAAGGACGCCACTCCGGAGGTGAGCTCGAGATACCGCTCGACCAGTTCGGCCTCGGCGCGGACGTCGAGCGCCGCCGCCGGCTCGTCCAGCACGAGCACCCCGGCCCCGGCATGTACGGCGAACAGGGCTCGGGCCAGCGCGATCCGTTGCCACTCGCCGCCGGACAGGTCGACACCGCCGTTGAAGGTCTTGTCGAGCACCGTGTCCCAGCCGGTCGGCAGTCCGCGCACGACCTCGTCGATGCCCGACTCGCGGGCGACCTTGGCAAGGGTGATGTCGTCACCGGCCCGCTCGATCGCGCCGAACACGACGTTGTCCGTCACCGACAACGGGAACCGCAGGAAGTCCTGCACGATCGCGGCGATGCGCCGCTGCCAGGCGGTCAGGTCGAGCTCCGCGAGGTCCACGCCGTCCACCATGATCCGGCCCGTGGTCGGCCGGTACGCGCCACCGAGCAGCTTCACCAGCGTGGACTTGCCGGCGCCGTTGACGCCGACGAGCGCGAGCGCCTCGTGCGCGTGGATGGTGAGGTCGAGGTCGCGCAGCACGTCCACGTCCGAGCCGGGATAACGGAAGCTGACGTTCTCGAAACGGATCTCCCGCGCAGGCATGGTCTCCACACGATGGCTGCTGACCGCGGCCGGCTCCGGGTGGCGGTCGGCGATCGTACCGGGCAGATCCTTCATCGCCCGGTACGCCGACAACCCGCGCCGCACCTGGACGACGCCGTACCCGTTGCTGGACACCCCGATCGCGAGGATCGCCGGCACGGTTGTCGCGACCTGGGTCAGGGGCAGGTCGCCGTCGAGTGCGGCCCGGCCGACCAGGAGGATCGCGATCCCGTTCGCGGCCAGGTGCAGACCGCCGGTCAGGACCGACCACTTCACGTTCTTGCCGCGCCGGTCCCAGACCGCGCGGAAGCCCGCGGTCCACTCCCGGACGTAACGTTGGACCAGCCAATCATGCAGTCCGAAGACGCGGAGCTCCTTGGGCGCATCGCGCATGCCGAGGTCGAACAGGTAGTTCGCCCGCCGCTGCTCCTCGGTGTTGCCCCACCACACGTCGATCTCTCGCTCGATCAGGCGGCCGCCGTACCACTCCAGCAAGGCGGTGACCGCGACGAGCATGCCGGCGACCCACCAGGAGAACATCACGCCGACGATGACCGCGGAACCGACCAGCGTCACGCGGCTGGCCATCAGCCAGGGCAGATTCGCCAGGCCCTGTGCGAGATGGAAACCGCCCTTGCCCTTGGCCCGATCCTGAACGTCCAGCACCTCCGAGTCCTCGAGATGCGTGACCCGGCGCGGACGGAGCAGCGGCTCGGTGATGCCGGTGCCGATCTCCCGGACGAGCGCGGCGTCCATGATCAGCGAGGCCACCCGGTGGATCGCGGGCGTCAGGCTGTCCAGGACGAAGACCGTCAGCAGCGCCCCGAGCAGCCAGCTGAACTCTGTCATCGACATCGCTCCCGGGGCGTCGTCGATCACACCTGGAACAGCCCCGACCACCTGACCGGTGAGCAGCGTGACCCCCATGCCCAGGACAGAGCCGAGGACAGCGAGACCCATCGTCAGAGCGGTGCTCCCAGGTGCCACCCGCAAGGCGTACCGCAGCAGAGTCAGCACCCAACCGACCGTAACGGCGACCACCGACAAAAGCATCCGAGTTTCGGTCAGCCCCGCAATCGCCGGGCTTACCCTCGTCTCAACGACGTCGAACGGGATGGGGTGTGATGGCCGGCCCGCTCGTCGAGACCAAGCTCTACCGCCCGCGAACTCGCCGGGGTCTGGTGGCACGGCCACGTCTCGACGACCGCCTGCGGCGGAAGGACGGCGTCGGGCTCACGCTCGTGTCAGCCC
Organism: Kribbella sp. CWNU-51; assembly: GCF_054073265.1. Taxonomy (NCBI): domain Bacteria; kingdom Bacillati; phylum Actinomycetota; class Actinomycetes; order Propionibacteriales; family Kribbellaceae; genus Kribbella; species Kribbella sp. CWNU-51. Next base: position 109,157 of record NZ_JBSXMZ010000015.1, read on the forward strand.
CGGCCGGGTTCGGCAAGACGACGCTGGTCTCGTCGTGGGCGGCCGAGCGTGCGGCGTGGGTCGCGCTGGAGGAGAGCGACCAAGATCCCCGCACGTTCTGGACGTACGTCTTGACCGCGTTGGAGCGCGCGGCACCGGGCGTTGCCGAGGGAGCGCTTGTGGTGCTGCAGTCGAGTCCGACGCCGATCGAGACGATCCTCGCCGGCGTCCTCAACGAGCTCAGCGTGCTCCCGGACGATGTGGACCTCGTCCTCGACGACTATCACCTCGCGGACAGCGTGGAGATCAGTCGAGGGATGACGTACCTGCTCGACCATCTCCCGCCCCAACTGCACCTGCTGATCAGCACGAGGGCCGACCCCGCACTCCCGCTGGCGCGCCTGCGCGCTCGGGGCGAGCTCGTCGAGATCCGCGCCGCCGATCTGCGCTTCACATTCGACGAGGTGAGCTCTTATCTCAACGGTGTGGCCGGGTTAGGTCTCGACGCGACGGCCATCGCGACGCTCGAAGAACGCACCGAAGGCTGGATCGCCGCGCTCGGCCTGGCAGCTCTGTCGTTGCAGGGCCGCGGTGACGCGGCCGGGTTCATCGACGGCTTCGCGGGCGACGATCGGTACGTCGTCGACTACCTCGTCGAGGAGGTCCTCGACCGCCAGCCGGAGAACGTCCGCCGGTTCTTGCTCGAGACCTCCGTGGTCGACCGGCTGACCGGACCACTCTGCGACGCCGTGACCGGACAGCCCGGGGGCAAGGCGATGCTCGAATCACTCGAGCGCCAGAACCTGTTCGTCGTACCCCTGGACGACCATCGGCGGTGGTATCGCTACCACCACCTCTTCGCCGATGTCCTCCGGGCGCATCTGCTCGCGGAACGCGGCGACGTCGCTGAGCTGCATCGACGGGCCAGCCGGTGGTACGCCGACGCCGGCGAGACGGTCGCGGCCGTTCGGCACGCCGTGGCCGCCGGGGACGTCGACCGGGCCGCCGACCTGATCGAACTCGCTGTCCCGGGGTTGCGGCGGGAGCGGCAGGAGGCGACCATCCGGCGTTGGCTGGACGACATACCCGACGACCTCGTCCGGAGACGGCCGGTCCTGGCGATCGGATTCGTCGGCGCGTTGATGGCGAGCAACGACTTCGACGGTATCGAGGATCGGCTCGAGGACGTCGAGCGACAGCTGACCGGACCTGCCGATGCCCTGGTGGTCGTGGATCGCGGCGAGGTCGAGCGTCTTCCCGGCGCCATCGAGACGTACCGGGCCGCGCTCGCCCTCGTCGCCGGCGACCCGGCCGGCACGATCGAGCACGCCGGGCTCGCGCTCGAGCGCGCCGTCGACGGTGACCACCTCACCACCTCGGCCGCCTCGGCGCTGTCCGGCCTCGCCTCCTGGGCCGGCGGGGATCTCGAGGCCGCGCATCGCGGCTACAGCACCGCCTCCCAGGGTCTCGAACGGATCGGGCACATCTCCGACGTCCTCGGCTGCTCGATCACCCTGGCCGACCTCGAGATCACCCGAGGCCGGCTCCGGCAGGCGCAGACGAGGTTCGAGCGAGCCCTCGAGCTCGCCGGTCACGAGAGCCCGGACCTGCGTGGAACGGCCGACATGTACGTCGGGTTGAGCCGGCTGGCCTGGGAGCGGAACGACCTCGACGCGGCCGGCGACTACCTGCGCCGCAGCGAAGACCTGGGTGCGAAGGCCGAGCTCCCGCAGAACCCGTACCGATGGCGGGTCGCGATGGCCCGGATCCGCGAGGCCGAAGGCGACCTCGACAGTGCACTGGACCTGCTGGATGCGGCCCTGCGGGTGTACGTCGGCGACTTCTCACCGGATGTCCGTCCGATCGCCGCGGTCCGGGCGCGACTGCTGATCGCCCGCGGAGAGCTGTCCGCGGCTGAGGATTGGGCGCAGGAGCTGTCGGTCGACGATGAGCTCTCGTATCTCCGCGAGTACGAGCATGTGACGTTGGCCAGGATTCTGCTGGCCCGGCACGGGGACGCCGTACAGCTCCTCGAACGGTTGCGAGCGGCCACTGAGGCAGGCGGCCGAATTGGCACCCTGATCGAGGTGCTGATCCTGCAGGCCCTCGCCACTCGCGATCCGGCCGCCTTGGAACGAGCACTGACCCTTGCCGAGCCCGAGGGGTACGTTCGGGTCTTCATCGCCGAGGGGCAACCGCTGGTGGCCTTGCTCGCGACACTGCATCGGCGCCGACCCGGCTGGGGCTACCTACGCAAGGTTCTCGAGGCGGCGCGCCGGCCTGCCCGGGTCAGCAAGCCGGCTGTCGAGCAGGACCTCGTCGACCCGCTCAGCGATCGCGAGATCGACGTACTTCGCTTGCTCGCGAGCGAACTCGACGGGCCGTCGATCGCCCGCGAACTCGTGGTGTCGCTGAACACCGTGCGCACCCACACCAAGCACATCTACACCAAGCTCGACGTGAACAACCGGCGTGCGGCGGTCCGGCGAGCCCACCAGCTCGGACTGCTCACCCGTTGAAGATCACCACATGATGTGATGCGTGGTCACCAGGCCCGCTCCTAACTTGCGGCTATGGACCACGACTCAGCTTGGTACGAAATCCGCCTCCAGGGGCGACTCGACCCACGGTGGGCCACCTGGTTCGAGGGGATGACCCTCACCGACCACACCGACGGCACCACCGTCATCCACGGCCTCGTGGCCGACCAGGCAGCCCTGCACGGCCTGCTCCAGCGACTTCGCGATCTCGGTCTGCCGTTGCTCTCGGTCGACCGGCAGACCCAGCACTCAGGAGACTGACATGACGATCACCGTACCGACCACAACCACCACCATCGGCTCCGCAGATCCGACCAGGAACCACGTCCGGGCCGCCGGGATCTTCTACCTGGTGACCTTCGCCGCCTCGATCCCGGCCCTGATTCTCATCCAGCCGGTGCTGAACGACACCGCCTACATCACCGGCGCCGGACAGGACACCCGCGTTCTCTGGGGCTGCTTCCTCGATTTCATCAACGCCCTCGCCGGCATCGGCAGTGCGGTCGCCCTGTTCCCCGTGCTGAAGCGACGCAAGGAGTCCCTGGCCCTCGGCTTCGTCACCTCCCGCATGCTGGAGGCCGCCGTCATCATGATCGGCGTAGTCTGTCTCCTCGCCGTCGTCACGCTGCGCCAGGATGTCGCCGGCACCGCCGGCACCAACCCCGCCACGCTCACCACCATCGGTCAGGCACTGGTCGCGGTCCGCGACTGGACCTTCCTCTTCGGTCCTGGCTTCATGCCGGCCTTCAGCGCCCTGCTCCTCGGCAGCCTGCTGTACCGGTTCCGTCTGGTCCCGCGGTTCATCCCCGCCATGGGTCTCGTCGGCGCACCGCTGCTGCTCACCGTCAACATCCTGACCGTCTTGGGACACAACAGCCAGATCTCCGCAGTGTCGGCGGTCGGGACGGTGCTCGTCGCGACCTGGGAGCTCTCGATCGGCATCTACATGACGGTCAAGGGCTTCAAGACCACCGCCGCCTGACCACACCGACCCCTGCCGGACGGTTGCCATTGGCAACTGTCCGGCTCAGTCGTTCACCAGAACAGCAGGAGGCGGCCGCGGTAGCGGACGCCGTGGCCCTGCATCGTCAGCCGGAACTCGCCCGCCTCGCGGCAGACCGAGGCGCCGATCCGGTGGAGCAGCTCGCAGTCGTTGAAGAGTACGACGCCGGCCCGGTAGGCCACGTGCACTTGCTGTCGCGGACCACCCGCCTCGGCCGGTTCGGGAACGATGTCCATGCCGGTGCCGCCGCTGGGAACGGCAAGCGGGAGGGTGAAGTTGAGGATCCCGTCGATCGCGGCGGTTCGGTCGGCGAAGTACGGCACTTGCTGCGCGAGCTGGTCGACGTGCCAGCCGCCGCCCTCGAACCGGCCGGCCCGGTCGTAGGACATCAGGTGGAAACCCGGGACGGCGAGCTCGTCCACGAAGTCCACCGGGAGGCCGTAGCGGTCCTCGAAGAAGTCGGCCACTCGGTCGTAGAGCCATCGGTAGGCGTTGTACAGCAGAGCGTTGGTGGCCCGGGCCTGTTCGGCGTACGACTGCAGGCTGGTCCGGTTGCGATAGAGCGGTGCGCCGATCGTGGCCAGGTCTGAGCCGGAGTGCCAGCACTTGTCTCGGAACGACGGCGAGGGGCTCAGCAGTTGCTGGACCGCGGACGCCGACTCGGCTTTGGTGAGGACTCGGTGCAGGTAGACCTCGGCGGGGCCGACTGGAACCCGGCGGGTTCGCGACGCCGTGCTCATCGGGTCACCTGCGCGCATGTAACAGCAGCGGCCAGCAAACCGGCAACAGCGGTCGCGATCGGCTGGCCGGTCCCGTACTCGTAGTACAGGAACGCCGGCGACGGGTTGACCTCGAAGCAGAACCACTCCCCCTCCGGCGTGACCCGCAGATCGATGCCCGCGACGGCGAGGCCGAGCCCGGAGGTCAGCAGACGGCAGCGGTCCGCGACGTCATCGGGTACGTCGGTCGTGGACAGCCGTGGGCGCGGCAGGCCCTGACGGGTGGCGTAGCGATAGTCGTCGGCGTCGCTGCGGATGCGCGTGGCGAAGATCTCCGCCCCGACCACATGAACGCGTACGTCGGTCCCCGGCACCTTTCGCTGGAACTGCGTCGGACAGGACCGGACGTCCTCAAGCGGAACGTCATCGGCCAGGCATCGGACCCGGCTGCGGATCCCGCTCGTGGACTTGTAGATCACCTGGTCGTGAGCGGCCGAGAACTCCGCGACGGCGGCTGGGTCGTTCGTCACAAGAGTCTCGGGGACGGCGAAACCGACGGCAGCGATGTCGCGGAGCTGGGCGGGCTTCGAGCCGTTGCTCGCCGAGGCGGACGGGCGGTTGACGACGTACGCCGGGGTGAGCTCGGCCCACGCGGACAGCACGTCGCCGACTTCCTGGGTGTGCCGCCAGGCCGGCGAGCCAGGCGCCTGGTCGCGTACGGCGGCCACGCGAGTGCCGTCATGTGGTCGCAGGTACGCGGCGCCGATGGTGGCGAGGTCGGCCGCCGTGTCACCCATTCGAACTGTTCCCTCGACGGTCTTTCCGACGTTGAGCTCGACTGTCGTGTCCAGCACGAGCCGTTGGTCGACGAACAGGAGCGGTACGTCGAGCCGGATGAGCTCGGCGTGTACGGCGGCAAGCGTCGAGTCGCCCGGCAGTCCCCAGAGGAGTGCTGTCACGGTGTGCCGTCCAGGACTCGTGCCAAGGCATCGGCGACGTGCGAGGGCGTGAGATCCGGCCAGGCACTGACCTGTGTGATCACGTCGTCGATGACGTCGGCCTCGAGGGTCGAGCATCCGACTGTGTCAGCCAGCCTGCACAACTTGTACCCGATCTCCACGCTCACCGGGCCGAACCAGTTGCCGCCGACAACGGTCACCCGAGTTGCCTCCGCGGTCGGGCCGTCGTTCGGGTCGTTGTCAGGCATGTCGGTCAGCGCTGCGCGGCGGATCGGACGGGCCCGGAGGCCCACCGCTGTGGCTGCCACGACCCACTGCTCTGGCCGCCAGCCGGGTCCGTTGAGGCAGGTGGTGCTCGGCCGGTTGATGACTGGTCCGGGCCATGCGCCGAGCCATGCGCGCAGGAACGCGTCCAGCTCAGCTGCCGCATACACCGCGTCCTGTGCGTTGACCTGCGGCAGGTCCGCAGCGCTGATGCCGCCGAGCCGGGTGAGCACTGACGTCACCTCCGGTCGGGAGGTCACTTCGGCTTGCGAAAGCCCGTGTTCGTCGAGGTGGAGAAGCAGGCGCTCGGAGCCGAGCTCTGCAGGTGTGAGAAGTACGGCGTCGCTCCCCCAGCGGGCGGCCAGCTCGCGGGCGGTGATGTCGTGGTCGTGCGCAAGTACCAACCGCATGTCAGCTCTCCGCAGTACCAGGCGGCGGAGCCACCTTCTTCGCCGCTTTCTTCGCGGGCGCAGTCTTGGCCGCAGCCTTCTTAGCCGCCGCCTTCTTCGCGGGTGCCTTCTGAACCGCTGCCTTCTTAGCAGGCGCCTTCTTCGCGACCTCCTCCCCCGCCGCCGTCTCCACCGCCGCAGCCTTCTTAGCGGCCGCCTTCTTCGCGGCCTTCTTTGCTGCTTTCTTTGTGGCCTCCTTCTTCGCCGGGGGTGGTGGTTCGTCGTCCAGGGCGGTGGCGCCCACGTCGGGGCGGTCGTCGAGGGTGATGAAGGTGCGCTCCCGGCCCGCCGGTGCGCCGGGCGTCAGGTTCGGCGCGAAGGGGGTGTCGAGTTGCTTCTCGATGGCGACCAGCTTCTCCAGGGTGGAGACCTTGTCGATGTGGTCCTTGTCCTTGTGTTCCTTGTGGTCCTTACCCTCCTTGTCCTTGCCCTCCTTGCTCTGCTCCTTCTCCTTCGTCTCCTTGCCTTCCTTGCCCTCCTTCGACTCCTTCCCCTCCTTGGCCTCCTTGTCCTTGCCCTTCGCGTCCAGCCGGCTGTCGATCTCGGTGATCTTCGCCTCCAGTTCCTGGGTCAGCTGGAAGACCTCCCGCCGCAACTCGGCGACGCAGTTGCTCGACGTCTGCAGGTCGCGGGAGATGCTGTCCAGCTCCCCCTCGAGCGCGTGGAAGCGGGCGTTGAACCCGATCTCGTCCGGCGTCTGACCGCCCTGCACCACGGTGACGCCGTCGATGAAGTCCGGATGCACGAACAACCGTTGATAGGTCAGCACACACTCCGGCGCGGTCTCGGCGATCTGCACCTGGAAGGTGAACCCGGCCTCACGCTCGGCTCCCGCAGCGGAGCGGGAGATCGCCCGGCCGAGGACCGCGATCACCGCGTCCTCGCCGAGGCCGGCCTCCCGCAGCGCGGCCGCGATCGTGCTTCCCGGTACGCCGAAGACGAGCGGCCCCTCGGCGTTGCTGTCGTTGGTGGACATGGTCCCCTCCTGCGCGGCGGCTGATCAACGAACGGTGCGGTAGTGGCGATAGGTCCGGGCTGCGGCGGCGGTCAGCGGGAACGGCGTCCCGAAGCCGTCCACGTCGACGTGGTGCTGGCGTAGGTCCCACGTGTTCGCCCGTACGCCGACGGGCGTCACCAGCTCGACCAGGTTCATCAGGTGCTCGTACTGGCGCAGCGTCAACAGCGCCCCCTCGGGCAGCGCGGGACTCCACTCGTACGGGTCGTTGCCGAGTCCGCGGACATGGGCCAGACAGCTCACCACGCTGATGCCCACACCGGCCGCGTAGATCTGCGTGACCGATCCACGCCGCGGGTCGAGCCGGACGGCCTTGCCCGCCAGCCCGCGCGACTCCCAGCGATAGAGCACGGTCTGACGCGCGGCCAGATTGCTCCCCGCCAGCGGCAGCCCGGTCACGCCGAAGACGAGTACGACGTTGCCGTTGGCATCGATGAACGCGACCACACTGCTGGCCCCCGCCGCCGCTGCCGCCGTCAGAACGGCAGCGACCTGTTCGGGGTGAGCGGTGATCGCCGCGGTCCCGTCCGGCCCCAGATCGAACGCCGCGAACAACCGCGTGGACACCGCACCCAGCTGCCGCCGGAATCCGTCGAGCTGCTCGGCAACCGGCACGCCGAGCTGCGCCAGCCGCTGGGTGAGGTCCGGAAGCACCGACCCCGCTTGTGCTCCCGGCAACAGACCCGACACGTCGACAGGCGTGAGCTGGTGGGCTTCCATCGCCGCGACCACAGCGGCCAGCGGAGCGTCGTACCCGGTGTTCGTCGACGTGACGAGGCTCGCCGTGGCGGTCAGTGGCAAGGGCGCGTCCGGGCCGGGCGTCAGGTCGACGACGAGTGGGCCCATCGGCAGCGTGCTGACGAACACGGTTGCGTCCGGCAACAGTTCGGCGGTGCGCAAGCCGCAGGCGTCGAGCAGCCACGCGCCGGCCGGATCGTCCGACCGCGGCCGCGGCACGAGGCCCGGGTCGCCCAGAGCCTGCGCGGCGGCAACCGCGGCATCGAGGACGGCCGCATCGGGTGCCGACAGCTGCGCGCCGAGACCGAGCTCGAACCGCGAGCCGCCGTCGTCGTGCTGTCCGGCGACGACAGCTGTCCACGGTTGCGCACCCAGTTGCCGGCACCGGGTCTCGAGCAACTCCAGCGCGCCGGCCAGGCCCGGCGCGAGCGGTTGGTGATCCGGCAACGCCCAGCGCGCCAGAGCCGCGCGGGTCCTCGCCACCCGATCCTGAACGCGCTGCGGCAGCAGACGTGCCTGATGTGCCGCGTCCCCGTCTGCGCTGCCGGCGGGCCAGACCAGGTGCACCTGCCGAACAGCCTGCAGCAATGTGGCCCTGCTGCCCGGGGAGTCCGGCGCAACCAGCCGGAAGGCGACGTGGACCGCGTTGCGGGTCTCGTCGATCTCGACCGGAGCGGGCAAGCCAGGTCCGGGGGCGCTGTTCAGGACGCTCTCACCCCAGGACGGCGTGGGCAGTCGCCAGCCCCGCAACAGCGCGAGCCGCCCCCGGTACTCCGCGTCGTCCTCGAGGCGGCCCGGTGGCGACAGCGGTTGGGTCGCAGGAGACCGTCGTACGGCGTCCCACACCAACTCGTCGGCGAAGCGCGGGCACCCGAGATCGGACCCGATGCGATCGAGGGCGTTCCCGCGCGCATCGGCCAGCTCACGCATCGCTGTGACCTCGCGAGCGCATCGCCGCAGCCGCTGCTTCTCCGCGAGGACTGCCGCGAGCACGCGGCCGGTCAGACCTTGGACGAGATCGATCCGCACCAGATTCCGGACCTTGGCAGGCGGCAGCTGAGTCGTCGTTCCGTCCGCGGCGATCAAGGTCGCGGACACCGACAACTGAAGCTGCGGCGCTACCCCGGACTCATCCACCGACGGGACATACGCAGGCACGCTGCTTCCCGCCTGACTCCACACCTCGAACGTCACCGCCGGCTGATCCGCAGCCGGCCCCGGCTGAAGAACCCGCGGTACGACGACGCACCGGTCCCGCTCGGTGTCGACCAGCAGCGTCACGTTCAGTACGGCGTACCGACTGCCGGCCGGCACGGTCACCCGCGCGTTCGCGACAGCGTCCCAGGGCAAGGTCTCCGGTGTCGTCGCACCCGCCAGCGGGCCGATGAGCTCGCGGGCGACGGCCGCGAGTGATCCGGCGCCGGGCTCGGCGACCTGGTCGAGCAGGTCTGCCGTGGTCTGCGGGACTGTCATGGTCACCTCACCGCACCGACAGCAGGTCCGGGGCGTCGACCAGTACGGCGATCTGGCCGGCGCCGAGCGTGAGGTTCTGATCGGCGTCAAGGACCTGCGGGCCGTCACTGCCATCCGTCGTACTGCCCGCCGCATCGACCAGCGGTGGGAACCGGACGAGCCGGAGGCTGACGACATCGGTGATGCCGGGCTCGGACATCAGGGCCGCCGTGATCGCAGCCGACCGGACCGGTTCGGCCAGCCGGAGGCGGTCGACGACGCGATGCAGGCGCTCCGCGAGCCGGCCCTTGAGCGCCAGTGCCGACGGGCTCGAGTTCGTGCTCGCCGTACTCCCGGCCGGCAACGCCAGTCCCGTCGTCACGATCTCGGCCTGGACACCGACGAACACCTGGTCGGCCTCGACCACGTCAGGGAAGACACCGACCGGGCGGACGTCGCGGATGGCGGCTTCGACGGATGCTTGCAGCCCGTTCGGCCCGTCCCATACGGCTGCCTCCGTCGGCGCGACGAGGACGCTGACGAAGTACGGCGACGCCAGGTCACGGTCGATCGCGAACATCCGCTCCAGGAAGGTGAAGTCGCCGAACACGGACTGAGACAGGTCGATGCCGCCCCAGCCGTCGCGGACACTGACCTGGCGGACGCCCGGCAGGAGCGAGACCGTCGTGGCGATGGCCTCCGCGGACCAGATCGACCGTGGCGCCGCCAGCAGCAAGGCCCGGTACCGCTCGTCGTCCCAATGCTGTTCACCGCCGGTCAGTGCGGCGGTGTGCGCGATCCGGACCAGCCCCTGACCGGCCGCCGACGCACCGGCGGGCAGTCCGGCCGCCGCGTCGGCTGCGAGCAGGTCGGCAAGTTTGCCATCGGCAACTTCCCAGCGGTCGATCCGCTGCGGATGGTTGCCATCGGCATCGGTAACGGAAGGGTCCAGGTTCCCGATCGGACCCGGGTCGAAGCTGACCACGGCCGCGGGCAACGACGTCGTACGACCGGACAGTGTCGTCGTCGCGGCGAGGGCCACCCGGTGGCCGCCTGGCGTACTCATCCGGCTGCCGCGCGGGAGCACCAGTTGCTCGATGCCGTTCGGCAGCGCGCCGGCCAAGGTGAGCGTGATCTGGCCGGACGCCACCAGGAAAGGCCGGTCGAGGCCCAGCTCGGCACCGAGATCGCCCAGCGCCTGGCCGCGTGCGGTGCTGACGAAGCAGTCGTCGTAGAGCGCGCCGAGAGCGGACCACGTCCGCGCGTCCTCGAGTGCGCTGACCTCCAGCAGTTTGCGCAGCACGCTGCCGCTGGACAGGTCGAGGTCCTCGTCGATCAGCCGGCGAGCCAGCGCGATCTTCTCCGCCAGCAGCCGGGTGAACGGCTTGGGCAGGAACCCGGCCGCGGTGACGCCGAACCCGTCGCTGCCGGTCGACCGGGTCACCTCGTCGTCCACCGCCAGGATCTCGGTGAGGTCCAGGCTCGTGTCGTCGCTCACTGTCCGTCCTCCTGTCTGGCCTGCTGTCCGGCGTCCGGTACCGGGCCGAGTCCAGCCACGGTGAGAGATCCACCGGCGTCGCTGATCGCCTCGAAGGACACCGTGACCGCCAGCGCCCGCGAGCCGCCCGTCGGTGTGACGACGGTCAGCTCGGTGATCCGCCGTACGCGCGGATCGGCGGCCACCAGCTGCGCGACCGCGCTGCGCAGGGCCTCCCGGGCGATCGCCGGAGACGTCTGCTCCGCCAGCGGTCCGAGTCCGAGGAAGCCGAAGCGACCGTTGAAGGGGTCGCTGCCGCGCAAGGTGGCCAGGCCGACGGCCAGGTCCTGCGTGAGCGCGTCGACCCCCTCGACGATGTCGAGGTCGACGCCACCCGGCGTACGACGCAAGGCCACATCGCGGGCCAGGTCCGAAGGATCGACAAGGCCGGCCCGGACACCGGCACCGAGCAGCCGGCGGCGCCGGATCGTCTCATCGGACGACGGACCGGGAGTGCTGGGAGTGATCGGGCTCATGGCGTCCTCACGAGGCGGTCAGCTTGGACTGTCCGGGGTCGATGGTGGCCGAGAAGATCGTGGCCAGATCGTTCGCGGTCGTGACCTTGTCGCTGTCGAGCAGCACCGGTTCGCGGCCGACGGTGAGCTTGGCCGCGCCGGTACTGGTCACGGCCGTGCTGAGGCACGGATGACTGTTCCCGTTGGGATCCTTGAACTTGCACCCCGAGTACTGGCCGGCGCCCGCGACCACAGCCAACGGGATCACCGGCGACCCACCGACGGTGAGTTTCACCGGACCAGCGGTCAGGCTCCGCGTGCCTTCGTGGGCGCACGTGACTTCGCCGTCCTCGATGACGACCGCAGGGCGCGCCATCAGCTCACGTCCATCGTGCCGGAGACGGACACCTTGACGTTCGCGGCCTTCATCGTGATGTCGCCGCTCCCGGCGTCCAGGGTGATCCCGGTGCCGGTGATCGCGATCGTGCCGTCGTTGTGCAGTTCGATCCGCGCCGTCTTGCCGTCCTTCGTGTTCTCCAGCAGTACGACGCCCTCCGCCCCCGGATCCGGTCGCTCGGTGGACTTGTGCAACGTGCCGGCCACCCGCAACGTCAGGCCGCTGACCTCGACGATCCGGCGGCCGTCGGCATCGATGAGGTCGTGACTCCCGAAGCCTTCATTCGGCGGCGCGCCTTCCTCGTCCGCGGCGAGATCCTCGGTCGGGACCGCCACCGGCAGGACCAGCCACCAGTCACCCGGCGCCGCGGGTGGCATCGCCCCGTCGTCCCACACGCTGCCGATGTCGACGACGTCCTGGCCGCCACCGGTGTCCGCGAGCAGGACCCGCTCACCCGGGTAGCGCGGAAGGATGAGGCCGTACCCGCCGTACGCGAACGGGGTGACGACCGGCACCTGGCGCAGTTCGCCATGTCCGGTCGGAGTGACCTGCAGACGCCGCACTGCCGAAGGCTTGCCGTCGTCGGGGGCCAGCGAGTACCAGACGTCGCTGCTCGTCTGGTCGGGCGAGCCGCTGTCCTGCGCCGACGGATGCGCCCGGACCTGCCCGATCAGGAGACGCAACGCCCGGCTGCCGCGGGACACCGTCCGCGCGAGTCCTTGGAACGCCTTGGCCGTCCCGGACGCCACATCGGCCGGAACACTGCCGCGCACCGAATCAGCGTCGGCGGGCGCATCGTCGTGCCGGGCCGGTGGCACCGGATCCCAGCCTTCGTCCTTGTCGTCCCGCAGGACCGCCGCGCGGACGACGGTGACGAAGCCCTGCCGGATCGAGAGTCGATGCGTCACCCCGGTCACGAGACACCTGGAGCCCGCGACCTCGCTCGACCGCGAACCGACCAGGTCCGCGAGGTCGTTGAGCAGCGGCAGCCCCAGCCCGGTCGGTGCCAGGGACGGGAAGTCGTCCGGCGGCAGCGGGATCTTCACGGTGTCACCGGGCTTGACGTCCGGACGGCCGAGACAGGTGGCAGTGACAGTCGCTCGCGGCTCGGCAGCCGGCTTCCCGCCGGCCTCAGGTATCGGTGCGTCGGCATCGGCGCCGCGGGTCACCGCAAGCAGGCCGACCGACTCGTCCAGGACACGCTCGACCCCGAGCCGCGCCGTGCCGGCATCCGTTGCCGTCCACAACCCGACATGCAGTACGCCGTCGCGCACAACCGCCGTGGACAGCCCCTGCAGACCGAGTGCCGCCGCAGCCTGCGACCGTACCGTCCGCATCGCATCGAGTGCCGAACCCGGGCGGACATCGGCGAAGTCCTTCTGATCCGCCGCCGGGGTGAGCTTCTTCAACCCGTGCGTCACGATCGCCACGCCGGCGTCCCGGGCGATGCCCTGCGCGGCCGAATCGAGGTTGTCGTAACACAGTCCGCCGCGGACGACAGCCGCACCGAGCCGGGCGAACACGACCTCCCGTCCGCTGATGATCGTGTCGTAGCGGCGCTCCCCCGCCTGCCGCCGTACCGCATCGACCCGGATCACCGCGACCAGGCTGCCGTCGGGTGGGCTCTGACTGCCGCCGAGGAGATCGGTCAGACCCGCGGCCCGGGTCAGGTCCGCGAGTACGCCGGAGCCGGAGTCCTTCCACCACAGGTGGATCGCCGCCCGCAGGCGCTTCCCGGCGGGGAGCCGGATGCGCTGGTAGTCCTCGTCCGTGAGTCCCTCGACGACGATCTCGTACCGTCCACCAGACAGGTCCGCGGGAAGCGTTGCAGCGACGCTGCCGTCGTAGACGTCCCCGCTGATCGTCAGCCGCGGCGGCCCACCTTCACGCTCGTCGGAGAACACCACGGCCCAGGTCGGCAGCGTCCCCGGGGTCACGTCGCGGCTCGGGCTGCCGAGCGGATCGGTCAGGGTCATGGCGCGCTCCTTCGGACCAGATCGAGGGCCGGATCACCGGCGGTCGAAGCCGGGCCGACGTCGCCCGCGACCAGCAGGTCGCGCCAGCGCAGGACGATCCGGCTGCTCGAACGGCCGGCGGATCGCAACGCGGCCGCGGTCAGGACCAGGCGGTCCACGACTACCTCGACCTGGGCCTGTCCGCTGTCGGCGAAGCGGATCGCCCGATGCTCCACGAGTACGGCGCTGTCCGCGATGCGCTCGTCCACGAGCAGGGTCAACCGGGGCCGGGGCATGTCGACAGGTGTCCGGTCGGTCGACGTACCGACGGTGCGGTCGTCCCAGACCACGGTCAACGGGTCCGCGTCCAGCAGGACCCGGGCAACCCCGACCGGCACCGCGAGTACCAGAGTGCGAGAGGCGTCCAGCGCGAGCCGGGCCGGTACGCCATCCGTCAACGGTGAGTCGACGACAGTGCCCGCGGGCGTGGGCGTCGGCGCGACCGCGTCCGCTCCGAGGGCGTCGGCGTACGCGTCGACCATCGGCCGGGAGACGAAGGCAGGCAGCTGTGTCATCCGGCGGCCTCAGAAGGGCAGGACGTCGGTGAGTGCGCCGACCCCGATAGCAGTGACGTCGATCAGCCTGGTCAGGCTGCCCGGCGGTGGCAGATGGATCAACCTCATGGTCAGGTCGATCGTGTCCCGGCGGGCGGCGGTGAAGCTGAACGACAGCGATTGGACCGCAAGGTTGGTGCGGACCGTGGCGCTCGAGACCAGCACCAGCCCGGTGCCGAGGCCACCCGTCTTCGGAGAGATCACGGTGCCGTAGCGGCTCGCCTCGGCGATGTTCTCCAGCGCCGTCTTCCACTCCATCCGCAGCGGCCCGATGAGTACGGCGCTCAGCCCGATCGAGTCGTCGTGGGCCGGCAACGCCACCCGCCGGCTCGTCCCGCCGATCGGCGGCACGGAGAACGTCGAGTCGATCGACAGCTGGGTGACCGCCCACAGCGGCACGGGTACGACACCGTCGAACAGCACCGCACTCGGGGTGTGCAGGTACGGCGCGAAGCTGCTGGTCATCTCACTCCCCTCGAAGCGCCTTCAGCTGACGGACCAGCGCGCGAACATCGGCGGCGGTCACGTGATCGGTCCACCGGGCAGCGCGACCCGAGAACGCCTTGATCGCCGCATCGATCCGAGCGAGCCGGGCCGGATCGGGAGGACCCGTGGTGATGTCGCGGTGCAGGTCCTGGATCGCGTTGGTCAACGCATCGATCGCCTCGACCAGCCGGACGTCCTTCGAGGTGAATGCGTGCTTCAAAAGCTTGCCGTCGAGCAGTTTCGTCAGGGTTTCGAGCCGCTGACCGGTCCGCGCCACCGACGGGTGGGCGAGTTCCGGCGTGGTGCTCCGGGTCCGGCCGAGGGCGTCGACAATGACCTCCGGCGGCTCGACCCGTTCGATCGGTGGCTGGGTTCCGGTCTCGCCCGCCTCGGCCGCGGACTCCAGCGCTGCGCGGCTCTCCCTGGTCAGCGGCGCGCCGAACACCTCGGCGGCCGGTGACACTCCGATCAGCTCGAACTGGACGTTGGCGTCGCTCGGCGCGGACCCTGTCGGGACGCTCGTCTCGAAGACGTACAGCTCGAAGATCTGTCCTTCGACGACCGCACTGATCGTGTACTCGCGATCCGCCAGCGTCTGTCCTTTCTTCTTCGTCCGCGTGGTCCACAGGTACTCGACCCCGGGCTCCGCGTTGTCCCGCAAGTTGCGGACCCATTGCTCGACGCCGCGGTTCTCCAGCCACTGGTTGATCCGGCGGACCGCGTGGGCGACGCCGTACGGCGCGTCGAAGCCCAGCCCGGGCGAACCGGCACCGTGGGCGCGCTCGGTCCCGGCCGCGCGGTAGGCCTCGCTCACGTCCGCGGCGCTGAACAGCACGTCCTCCCCGCGAGTGAACCTCCGGGCCTTGGTGACACTCGGCCCGGCCAGCAACTCCTCGACGATCGCCCCGGTGCCCGGCTCCTTCCAGACCCGATAGCCGTAGTCCGGGAAATGCAGTACGACGCCTTCCTCGAGGTCCGGGAACTTCCAGTAGAGACCGTCGACGTCCATCTCGAGCGTGATGTCGCCCGGCCGCTTCACCGACTCGCGCCACTTCTTCCCGCGGCGACCCCGGATCGCGTCGCCCTCGCGGGGTGCCCGGCTCGGCCGGTCGCCGACTCCGGGCCGCGCTCCCGGGTACTGCGGTTCCGCTCGGCGCCGGCCGGCCGGTTTCGCCGGCTCCGGCAGTGCCAGCGGGACGGCTGGCTCGACAGTGGTGGGTGGTGGTTCCGATCGTGGCAACGGCGGGAGCGGCTCGATCGCACCGCCGTCCCGCTCGGCCCACGTCTTCGGATCGGCGAGTTCCTTGGTCTGCGCGTGGAGCTCGTCAAAGGCTCGGCGCATCGCGGCCGCGTCGAGGGGTTCCGCCGTACCGTTGAGCACCTTCTCGTAGACGAAGTGGATCGCCTCGCGCAGCTCGGCCATCCGGGTGACCACCCGCGTCATCTTGGTGACGTACGCCGCCCCGAGCAGGTCCATCGCGTCGAGCACGGACTCGGTGACGACCTTCTGCGCGTGCTCGTTCTCCACGTTGAACCGCTTGGCGAAACTCTCGACCACGGGATGACCCTGCAGCGCGACGCGGACGTGGATCTCGCTCGGATGACCACGGATCCTGAAGTTCACGGCGTACCTCCCTCGATCGCCCGACCGAGTACGTCGCCCAGGTCGCCGACCCCGGCCTCGCCGGTGACAGTCACCTGATGGGCAACCGCCTCGGTGATCCGGTTCATCGCCTTCTCCAGCGCCAGGTTGATCAAGTAGCCCTGCGTCAGTTCCTTGACGAACCGCACCGTGAAGTGTTCGAGGCTCAGCTCGGCGAGTTTCTGCACGACCTCGCGCATCGCCTGCCGGGTCGCGGCGATCGCCAGCTCCGTCGCCTCACCCTTCATCGCCGCGCGGCCGAGGGTCCGGGCACCCCGGAGCGCCGACGGCACCTCCGGTACGACGGCGAGCGCCAACCCGATCACCGCGGCCCACATCTCCGCCTCGACCTGCGCCTTCGACAGGATCTCGTCCGCATCGAGCATCGCCCGCTGGAGACTGCGATGCTCGAACGCGGTCTCCAGTCCCTCGGCCGCCTGGATCACCCCGACCGCGAACGCGAGCGGCGCGCAGAAGATGGCCAGCACGGTCAGCCCGACCAGGTTGAGAATCTCCGACAGCTCGGCCTTGCCGATCTCCACATCCGCCAGCCGCCGGATGCCGGCCACGTACGGAGCAGGATCGGCGAACGCCGGCCGCAGCCGCTCGTCCGCGAGCTTGTAGATGCCCGTCAGCTGGGCACCGATCTCGCTCTCCCCGTCGTCACGGCGGAAGTTCGCCAGGCCGAACGCCAGCTTGCGATCGCTGACCGCGTTGCCCTTCCAGCGATCGTTCTCCTTGATGAGGTCGGCGAGCAGCTCACGGAAGAAGTCGTCGACCGCGGTTGTGAGGGCGTGGCCCATGGCGGTCGAGGCGTGCGCGTCGAAGAACTGTGCGGCCTTCAGCTTCTCCACCACCTCCTTGACCTCGGACACCTTGTCCAGCACGGGGTCGACGGCCGTCACCTGCTGGCGCTGCGTGGTGAGGACGGCGTCCAGTTCGGCCAGGCTCCACCACCGGCCCTTGCCGTCGTACACCCGCAGGCCGTCCTTGAACCGTGCGACCGTCCCGGCCTCGGGCGAGCGGGACTCGGGTCTGGAGGTGACGGAGTCCATCACCTTCCCGGTCATCTCGATCCAGCCCGCGGCGAGCTGCCCGCCGGCCGACATCGACGTCATCAGCAGCAGTCGCTCACGTCCGAGCTCCTCGGCCAGCGCCTCGCGCAGCCCCATCAGCTCGGGCACGTCCGCGAGCATGACGGTGAGCAGCATCCGGGTCAGCTTCATGTACGACGCGAAGTTCTCGGCCCGGTTGTGCAGTTCGTGACCGCTGGAGAAGAGCACCTGCAGCAGCACGTCCTGGCACTGGGTGACGAACATCGACGCCACCGCATCGTCGCGGGCCGAACCGAGCACATCGGCGAAGCGCTCGACCCATTCCCTGGACTGCCCGGCGACCGGGCACGGCAGTGCTTTCCGATCGTCCTGGCTGAGCATCGTGTTGATGTACGCGCGCTCGAGCTCCTGAACCGGCCCGAACGCCGCGGCCATGTTCCGCAGCTGCGGACCCATCGGCGCCCGGTTGCGGGTGAGCGTCCGGCAGTTGCGGTCGATCCGGACCATCGCGCCGATCAGGAAGCCGCCGACGAACTTCCCCGGGCTCATGTGCAGCACACCCGCGACCTCGCTCATCTTCCGGCTCAGCCGGGCGGAGACCGCGGGTGGGAAGAGCTCGACGGCCGGCTCGCCGAGGAATGGTGTCTCAGGCGTCGACGGCGATTCGTGCAGCAGGCCCAGCATGCCGAGCCACATCGACGGTTCCTCGGCATCGAGCGGCGGGCACTTGCCGTAGGTGTCTTCGCGTTCCTCCGGATCGTCCTCGGTGACCACGACGACGTCCATCGGTCCGCGCGGCATCCGTGGCTCGGCCTCGCCGATCCAGACCGGCGCGCCGCCGGCCGTCAGCTGGTAGAGGTACAGCGTGTCGCTGGTACGGGCCGGAAGACGTTTGATCCGCTTCAGCGCTTGGCGTTTCAGGTCCTCTTCGCCGACGCCCACGGCGTCGCGCATCAGGTCGATCATCATGGCCTGCACGAGCAGAGCCTGCACCTGTGCCTCACCCGCGGCCTGGCCGTAGAAGCTCCAGCGGTCCGCACTGACGAAGTCGACGTTGGCGAGCCGGGCCTCCTTGTTGCCGCCCGGGAAATCCCACACGCCCAGCGGCATCGCGTCATGCACAGTCGCCTGAGTGCCGGCGAAGTCGACGAAGGCGATGAACGCTCCGTCGCCTTCCGGCGGCGCGCCGATGACGGCAACCGTCTCCGACGGCACACCGCCGATGCGCCGAACTATTTCAATCCCGATCTCCCGGGGATTGGTCAGTCTGCGCAGCCGCTGCGGATGCGGCTTGCCGGTACTCGCGGTCCCGGGGTCCGGCGGCATACCGTGCAACCGCACGTCCGCCGTCTTGCCGTCGTGGTCGTAGTACGGCACCTGGTAGGCGTCGCCCGCCGCGCCCGCTACGAGGCGATCGTCGTCGAGCCGCTCCCCCTGACCGGACCTGACCTCCACGTCCTCGGACCCGGTTGTACGACGGGTCAGCCGAGCCGCCGCCAGGTCGACGCTCGTCAGTAGAGACTCCTCGAGCGCACTGGACACTCGGCCCGGCACCGGATCGCCGCTGACTGAGACGCTGCTCGCAACGACCCGGCAATCCGTCGCCTCACTGACGAGTCGCACGGCCAGCGCCCGATCGACGGCCCGGCCCAGCGCGGCGTCGACGGCATCCGTGACCAGCGCGACGAGTTCGTCGTCGACACGGTCCTCGGTGACCTCGACCCGCACCTTGACCGGTACCCGCACCGTCGTCACGTCAGCGCCTCCAGCGCCGCGGTGAGTTGGCTCAGCGTCGCGTACACGTGGTCCTCGGGATCGCAGGCCGGCACGATCCG
Organism: Kribbella sp. CWNU-51; assembly: GCF_054073265.1. NCBI lineage: Bacteria > Bacillati > Actinomycetota > Actinomycetes > Propionibacteriales > Kribbellaceae > Kribbella > Kribbella sp. CWNU-51. Next base: position 128,251 of record NZ_JBSXMZ010000015.1, read on the forward strand.
GATCTCGACCTCGACGGGGAACTCGAGGACCAGCCCGTCGTCCTGGATGCGCGCGAGCACCGCCTCGCTGTCCGGAGCGGGCACCACGAGCTCGCCCTGGCTCAGCAGCACCAGGCCGGTGCGCTCGACGACGCTCGGCTCCTCCATGACAACTCCCCCTCGGGTTTCGGTCGGCTGGGCTACTGCGGTGCGTTCGTGGTCGTGCCGGCGGTGTCGGTGACGGCGGCGGCGAGGGAGAAACCGGAGAAGGTCGCGACCGGCGCCCCGCTGACGGTGGCCGAACCGGGCGCGGCGCTGGTGATGTAGCACTGCGACAGCACGATCGTCGAGAAGGACCAGTCGTCGCCCTCCTGCTCGAGCAGCACGATCTCGAACGGGTCACCACGCAGCGCGAGCGCGGTGAGCTCGGCCGCGGCCGGCCCGATCGCGGTGACCGACAACGTGAAGGTCAGCGACTGCGGCGTCGCGACCACCCCCACGTGGGTCCGTTCGATCGAGTGCAGCGGTTCGGCGCTGGTGCCGAACGTCGGAACGTAGGACTGCGCCAGGAAGACGCGGGTCTCGTTCCCGTCGACGGTGAACCGGACGCCCAGACGGGTCTTCCAGTCGGACTGCGTGATGGTCATCGCTGCTCCTGCCTCAGAAGTGCGGCTTCAGAATGACGTCGAGCTGGTGGACGACGGCGGCGATCTCGACCAGCAGCGTCACGTCGACCTGCCGGGTCTGGCGGGCCGTGACGAGGCGGGCCGCATCGGCGGCGTCCCGCGCGTTCTCGGGCACCGAGAGGATCGCGAGCAGCGGGATCGAGACCACGAACGAGTCGATCGCACCCGACGCCACGAACGGCCCGACGATGCCTTCGATCCGGACCCGGATCGCGGTCAGCCCGGCCTTGGTGATCGACGTGTCGCCGATCGCCCCGATCAGCCCGGCCCGCAGCGAGAACTCGAGCTGGTCCAGCAGCGTCAGCAGGTCGACGTAGTTGCGGGCCGCGTCACTGGAGAACAGCCCGCCGTCGCCGAGGTACAGACCGGAGCCGGGGATCAGCGCGGGATCGACGAGCGGGATGACGCCCTGCCCGGCCAGCCCGGTGATCTCGGCCGGCGTGTATTGAGTGGTCACCGGCATCGTGAAGCCACGGACCTGTTTGAGGACGACGCTGGTCCCCGGCGGGTACCCGGCGATCGCGCCCATCACGGCCGCGGCGGCGTCGGCGGTGGCCGTCGTACTCGTCGGGTCGAGAGTCGCCCCGCGGGCGGCGACCAGGACCATCCGGCCGGAGTCGCTGCGCAGTGGATCGTCGGTGGCCAGGACGTCGGTGACGTAGGTCACCGACCGCGGGGTGGCCGGGTCGATCATCGCGACCGCGATCCGTTTGCTGCCGGCGGCCGACGCGGTCTCGACGTGCTCCTTCAGCGCCATCAGCCCGGTGGCCGCGGTCGCGCCGCTGGTCGCCGTACCGACCGTGGTCTCGCCCGCGAGTGCGACGAACGTGACGTCGTCGGCGGCGTCGAGACCGGCCAGCGCCTCGGCGTAGGCATCGTCGGTCGCCGTGCGTACGCCGTACACCTTGCTCGGCCGTGGGTCCTGGGCGAGGACGAGGTCCAGGCTCCGGGTCAGCGCGTTGGCCGTCGTACCACTGGCGAAGGAGCTCATGATCGACGCGTGGTCGGTGACCTCGACCGGGGTCGCGGCCGGCGCGGACGCGCCGGACGCCGCGTTGCCGACGACGGCGACCACGCCGGGGTTGCGTTGTGCGGTGGGGACCAGGGCACTGGTGTCGATGGTCACGTTCACGTACGGGTACGCCGGTTGCACCAGGGTGCTCATGCAGTCCTCCGGAGTTTCGGGGTGGGTGGTGCGGTCGGATGCTCAGGTGACGACGACGGCGATGCCCTGCGGGCCGAGCCAGGCACGCGCCGCGGCCAGCCGCGCGTCCGCCGTCGTACCGCCGGGCCAGCCGTCGTCCTCGAAGGTCGCCGCGGGCACGAGCCAGCAGACGGCACGATCGGCGCGGCGGGCCGGTGCATCGTCAGGGGGCGACGGTGAGGGGTAGGAACGAGCGACCCGGCGGGCGGCGGCGGTGGCGCGCAGCAGGTCGCGCGGGGAGGTCCCGTCGTCGACCAGGAACGCGACCACGACCGGCAGGACGAGAGGTGGTGCGCCTCCCCCGCCGTTCGGGGGCGCGCTCAGCTGCAGGGTGACACCGAGTGCGGCGGTGAAGTTCCCCGTGGCCGGGACTTCGGTCACGTCGACGGCCTCGATCAGCCCACCCACTCCCGCGGTACGGACGGCCAGGCTGCCCACCATGACAGCGTCCGCACCCGGGGTGGGTGGCCGGCCGGTGTCCCAAGCCGCGGCGACGTCCCAGGGGAGTGCGTCACCGGCGCGCATCAGCCGAGCGGAGAGGGAGGTCTCCACCGGCAGCGCGACCGCGAGGTCGAACCGGTCGTAGACAGCCGTCGTCGGGCCGGTCACGGCCGCGGGGTCGACGGCGTAGCAGGTGGCGGCCAGCTGGAGCAGCGCGTCGGCGTCCAGGAGAGTCGGGCGGGCGGCGGGGTCGGCGAGCCGCAGCAGGACCTGATCGGCTGGATCCATCACGCCCGGCCGGCTCGCCGCTCGATGCCCATGCTGGTCCCCCCAGCCGTCCCGGGGCGTCCGGTCACGCCCCCAGGGTCAACGGTCCTCGCCGTGCGTCATCGCATCGTCAACGCTTCGTTGTGCCGTGAACCGCTGACCAGCGCTACCAGTTGCGCCGATGGCTCGATCCCGAGGTCGGCCCGGATCGCCTGCCGATGCAGTTCCAGCACCCGCCGCGCCTCGTAGACGTTGCCTTCGGCGAGGTGAACCTGGATCAGGCACCGGTTCGCGCTCTCCCGCAGCGGCTCCGCCCGAACGGCGGCCAGCGCGGCGTCGACCGCGACAGCGAATCGGCCCGCCCGCGCCATCCGCAACGCCAGGCTCTCGAGCGAGTGGAGCCTGGTCTGCCGCCACCGCTCCCGATACGGGGGCAGCCACTCCTCGTACCAATCGGGCAGGAGCTCGGAGTCCAGCAGGTCCAGGAGTTCGGCGCCGGCGTCCGGCTCCGCCCGGCTCTCCACGGACAGCGCCAGCGCGGTCGCCTCGAGGACGTCGACCGCGACGACCTCGGCCAGATGCAGCCGGGTCCGGGTGGCGTCGAGTACCCGACCACCGGCCTGCTGGATCCGCCAGACCGCCGTCCGCAGGTTGGCGGCGGCATTGCCCTCGGCCGACTCCGGCCACAACGATCCGGCGACGTAGTCGCGCCGCAGCGTCCCGCCGTTCAGCGCGAGGAACGTCAGCAGCCGTTCGGCGTTCTGTGGCAGGGTGAGTGTGCGGTCGCCCGCACAGAGTGCGAAACCTCTCAACAGCGCAAGCCGCATCACCGGCATGCCCGTCCGCAGCGCCATCGCGTCCCCCCGACGTGCGCAATCAGATTGCCCTCTCCGAGGTTAGACCTCCGCCCGCCCGCGGTACAGCCCCCGGCGTTTTGTTGCCGTCGGCAACATCACTGGTGCTGCGCGACCGTTACCTTGGTCTGGACCGCTTCGACTCAGGCCGTTGACTCGAGCCGGAGGCGGAGCATCTCCTTGAGCGGCATGGACTCGCCGTCCCGCGCGCCCGCGCCGACGGCGAGCGGTGGGTCCGACGGGAGGATGCTGACGCCCGCCAGGCGTGACTTCAGGCTGGCGGGAACGCCGAGGATGTAGAAGTTCGCGTCGACGTCCACACCCAGTGAGCGGTTGCGACGCAGATACCAGCCGATGACATCGGTCCGGTAGCTCGCCCCCGACCCCACGACCTGGGCTCGCAGCGGCTCGGGCTCGACGCCCCGCGCCCGCATCTCCTGGACGAAGCCGACCAGCAGTTCGCGCGCCTGCGCCGACTCGCCGGCCTTCCGGCGCTCCAGCGCGGCAGCCTGCACCGCGGCCGCCTCCCGCCGTTCCGCACGCCAGTTCGCCTGATCGCCCACGCCGCCAGCCTAGTTGGCTACCCAGGAAGAACGCCGAGGTGGGTTCGTACCAGGGATGGATGGATTCCATCGCCGGATGGAGACGGCGGCCGCCCGAAGATCAACAGCGACGCCGATGAAACCCGTCACCTGCTCGCGGACGCTGAGAAGATGCTTCGACTATTCGGGATCAACCCCTATCTGCGTGCACTCATCGGGATCGGCCTGGCGGTCTTCGCCATCGCCACCCATCGGACCCTGCTCATCGCCGTGGGCGCCGGCGTCGCCGTCTGGAGCCTGGTGACCGTTGTCATCAGCGCCAAGAACCGGGACGACCGTTGACCGACGCGATCACCGTCCACGAGCTCACCAAGCGGTACGGCGACTTCGCTGCCGTCGACGGCATCAGCTTCGCCATCCCCGCGGGACGGCTGGTCGCCGTACTGGGACCGAACGGCGCCGGCAAGACGACCACCATCGGGATCCTGGAAGGGTTCTCCGCGCCGACGACCGGCGAGGTCCGCGTGCTCGGCGCGGAACCGCTGCGCGGCGGCCGCGGCTGGCGCGCGCGGGTCGGACTCGTCCTGCAGTCGACCAGCCTCGAGACCGAGCCGACCGTCGCCGAACTGCTGAGTCTGTTCGGGCGTCTGTACCCCAACCCACGCCCAGTGCCCGAGGTCCTGGAGTTGATCGACCTCGCCGGCGACGCGAAGACGCGCGTCGGCACGCTGTCCGGTGGACAGCAGCGGCGGGTCGACCTGGGGCTCGCGATCATCGGGAATCCCGAGGTGTTGTTCCTCGACGAGCCCACCACCGGCCTCGACCCGGAGGCCAGACGCCGGTGCTGGGCGACTGTGCAGCGGTTGAACGACGCGGGGACGACGGTCCTGCTCACCACGCACTACCTCGACGAGGCCGATCAGTTGGCCGACCGCGTCATGGTGGATGCTATTTCGACCCCCGTACGCTGATGGGCCGGTCCACGCCATGCGGAGTCATCACGGCGACCGATGCGAAGGTGATCGCCGAGATCCTGCAAGGTCCCCGGGCCGGCGGACGATCGCTCTGGTACGGCCTGGAGCCGGGAAGCACCCTCACCTATCTGGCGGCCAACCCGCTCTACATCGGCGTCGGCTGGTACAAGTACTGGCTCGCGCAGGATCCCGGCTTCGACTGGACCACGATGACCACGGACCAGTACGTACGGCTCTACCGGCAAGGTGAGCGAGAGTTCACAGAGGTACAGAGCGACTACCCGGATCTCACCTCGTTCCGCGACGTGGGCGGCAAGCTCCTGCTGTGGACGGGACTGGCGGATCCGCTCATCCCACCGCAGGGAGCGATCCACTACTACAACTCCGTCGTACGGACGATGGGTGGTCAGGGCAGGACCGAGTCCTTCGCCAAGCTGTTCCTGGCGCCGGGTGTCGGTCACTGCGGTGACCAGCCGGGGATCATTGGTCCGGTCCCGACCGATCCGCTCGGCGCGGTGGTCGGCTGGGTCGAGCACGGCATCGCGCCGGCGAGCATCGAGGCCTCGAGGAAGGACGACGACGGCAGGGTGCTGCAGACCCGGCCCCTATGCGCTTATCCGAAGGTCGCGCGGTACCTGGGCCGGGGCAGCACGGACAGCGCGTCGAGTTTCTACTGCGCTTCGGGCTACTGAGTGCGGGACGGTCAAGGTCGGTGCCCACGGCAACGACCTTGACCGTCACCGCTGCCTCAGCAGGCCGCGCTGGTAGGCGTAGCTCACAGCCCGGGCCCGGTCCCGCGCGCCGATCTTGCCGAGCAGGTGATTGACGTGACTCTTCACCGTCGCCTCACTCACCACCAACCGGGCGGCGATCTCGGCGTTCGACAACCCTTCGGCGATCAGCACCAGCACCTCCAGCTCACGCGGCGTCAGCAGGCCGTCCGGGGCCGCGGTCGGCGTCGGTGGTCCGGTGGGCTCCGACGCGATCGCGTCGACCAGATGGTGCTGGACGACCGGGTCGATGGCCGCCTGATCGGTGACCACTCGCCGCAGCGCCTCGTGATTCTCGGCCGACCGGGCGTCCTTGGTCAGGTAACCACGTGCTCCCGCTCGCAGCGCCGCGAGTACCGGCTCGTCGTCGGCGTACGTCGTCAACGCGATGACCTTCACCTCCGGGTGGAGGTCACGAAGCCGACGCGTCGCCTCCACGCCATCGCAGCGCGGCATCCGCAGGTCCATCAGTACGACGTCCGGCCGCAACTCCCCCGCCATCCGCACCGCCTCCTCACCACCCGAGGCGGTCCCGACGACCTCGACACCCGGGAGCAACCCGAGCACCAACGCCAATCCCTCGCGCACGATCCGCTGATCGTCGACACTCAGCACGCGAATCGGGCCGGTCATGCGGGCACCTCCAACTCAACACGGAATCCGGTCAGCGTCGGCCCCGCGCAGAGCCGTCCGCCGAGCAACTCGGCCCGTTCGCGCATCCCGGTCAGGCCGTAACCACACCCAGGTACGCCGGTCCCCGCCGACTTGCCGTAATCCTCGACGACCAACCTCGCGAGCCCCGATTCGTACCCGAGCCGCACGCTGACGCGCTCCTGGCCGGTGGCGTGCTTGGCGATGTTGGTCAGCGATTCCTGCGCGACCCGATAGACAGCCAGCCGAGCATCCGCGTCGAGCGCGTGCTGTTCGCCCGTGACGGTCAGCTCGCACGGGATGCCGGTGTCGAGCTCGAACCGCGTCGTCAAGGCCGGCAGCTGCCCCGGTCCCGGCAGCGCTTCGCCATCGCGGAGCATCGTGATCGCATGCCGAGCCTCGTCCAGGCCCGAGCCGGCCAGCTGTCGCGCCCGGTCGATGATCCCACCGAGGCGATCGTCGGACGCGGCCAGCACACTCGCACCTTCGAGCTGGAGCACGAGAGCCGACAGCGAATGCGCGAGTACGTCGTGCATCTCGCGAGCGAGTCGTTGACGCTCAGCGAGTGCGGCGGCGCGTGCCTGGGCGTCCCGGCTCCGCTCCAGCGCGACGAGCAGTTGCTCCGCCTGCTCATTGGTTTCGCTGAGCCGCTCGGCCAGTCGCATCACGGCGTAGAAGCTGGCCATCGCGATACCGGTCAGGAGCCCCGGCAACGGGGACCTCCCAGGCTCGCCGCTGACGACGAGAAGCAGGATCAGTCCCCCACCGACGAGGATGCTGCCGAGGACGGGCGTGAGCCTGCGGCCGACCACGGCCACCGCAACGAAGACGCCGAAGACTCCCGGGCCCGACGGCTGCAGCCTCAACAGTACGACGCTCGCGACGAAGAGGACCGCGATCGACACCCACCGAGCCGAGGCCGGCCCGCTCCTGGTGGCGAAGGCCCCGAACGCCCCGGCGGCGAACGCAACGATCGCCAGCAGGATGACAAGCCCCTCGCCGTGCCGCCCCGGGCCTGGCGTCGATCGGCTCAGCACGATGATCTGCAACCCGATGATCAGTGGACCGGCCAGCCGCAGCCACCGCCATGTCGTCGCCTGGTGCGCCCTCGCACGACGCAGCGCCACCAGCGTCGGCACAGCAGTGGTTCGGGCATTCACCGAACGACGGTAGGCCGCGGCCTCCGTCCCGATCACGGTCGTCGCGGAGATTTCAACCCTGCGGCCGACCGAAGATCAACCCAGGGTTGGAGCTGCCTCGGCCCGGACCGCCAGTTCGCCCACCAGGCGTTGCCAGGCCCGGTCGAGGCCGGCCGCGACGCAACCGGCCACGACCGTCTCGGTGCCCAGCACGCTGGCCTTCACCTCCGGAAGGACCGGCGCGAGCATGCGGACCTGGTTGACGACGGCTTCCAGGAAGCCGGGCGCCTGGCCGATACCGCCACCCAGCACGATCAGCTCGGGATCGACGACCGTGATGACGGTGCACACCGCCTTCGCCACGAGGAGTGCCTCCTCGGCCACCACCGCGGCCGCGACCGCATCACCGCGCGCCGCCGCTGCGAAGACCTTCTCGGCCGACACCGCCCCGCGCACTCCGGCCCGTCGCGCGGCCCGGACCACGGCTGCCGCCGAGGCCGACGCGTCGAACCCACCTCGCTTGCGAGCGTCCCGCTGATCACTCCCGCTGCCCTCGGTGAACGGCAGATAACCGATCTCGCCGGCCACCCCGTGTGAACCGTGCCGGAGTTTGCCGTCGAGCACCAGCCCCATCCCGATCCCGGTGCCGACCGAGACGAACGCGAAACTGTCGACGTCCCGGCCGTGGCCGTGCACCCGCTCCGCCAGCGCGGCTGCATCCACGTCGTTCTCGATCATCAGCGAGGGCCCGAAGCGATCACGCAGCGCGGCCAGCGTCGCCGGCGAGTCCCACCCGGACAGTCGCCCGGTCAACGTCAACGCATCGAGCCGAGCGTCGTACACACCGGGGCTGCCGATCACGGTCTGGGTCAACTGCCCGGCCGTGATCCCTGCCTCCGCCGCGAGCGTTGCCGCCAGGTCAGAGAGCTCCTGGATCCGCGCCATCGCGTCCGCGGCCTTGGTCCGCACGTTCAACCGGCAGCGCGTGTTCCCGGCCAGGTCGGCGATCGCGCCACGCAGGAACTCCCGCCCGACATCGAGCCCGAGCACGAATCCAGCCTCCGGCCGCACCTCGTACAGGCGCGCGGCCGGCCCGGGAACGCCTGTCCGCTGGCCGGTCGCGTGCACCAGTCCGGAGCGCTCGATCGTGGTCAGCGCCGCCGACACCGTCGGCTTGGACAGACCGGAGAGCTGGGAGAGTTCGGTCCGCGATACCGGACCGGACCGCCGGATGTGCTCCAGCAGGACCTGCTCGTTGATCGCTCGGATCAGTTGCGGGCGCGCCGCGGAGGCACCTCCGGCGACTACCGTCACGTCGACCCCCTTGCGTCCATAACGCTTCGAGCAGCAGTCACAGTTAGCCCTTGTGCCAACGGTGATTGTTAAGTTAGTTTCCTATCGATTCTATTGGTCGGCACGAGGAGTTGCCAGTCCATGATTCGTCCGCCGGTCGTCCTCGGACTCGACTTCGGTGGGACCAAGATCGCCGTTGCCGTCGGCGACTTGTCCGGCCGGCGTCTCGGTGTCACGAAGCTCGACACTCTGGCCGAGGCCGGAGCAGCCGCGGCGATGGAGCGCGGTCTCAGCGCGGGCCGCGACCTGCTGACCGACGTCGCGCCCGGCCAGGAGCTCGCCGGCGTCGGCGCGGCCACCCTCGGCATCCCGTACGACGACCGCGTCGAGCTCGCACCCACCTTTCCCGGCTGGGGTGAGCTGCCGTTCGGGCAACTGGTCCGCGACGCCTTCCCCGGCATCCCGGTCCGGCTCGGGACGGACGTGAAGGCGGCCGCCGCGGCCGAGCTGCGGTGGGGTGCCCTGACCGGCTGCGATCCAGGCCTCTACCTCAATCTCGGCACCGGTCTCGCGACCGCGATCGTTGCCGGTGGCACCGTGATCTCCGGGGCGCACGGCGCGTCCGGCGAGATCGGCTACAACCTGCGCTCTGCCGCGGATGTTTGGATCAGCGCCGACGAGCGCACGATCCTCGAGCATGTCGTCAGTGGCCAGGCACTCGAGACAACCGGTAGCGCCCGGCTGGGGCGACCGGTCACGGCGGCCGATGTCTTCGCGATGGCATCGACGCAGCCGGACGCCGCCGTACTCTCGGCGGAGTTCCATCGCGAACTGGCGATGCATGTCGTCAACCTGGCGATCGCCATCGACCCGGTCCGGATCGTCGTCGGTGGCGGACTGGTCGGTGCGTGGGACCGGATCGCCCCAGAGCTGCGCCGGGCACTCGACGCGGCAGTCCCCTTCCCGCCGGAGCTGACAGTGGCCCGATTCCCTTCGGACGCGCCGCTGGTGGGGGCACTCGCCCTCGGTGTCGAGGCCGCGGGTGCGGTTCTCGGCGCGGAGGCATTCGCATGACCATCAGTTCGAGGAGTGAAAGGCAGAGACGATGAGGGGCATCAAACGGATCGCCGGCACGGCGATCGCGGTCGGCGTACTGGCCGCCGCGGGCTGTGGGGGCGGTGACAAGCCGGTCGGGAGTGCGTCGTCCAGCAACAACTCGTCGTCCTCGGCGAGCAACGGCGCAGGGCAGTTCAAGAAGGGCGGCACCGTCACGATCGCCAACGTGGGCGGGCAGACCTGGCCGTGCCAGTTCAACCCGTTCAACCCGTCGGTCAGTGGGGTGGCCTCCGGCTTCGTCTACGAGCCGCTGACGTTCGTCAACGTGCTCAAGAGCGGCGCCACCACGCCCATGCTGGCCAGCGACTTCACCTGGTCGCCGGCCAAGGACTCGATCGTCTTCACCATCCGCGACGGGGTGAAGTGGAGCGATGGCCAGCCCTTCAGCGCCGACGACGTGGTCTACACGTTCAACCTGATGAAGCAGCAGCCGGCCCTGGACCTCTACGCGCTGTGGACCGGTGCCGGGCTGACCAGCGTCACCGCGGCCGGCAACAAGGTCACGATGAAGTTCAAGGGCGCGGCCGAGCCGTACTTCTTCAACTTCGCCAACCAGGTCGGCATCGTGCCGAAGCACATCTGGTCGACCGGTGAGGCGGCGGCCAAGCCGTCCACCTGGGCGGATCCGAAACCGGTCGGCACCGGGCCGTACACGGTCGAGTCCTGCACGAGCAACAACATCTCGTACGCTGCCAACGGCTCCTACTGGCAGCCGGGCAAGCCGTACATCGAGAAGGTCCAGTACCCGGCGTACCTGGACAACAACCCGGCCAACCTCGACCTCGCCAGCGGCAAGGCGCAGTGGGGCGGTCAGTACATCCCGAACATCGACAAGTTCTACAAGTCCAAGTCGCCGGACAACAACTACTGGTTCCCGCCGACCGCGAACGTGGCACTCGTCCCGAACAACGATCCGTCCCGCCCGGCGACCAGCAAGCTGGCGGTCCGGCAGGCGCTCGCGTACGCACTCGACCGCGAGCAGATCTCGAAGATCGGTGAGAGCGGCTACCAGCCGGCCGCGAACCAGAGCGGCGTGGTCACGCCGACGTTCGACAAGTACTACGACAAGGACGCGGTCACGACCGCCGGCTACGACAAGCCGAACCCGGACAAGGCGAAGCAGCTCCTGGAGAGCGCGGGCTACTCGTCGTCCAACCCGCTCAAGCTCAGCGTCATCACGGTCACCGGCTACACCGACTGGGATGCGTCCCTCGCGGTCGTCAAGCAGCAGCTCGCCGCCGTCGGAGTCGAGCTGAGCATCCAGGACCTGCAGCAGCAGTCGTACAACCAGAAGCTCTACACCGGTGACTACGACCTCGCCTACTCCAGCCAGACCGGCGGACCCACGCCGTACTACGAGCTGCGGCAGCTGCTGTACTCGAAGAACACGGCGCCGATCGGCAAGCAGGCGAACAGCAACTACTCGCGGTACAGCAACCCCGAGGTGGACAAGCTGCTCGACCAGTACGCCAGCGCCGACCCGGACACCCAGGTCAAGCTGGTCAAGCAGATTTCTGGGTACATGATCAAGGATGTACCCGTCATCCCGACCACCGAGTCGGTCGACTGGTACCAGTACAACACCACGGACATCCAAGGCTGGCCGACGCAGGACGACCCCTACGCCCAGCCCGCGCCGTACAACGTCCCCGATGTCGGACAGGTCTTGGCGAACCTGTACTCCAAGGCCGCCCAGAAGTAAGGAATCGTTCGTGAGAGTGAGCTCGAGGAGCTGGTGGTCGTGCGGTACCTGATACGTCGTCTCGGGTTCTTCGTGCTCACTCTCTGGGCGGCGATGACGCTGAACTTCTTCATCCCGCGGATGATGCCCGGCAGTCCCGAGGAAGCACTGCGGGAGCGGCTCAGCAAGGGCGGCGCGGTCGTCACAGCGGACCAGTTGAAGACCGTGTTGGCCGAGTTCGGCTTCGATCCGGACAAGAACATCGTGCTCCAGTACGGCGAATACCTGAAGGCGATGGTCACCGGGCACTGGGGCGTGTCGATCGGCAGCAGCCTCGGGGTCCCGGTGACCTCGCTGATCAGCAGCGCGTTGCCGTGGACGATCGGCCTCGTAGGCATCGCGACCATCCTGGCGTTCGTGATCGGCACGTTCATCGGCACGATCGCCGGCTGGCGGCGCGGCGGCCTGATCGACGGGGTCGTCCCGCCGGTCTTCATCGTCACGTCGGCGCTGCCGTACTTCTGGGTCGCGCTGCTGTTCATCTCACTGTTCGCGATCGGCAGCCACCCGATCCTGCCCAACGACTTCAACTACGATCAGGGACTGACGCCGGGCTTCAACGCCACATTCATCGGCAGTGTGCTCAAGCACGGCATCCTGCCGGCCGGCACCATCCTGATCACCGCGATCGGTGGCTGGATCCTGACCATGCGCAACAACATGGTCACCACGCTGGCCGAGGACTACGTCCGGATGGCCCGGGCCAAGGGCATCCCGAGCCGGAAGATCATGTTCGGGTACGCCGGCCGGAACGCGTTCCTGCCCAACCTGTCCGGGTTCGCGATGTCGCTCGGCTTCGTCATCTCCGGCACGATCCTGGTCGAGTACGTGTTCAACTACCCCGGCCTGGGTTACATGTTCTACAACGCCACCGTGAGCACGGACTACCCACTGCTGCAGGCGCTGTTCCTGCTGGTGACGCTGGCCGTGCTGATCTGTGTCCTGCTCTGCGACTTCGCGGTGTTCCTGCTCGACCCGCGAGCCCGGACGAAGGGTTAATTGATGAGCGCGATCGTCACCGGCGCCGCGGCGCCCGCAGCACCGACCGCGACCCGCCGCCCCCGGGGCGGGCTGCCACGGGCTGTCCTGCACAACCGCAAGGCCATGGTCGGTGCGGGTCTGCTCGTCCTCTTCGTCCTGCTCGCGGCGTTCCCCCACCTCTTCGTCCCCTGGCTGCACGGCGATCCGCGCGCGATCGGCGACATGCCGCTGGCGAAACCGTCCAGCGAACACTGGCTCGGTACGACGGGCCTCGGCCAGGACGTGTACGCCGAGCTCATCTACAGCACCCGCGAGTCACTGGTCATCGCGGTCGTCGCGGGTCTGGGCGCGACGATCCTGTCCGTCATCATCGGTGTCTCGGCCGCGTATCTCGGCGGTTACGCCGACGACGGGCTCTCGATGCTGACCGACATCTTCCTGGTGCTGCCGACGTTCCCGCTGATCATCGTGCTGGCGACGTACGCCGGTAAGGGCAATCTGACGGTGATCATCATCGTGCTGATCCTGACGGGTTGGTCCTACGGCGCCCGCCAGATGCGCGCGCAGGCGCTGTCGCTGCGCAACCGGGACTTCCTCGAGTCGGCCCGGGTCCGGGGCGAGCGGTCGTCGTACATCATCGTGGTCGAAGTGCTGCCGACGATGATCTCGCTGATCGTCGCGAACTTCCTCGGCGCCGCGCTGTACGCGGTCCTCACCGCGGCCGGCCTGCAGTTCCTCGGGCTCGGCGACCCCAACTCGCTGAGCTGGGGCACCATGCTCTACTGGGCCCAGAACCAGGGCGCCCTGGTGAACGGCCTGCCGGCGTGGGCGCTCTCGCCGGGCCTCGCGGTCGCACTGCTCGGTGTTTCGTTTGCCCTGCTCAACTACGCGTTCGACGAGATCAGCAACCCCGCGCTGCGGCCGGTTCGGAGGCGACGTGCCAAGTAACACTGAGGGCAAGCCAATTCTCGAGGTCCGTGATCTCACCGTCGAGTACGACACCGGCGGCGATCGTCCGGTCGTCGCCGTCGACGCGGTGGATCTCGACGTACACGCCGGTGAGTTCGTCGGCGTGGTCGGCGAGTCGGGCTGCGGCAAGTCGACGTTGTTGTTCGCCATCGCCCAGCTGCTGAGCTCGCCGGCCGCGATCACCGGCGGCAGCGTGAAGTTCCAGGGCCAGAACCTGGTCGCGATGAGCGAGAAGAAGCTGGCGGCGTTGCGCTGGCGTGACTACTCCGTGGTCATGCAGAGCGCGATGAACGCCCTCAACCCGGTCACGAGCATCGGCGCTCAGTTCAACGACGCGATCATGGCGCACGACGAACCGGTGGCCGACGAGCGCCCGGCCGAGGTCCTGCGACTGGTCGGCATCGACCCGATCCACCTGAAGAGCTTTCCGCATCAGCTCAGCGGCGGGATGCGGCAACGGGCCATGATCGCGATGGCGCTGCTGTTCACGCCGGACCTCATCATCATGGACGAGCCGACCTCCGCCCTCGACGTGGTGGCGCAACGGTCGCTGATGGTGCAGATCAAGGAACTGCAGCGACGACTCGGATTCGCGGTCCTCTTCGTCACCCACGACATGTCGCTGATCAGCCACTTCTCCGACCAGCTCGTGGTGATGTACGCCGGCCAGGTGGTCGAGTTCGGCGCCACCCGGGCGGTCTTCGATCATCCCGCCCATCCCTACAGCGAGGGGCTGCTCGACGCGTTCCCGTCGATCCGCGGGCCGAAGGTGCCGTTGATCGGGATTCCCGGCGCCCCGCCGAACCTCGCCGACCCGCCCAGCGGCTGCCGCTTCCAGCCACGCTGCCCGAAGGCGTTCGAGGACTGCCCGAAGATCGCGCCCGAGCTCTACCAGGTCGGCCCCGTGCAAGCTCGTTGCCTCCTCCACGCACCCGGCCAGACCCAAGCCGAAGCGCCCATCCGGGAGACGACACCATGACTGTGTTTTTGGCCGGGCCTTCGGCGCCGGCGTGGTCATGGGGCCTTGGCTCCCGGCCTTCCCTCGTCGCTCCGGTCGCTGCGCTTTCGGCCGCGCCTCCGGCACGGCGGGTCATGGGGCTTTTACTCCCGCCCTTCCCTCGTCGCTCTGGTCGCTTCGCTCCCTCCGCTCCTCAGTCCAGGCCGGGAGGCCCCATGACCGGGCTCCCTACACTCCTCAGTCCAGGCCGGGAGGCCCCATGACCTCGGTGAGCACCGACCAGATCGCGGCGACCGATGCGGACGACGCGCCGCTGCTCGAGACGAAGAAGCTGACCCGGCATTTCCGGGTCGGCCGCGGCCTCTCCCGGCAGATGCTGCACGCCGTCGACGATGTCGATCTCACCATCGGCCGGCAGGAGATCGTCGCGCTCGCCGGCGAGAGCGGCAGCGGGAAGAGCACCATCGCCCGTCTGCTCGCCGGGGTCTACCGGCCGACGAGCGGCGAGATCTACTACCAGGGCCGGGCCATGTCGAGCATGGGCTCGCGACGGGCTCAGTTGTCCTATCGCGGCGACGTACCGATGGTGTTCCAGGACCCCTTCAGCTCGCTCAACCCCGCCTTCCGGGTGTCCCACGGCGTCTTGCGCAGCCTGAAGCTGCACCGCCGCGACCTCACCAGAGCCCAGCGACTCGAAGAAGCCGAGCGCGTCATCGAGACGGTCGGACTGTCACCGGCGGGCGACATCATGAACCGCTATCCGTACGAGCTCAGCGGCGGCCAGCGGCAGCGCATCGGGTTCGCCCAGGCGCTGGCGCACAAGCCCAAGCTGATCCTGGCCGACGAGCCGGTCTCGATGCTCGACGTGTCGATCCGCATCGGCCTGCTCAACCTGATGGCGGAGCTGCGCCGGTCCGAAGGCGTGTCCTTCCTCTACATCACGCACGACATCGCGAGCGCGCGGTACGTCGCGGACCGGCTGATGATCATGTACGCCGGTCACATCGTGGAGTCCGGTCCCGCGGAGTCGGTGCTGGCCAACCCCAAGCACCCTTACACGGACCTCCTGCTCGGGGCGGTCCCAGATCCGCGGGCACCGCTGACGGCGGCGGTCGAAGGCGACACAGGTGAGCCGCCGAAGGTCGTCGATCCGACGCCCGGCTGCCGGTTCCGCTGGCGATGCCCGCTGGTCGTCGACAAGTGCCACCAGGTCACGCCGGTCCTCCGCCGGCTCGGCGAAGACCACGACGCCGCCTGCCACGTCGCCGAACCCGACCCCGGTTTCCCTGTCAGCTGACGCACGTCCCGGCCTGCTGCTGGATACTGTTCGACGATAATCGAACACTGGTTTACAGTAGTTTCATGACTGTCGAACATCGTCGAGGTGTGGCGGGACTCGCGCTGATCGCGACCTTCATGGTCGCCGTCGACGGGACGATCGTGAACCTCACCCTGGCCCAGCTCGCCACCCACCTGCACGCTTCCCGCGCCGAGCTGGAGTGGGCCGTCAACGCCTACACGCTCTCCTTCGCCGCGGTGATGCTCGGCGCCGGCGCGATCACCGACACCCTCGGCGCGAAGCGAGCCTTCGTCGCGGGACTGGTCGTCTTCACCGCGTCGTCGGCGGTCTGCGCGGTCGCCACCTCGATGCTGATGCTCAACCTCGCACGCCTCACCCAGGGTGCAGGGGCGGCGCTGCTCTTGCCGAGCGCGCTCGTCCTCGCGACCGCGTCCGCGGCCGACGAACACTCGAGGCATCGCCTCCTCAGCTGGTGGGCCGCGGCCGGTGGCGTCGGGATGGCGGCCGGACCGTTGCTGGGCGGAACGCTCGTCGCACTCGCGAACTGGCGGGCCGTCTTCGCCGTCAACGTGATCATCGGGATCCCTGCCGTCGGGTGGAGTCTGCTCTCGATGCCTTCCGTCGTACGCCGAAGCCGGCGGCTCGACGTCGGTGGCATGGGCACCGCGACCGTACTGATCGGTGGACTCGTGTTCGCGCTGATCGAGGCACCGGCGCTCGGCTGGCATCCCGCGGTCATCACTGCCGCCGCGCTGACCGTCGCCGGGCTGGTCGGCTTTGTCTGGGTCGAGCGGTCCATCCGGGAACCGCTGCTGCCGCCCAGCGTCTACACAGATCGCGGCTTCACCGTCACCGCCGTACAAGGCGCCTTGTTCAGTTTCGCCTTCTACGGCGTGCTGTTCGCGTTGAGCCTGATGCTCCAGCAAGGCCGCGGACTCAGCGCGCTCGCCACCGGTCTCCTGTTTCTGCCGCTGACCGGGCTGATCTCTCTCGGCAGCCTCTGCTCGGCCCCGCTCGCACAGCGCTTCGGCCGCGCGGCCGCCCTGAGCGTCGGCCAGGCCCTCCTGGCGATCACACTTCTCGCGCTGGCCTGGGCGGGCACGTCCAGCGCGCTGTGGCCGCTGGTGCTTGCCCTCCTGCCGGCGGGCTTCAGCTCGGGTCTGCTTGTGCCGACCATGACTTCGCAGTCCATCGCCGCCGTCGAGCCCGCCCTGCACGGTGCCGCGTCCGCCGCCTTCAACACGTCCCGTCAGATCGGCGCGGCGATCGGCGTCGCCGTCTTCGGCTCGCTCCTCGGCACCACGCACAGTTTCTCCACCGGGTTCATGACCTGCGTGATCGTCGCCTCCGCCGCCACCACGATCTCCCTGTTCCTGACCGCGCTCGGCACGGTGCACGCGGGTCTTGAACAATCGCTGGCCACCCGGGAACCTAGTGGTCTGGTCCGGACATGCAACGTTTGAGGGACCCGATCGCGTCTTTCACCAAGAGGGAGCCGGCCGGGGAATCCGGGGTATCGCGGGCCGAACACTGGGGGGACTGGGGTGGCTGCGCAGCGGAGCAGACGATGGGGCACCACTGTCGCGCTCGCCGTCGCGTGTGTGCTGGTGTGCGCGGTCGCGTTCGCCGGCGCGGTGACCGTGCTGATGCCGAGCACCCGGCAGCGCAGTACGACGGCAGCTGCCACCGGACCGCTCGGCCCGACCCCGAGTCTCCCGGCCCCGAGCGACCCGGCCTCGACCGAGCCGATCCCGGGGGTCGACACCCCCGCCTCTCCCCCGCCGTCGACGCCGGTGGCCGTGACCGGGACCTACGAGTGCCCCGGCTACAGCGGCATCGAGTCGAAGGTCCCGGTGTCGATGGTCCTACAGGACACGTTCGTCTGGGGCGACGATCCGCCGTACCAGGTCGGTGACGGCTCGGGCGACATCAACTGGCGCTCCGACCCGTACCACAAGCCGAGCTGGTACATGTGGCTGCATTCGCTGCGCTGGCTGGGCCAGGGCATCAAGGCCGCCACGAACGGCGACCGGAAAGCCCTGACGCATGTGATGGCGATCATCCACGACTGGGTCCGCGACAACCCGTTCTCGTGGAAGGGCGATGTCGGCGCCTGGGAGGCCACGATGCACCGCACCAACGTGCTGATCTGTGCTCGCCAGGCCGTGCTCGCGGGACTGCATGTCCGCTCCCTGCCCGCGCAGTACGCCTGGCTGGATCAGTCGCTGCTCGATCATGCCCAGTTCATGACCGACAACTGGAGCGGACCGTCGAATCACGGCACGGACGAGAGCATCGCGATGTTCGGCGTCGGCTGCACGCTCAAGCGAGCGGATCTGAAGAGTCGCGCGGTCGAACGACTGACCGAGGCGATCACGACAGCCATCGACCCGCAGGGCTCGACGAACGAGCAGTCGGTCGGGTACGCCATGTTCAACTACCTGTTGTGGGGCCGCGCGACGACGGCGCTCAAGCGCTGCGGCGCCGATCCAGGACGGGTCATCGACGAGCGGCGCCGCGCGCTGGCGGAGTGGCTGGCCCTCGCCACCAAGTCCACCGGCGAGCTCCAGCAGGTCGGCGACGCCGTCCGCCAGACGCCTCAGGGCGCCACCGGCACCGCCTTGGAGTACGCCGCGACACTCGGACGGACCGGTACGAAACCGACCGAACGGACCGCGGTCTTCGATGCCGGCTACGTGTTCGGGCGGACCGGCTGGGGTGAGACCCGGCCGTTCGCGCAGGAATCGACGTACAGCATCCGGTTCGGCCCGGGCCGCCGGTATCACGGGCACGACGACCACATGTCGATCACCTACACGTCGCACGGCCGGGACGTCCTGATCGATCCCGGCAACTCGGGGTATCAGCTCGACAAGTGGCAGGCCTGGACCAAGAGCCAGGCCGCCCACAACGTGATGACGATCCCGTCGGCGAACACCGCCTCGGTGGAGACGCGGCTGGTCCGGGCGGCGATCGCACCGACCTCGGAGTACTACACGTTGACCGACAGCCCGGCGCCGGGTGTGCAGCGGACCCGGGACGTGCTGGTGCTGAAGGATCCTGATCTGATCGTCACCCTGGACCGCGGGCAGTCGGCCACCGACCAGCGGTACGAGACGTTGTGGCACCTGGCGCCGGACCAGAAGGTGACGGTGCAGTCGCCGACCACGGCCGTCGCCGCCAAACCTGGCGATCGCACGAAGACCTATCTGCTGCAGATCCCTTACAGGCAACAGTTGCCCGCCGACGCCATCACCGTCGCGCAGGGTCAGCAAGATCCGGTGCAGGGCTGGTACTTCCCGGACATCTTCCACCGGCAGCCGGCCCCTGTGGTCAAGTTCAACCGGAACGCGACGAGCGCCACGATCCTGTCCGCCGTCGTGCCGGCCGGCACCGGTGAGACGGTCGCCTTCACCACCCGCACCGTCGGCACAATGTTCTTCGTCGACCTCACCGTGGGCCGGCGAAAGACCACTATCCGAGTGCTACCGGGCGGCCGCCTCACGCGGATCAGCTGACCGCGCCCGCGCCGGATCTTGGTGTCGGCAATCACGCTGGTGACGGACCGCGGTGGCGTGCTCCTTGATTCCTGACCGGTCACAGGAGGAGCGTCTGTGCTGTCTTGTTCTGGTGTGGGCCGCGCACGGCGGTCGGTGTACGGGAGGTTTGGGATGAGTAGTCATCCGGCGGCGCGGGATCACTGTCTCAGCCCGGCGCGGGCGGTGGATCGGCCGACTGGCGGGGCGCGGTACGGGCGGATGTTCGCGGGGCTGGAGCCGTTGGGCACCGACCCGCAGGTGCTGATGCGGGCGGGCAGTGACGGCGGGATCTGCGACGCCGCCGCCGAGCTCGACCGGAGCAGCGCCGGCGACGACGCGACCGAGGCGGCCGGGTGGCCGTTCTTCGGGCAGATCATCGCGCACGACATCACCGCGGACCGCTCCCCCATCACCGGCGGCGTCGATCCCGAGGCGCTGCGGAACGCGCGGTCGCCGAAGCTCAACCTGGAGATCGTGTACTCGGACGGCCCGGTCGGCTCGCCGTACCTGTTCGATGTCCACGACCCGGCCAAGTTCCTGCTCGGCCCCGACGGGTACGACGTACCGCGCAACCAGCAGGGCGTGGCACTGATCGGAGACCCGCGCAACGACGTACACCTGTTCACCTTGACCCTGCACGTCGCGCTGCTGCATGCACACAATCGGATCGTCGACAATCTGCGGGCGAACGGCGTACCCGAGAGCGACGTCTTCGAGAAGGCCCGCACCACGCTCACGTGGCACTACCAGTGGATCGCGGTGCACGACTTCCTGCCGCGGCTCGTCGGGCCGGACCTGGTCGAGCAGGTTCTCACCAAGGGCGGCCGGTGGTTCGCGCCCGAGCCCATGAAGGCCTACATCCCGCTGGAGTTCGCCGACGCGGCCTTCCGCTACGGCCACGGTCAGATCCGGCACACGTACCGGCTGGTCGAGGGTGGCCCGGAGCTACCGCTGTTCCCCGATCTGGTCGGCTTCGGGCCGCCGAGCGCGGGTCGGCGACTGGACCTGACGCAGGTCTTCGACGTACCTGGCCGACCACCCGCACAACGGGCGAAGCGCCTCGACGGCCGGCTCGCCGCCAGTCTCATCGGCCTCCCCGAGCAGGTCACCGGCGTGGTCGACACCGCCGCCTACCGATCCCTGGCAGTGCGCGACCTGCTCCGCGGCGACACCACCGGCCTGCCGAGCGGTGAGGCGCTCGCCAAGTTCATCGGCGTACCGCCGCTCACCATGGACGGCTGGCCGGACGGCACCCCGCTGTGGTTCTACATCCTCAAGGAATCCGAGCATCTCGGCGGCGGCGACCGACTGGGCCCGGTCGGCGGCCGGATCGTGGCGGAGGTCCTGATCGGTCTGCTCCGCGCCGACCCGGTCAGCTACCTGAGCCTCGAGCCGGACTGGGAGCCGACCCTGCCCGCCGCCGGCCCGGTCTTCGACCTGACCGACCTACTCATCCCGGGCGAGTCGAACTGAGCTCACCCGACTTGGGCTCACCCGAACTGGCCTGACGAGAACTGAGCGCCGCAGCGTCGACCGCGGACGTGAACGCATCCCGCGGACGCTGGACCGAGGCCAGCGACACGATGTCCCGGCCGTAGAAGACAGCGGCCAGCCAGATCGCGAAGACGCGCACCTTGCGGTCCCACGTCGGGACCGCAAGGACGTGGTACCCGCGGTGCATCAGCCACGCGGGGAAGCCCTTGATGACGATCCGGCGGTACTGGAAGATGCCCTTCCCCAACCCCAGCGTCGCCACAGCGCCAAGGCTGTGATGCAGATACTGCTTCGGCTCGCGTCCACGCATCGTCCGCACCAGGTTCTTCGCCAGCAGCTTCCCCTGCCGTACGGCGTTCTGCGCGTTGGGCACCGTGAACGCTCCTTCGGCCGGCGAGGCCAGATCCGGTACGGCGGCATCGTCGCCGGCCGCCCAGGCGTCGGGCACCGGATCCGTGTCGGTGCCGATCCGCAGGTCGGCCCGGACCTGGACCAGTCCGCGCGGGGTATGCGGAAGGTCGGTGTGGTTGCGCAGCAGCCGGGTCGCTGCGTTGCCGGCGGTCCAGACGATCAGCTCCGAGTCGAACTCGGTCCCGTCGGACAGCACCACGTGCCCGTCGTCGGCCGACTTCAGCGTGCAGCTCAGGTGGACCTGCGCACCGCGACGCTCGAGCATCGAGACCACCCACTGGCCGGGCCGATCGCTGACCTCGGGCAGGATCCGGCCGGTCGCCTCGACCAGGTGGAAGGCGAGGTCGCTCTCGGACAGCTCCGGGTAGCGCTTGAGCAAGGCGGTGGCCAGCGACAACAGCTCACCGAACCCTTCCACGCCGGAGAAGCCGCCACCGACGAAGGTGATTGTCAACAATCGACGCCGCGCCGGACCGGGCTCGAGACAGGACGCCTCGTCGAACGCCGTCAGCAGCCGGTCCCGAATCGCCACCGCCTCCTCGACGTGCTTCATCCCGATCGCCCGCTCGGCCACGCCGGGTACGTCGAAGGTCCGGGTCACCGCGCCCGCGGTCACCACGAGAACGTCGTACTCGAGCTCGAAGTCGGGACCCTGGGTCGGCCGCACCGTGACCTTCCGCTGGGCGTGCTCGATCGCGGTCACCGAGCCGGACACGATGCGGGTCCGGTCGAGGTTGCGGCGCAACGAGACCGCGGCGTGGCGTGCCTCGACCGATCCCGAGACCACCTCGGGAAGGAAAGGCTGGTATGTCATGTACGGCCGCGGATCGACCACGACCACCTCGGCCTCACCGCGCCGGAGCTTCTTCTCGAGCTTCCAGGCCGTGTAGAAACCGGCGTACCCACCACCGACCACCAGGATCCTGCGCACGGGTGTCCTCTCTTCGGTCGAGACTCTGTAGTTAAAGACAACCCAGCCGCGTGGGTTGTGACGTATCAGGGGCGAAGCTGCTTGCGGGACGTGATGCCGAGCTTCTGGAAGACCTTGCGGAGATGCCACTCGACAGTGTGCTGGCTGAGGAAGATCTGCGCACCTATCTCGGCATTGGTCAGCCCCGCGCCGGCCAGCTCGGCGATGCGTGCCTCCTGCGCGGTCAAGGCGTCGGTGGCGCGGCCGCCGCGCTGTCCGACCGTCTCTCCGGTAGCCGTCAACTCACGGCTCGCACGGTCGGCGAAGGCGTCGGCACCGGCCGCCGCGAACAGCTTGTACGCCGTTCGCAGCTGGACCCGTGCGTCTTGTCGCCGTCCCTCCCGCCGAAGCCACTCGCCGTACAGCAGCTGAGCCCGGGCCAGGTCCATCCGCATGCGAGTCCGGCCGAGACGCTCGATCGCCTCCTGGTACGCCGATTCCGCCTGCCGGCCCCTGGACAGCAGGGCCTGCGACCGGGCCAGCAGGCCGAGACCCCACTCCGTGCCTGAGGACGACGCGATCTCGCCCTGCAGCTTCAGCCCGTCGACCGCCAGCTCCGGCCGGCCGGTGCGAGCCGCCGCTTCGACCAGCTCGGGCAGCGCCCAGTTCGCCACGCCGTACTCGACCGGATAGGCCGTCGCCTCCCGGGCCGCCGCGAGTGCATTCCCGTATTTCGCGAGGCCGTTGAACAGGACGGCGTTCGCGAGGTGACAGGTACTCAGTCCACCGCCTTCGCCGCGGTTCGTCGCATCGTCCATCCCAGCGGCGATCACCGCCGTGGCGCCGTCCTCGCGCCCACGCCAGGCCGCCAGGCTCATCGCGCCGTACGGCGTCAGGTCCGCGCCGGTCGCGTCGTTGATGTTGTTGATCTCCGCGACCAGCGAGCCGGCCGCGGCGAGGTCGCCGGAGAACAGGCTGAGCTGCACCCGGTGGTTCAGGACCAGCAGGAGTTCGTTGAGGTCGCCGAGCCGGCGGGCGATCCGCACGTGCCGCGAGGTCAAGACGTCCCAGCCCTCGTCGTCCCACAGGTCGACGGCCAGGAGCGCCGCATGCCAGAGCCACCGCACGTCATCGTGATCCGGCGACCCGTTCGTGCTGGAGAACATCCGGATCACCTCCCGGGCCAGCGGCACGACTTCGGGGTACCCGTCCGTGAACAACACGGCGATACCGTCCAGCAGGACGTCACGCTTGCGGCGCGGATCCGGTGCCGGCGCGGCACGGGCCGCCTGCGAGGCCCCGGCGAGTGCGTCGGAGCCACCCGGTCCCGCAGTCCGGCCGAACCGCCCCGCGAACTGTGCGGCCACGATCGCCTCGATGTAGGTGTCGCGGGCCAGGCCGATGTCCAGCGGTTCGAGCCGGCGGGCCGCCGCCAGCAGGAGCGGCCCGGACTCGCGCCCATGGCCCGACGCGAAGGCGATCTCGGCGCGCAGGAGCTCCACCCGCGCCTGGTGCAGACCGTTCGGCGGACCTTCGCCCGCCGTGACGAGCAGCCGTAGCGCGATCTCGAACGCGCCGGCCCGCAGTGTCGCCTGCGCGGCGGCGAGAGCGCGGATCGCCCGCGTGGACGGGTCCGGGGTCAGCTCGGTCGCCCGCTGGAGGAACGCTGCCGTCGCCGCGACGCCGCCGCGGCGCTGTGCCCGGTCCGCGGAGTTGACCAGTTCGGCGGCGACGTCCTCGTCGGGGCCGTCCGCGCCGTTCGCGCGGTGCCAGGCCCGCCGGTCGGGATCGAGATCCGGGTCCGTCGCCTCGGCGAGGGCCTGATGCGTCTGGCGACGATCGACGGGATCCGCCGCGCGATACGTCGCCGACCGGACCAGCGGATGTCGGAAGCGGACCCGCGCGCCGAGCTCGATCAGGCCGGCGGCCTCAGCGGGCGCGGCCGCACTCATCGGCACGTCCAGGACCGCCAGCGCCCGAAGCAGCAGCGGTACGTCGCCGATCGGCTCGGCGGCCGCGGTCAGCAGCAACCGCTGCGTGTCCAACGGGAGTGCCTGCACCCGGCGAGTGAAGTTCTGCTCGATCTGGCTCGCCAACGGGCGAGCGTCCGGCCGCTCGAATCCACCCGCCAACTCACCCGCGGTCAGCCCGCGCGGCAACTCCAGCAGCGCCAGCGGGTTGCCTCTGGTCTCGGAGACGATCCGATCCCGGACGTGCTCGTCCAACCGCCCGGGTACCACCGCATCGAGGAGAGCCCCGGCGTGCCGGTCGGTCAGCCCACCGACCGGCAGCTCGGGGAAGCCGCGCCACTCCGGCCCGGTCACCGGCTCGCGGACCGCGAACACGAGGCCGATGCGGTCGGCGAACAGGCGGCGACCGACGAAGGTCAGTGCCTGGGCCGACGCCTGATCCAGCCACTGCGCGTCGTCGATGACGCACAACAGCGGCCGGCTGTCGGAGGCCGCCGCCAACAGACTCAACGCGGCCGCGCCGACCAGGAACCGGTCCGGCGGACCACCGAACTCGAGCCCGAACGCGACTGCCAGCGCGTCGCGCTGCGGGCGCGGCAGGTGGTCGCTCAGGCTCAACATCGGGGCACACAACTGATGCAGACCGGCGAACGGGAGTTCCATCTCCGCCTCGACGCCGGCCGCTCGCGCGACGCGGCAGCCGTCGGCCTGCCCGACCAGATACTCGAGCAGCGCAGACTTCCCGATGCCCGCCTCACCACTGACGATCAGCACCTGGCCGTCGCCGGAGCGCACGCCGGACACCACCTGATCCAGCCGATTACACTCCGTTCGCCGCCCGCGTAGCTCGGGCGCCGGCCCGCCAATCGCCATGGCTCCACCACCCCTCATCAGAGGCTAGAGCCCAAGGTCTGATGCGCGGTAGAACTCTACAGTGTCGCAATAGCGCCAGATTGGTCAGCAGGCCGTCTGGGCGAGGTCGGCGGCGAGGAGTTGTTCGAGGTCGGCCAGTTCACCTGCGCGCGAAGCCGAGACCAACGCGTGCCGGAGCCTTCGGTGCGCAGCCGGGCTGACCGGATGGCACCGGTCGGAGGACAGCCGGTCGCGGGCCCGCTTCACCAGTTGCCGCGCGTTGGGCGCGCCGATCCGCAACGTCTCCGCGATCTGCCGATACGGGTACTCGAAGCCTTCCCGCAGTACGTAGGTCGCTCGCTCGGCCGGCGACAGCCGCTCCAGCAACAGCCGTACGGCCTGGTCGAACGCCTCCTGCTGCTCCGCCAGACTCTGCGGATCCACCCCGCCCGCCGCACACTCCTCGGGCAACCACGGCCCGACCGAGAATTCGTGCCGCCGCCGGGCCGACTGCGCCAGGTTGATCGCGAGCCGGCAGACCGTGGTCGCCAGGAACGCCCCTGGATCCGCGACAGCCGACCGATCGGTGCGCTGCCACCGCAGCCACACCTCCTGCACCAACTCCTCGGCCTCGTGCGGATTGCCGACAATCCGGCGCGCGATCCGGAGCAGCCGCGGTCGTACCTGCACGAATTCATCCAAACCAGCCGTCGACGTACTCATGATCCGGACTCCTCCACTGGGGGCTTCTCCCACCCTCGCCGGACCACCAGCGCACCGCGCCACGGAGAGTCCGTGGTCGAGTGCGTGGTTCCCCCTGTGGTTCGTGGGGTGTCACAGCAGATCGATCTGTGAGACCGAGGAACCGGCCGATCGCGGGTGACGCAGCGCGTCAGGCGGACAGGGCGTCCAGGATGGCGGCGGTGACCGGCTCGGGGGCGGAGACGCTGAGCGCGTGCGACGCACCGGCGACCTCGCGGATGTCCTTCGCACCGGCGCGCTCGGCCATGAAGCGGTGCAGCGCGACCGGGATGTTGAGGTCCTCGTCGCTGAAGACGAACCAGGACGGGATCGTCTTCCAGGCGGGCGACGCGGTCACCAGGTTGCCGGTCAGCGCCACGTCGGTGGCCGGCCGCTGGGTCGCGGCCATCACGGCTGCCTGCTCGGCCGGGACGTCCGCGCAGAACTGGTGGTTGAACAGGGCGGGCTTGATCCGGAGATCGTTGCCGCCGGTGCTGACCGGGTAGGTGTCGAGAGCGTCCCCGAGCGTGCTGCCGGGGAACTGGACCGAGAGCCCGAAGGCGTTCTCCCCCTGGTCAGGGGCGAACGCACACACGTACACCAGCGCCTTCACCGCCGGGTTCTCCGCCGCCGCCTCGGTGATCACCATGCCGCCGTACGAATGCGCGACCAGGACCACCGGCCGCCCGATGCCGGCGATGACATCGCGCACGTACGCCGCGTCACCGTCGAGGCTCCGCAACGGGTTCGGGGCCGTGACGACGTCGATCGACCGCGCCTGCAACCGCTCGACGACGCCGTTCCAGCTCGCGGACTCGGCGAACGCGCCGTGGACCAGCACCACGACCGGGCTCTGTTCGTTCATGAGGTTCTCCTTCTCTCGGGTCACCAAGAAGGACCGGACAGCCCGGCGGGTTGTGACGAGCCGGACAGCAGGGTTGTGACCGGCGAGACAGTCACAGATCGCCGCCGTGGTCTGTCCTAGTTGGATGCTCCTATAGATGTCAAGCGGTGGCTGGTTGCTGGTTTGGGGTGGGTTGGGTTTGGAGGAGGGTGTAGTAGATCTCGCGGGCGATGAGTCGTTTGAGGCAGCGGATGGTGTCTTTCTTGGAGAGGC
>NZ_JBSXMZ010000016.1:0-142222 GCF_054073265.1 Kribbella sp. CWNU-51
AGTGCCCCACGTCCGCCCAGGCCGACACCCGCGGGCCGGCCGGGCCAGGCTGGGGAGGATCTCCCACCCGATCCGGGACGAGATCCTCCCCACCCCGGCGGCAACCGACACAACACGGCCGACTGCCCGGACGCGCGGGAGGGCGAACGAACCACCCACGGATATCTCAGAAGAGCCGGATATCCCCTCGAGTTGGTCGGAGGTGTGGGCGGGGGCGGGGACTCCGGCGGCGGGTCAGCGGCGGGGGCGGGCGAGGCCAGTACTCCGGCGGCGGGTCAGCGGCGGGTCAGCGGCGGGTCAGCGGCGGGGCGGGGACTCCAGCGGCGGGTCAGCGGCGGGGGCGGGTGCTCCGGCGGCGGGTCAGCGGCGGGTGCGGGCGAGGGCGGCGAGGGTTGCTCCTAGGGCGGTGAGGAGGGTGCCTAGGGTGATGAGGATGGCTGGGGGGCCGCCGGGAGGTGGGGGGTCGGTGTGGTTCAGCGGGCGCAGGGCTGCTGGTTTGGCGCCGACCGTGATCTTGATCGGCGCGGTGGCGGTCTGGCCGGTTGCGTCCGTTCGGGCGTAGGCGAGTTTGGCGGTGCCGGTGAAATCTGCTGCCGGTGTGAGGGTGATCGTGCCGTCGGGGGCGACGGTCCAGGTGCCGGACGCGTCGGTGACGTGTTTGGCGCAGGTGGCCGGGCCGGTGCGCAGGCAGACCGCGCTCGGGTTGATCGAGCCGCTGTCGTTGAGCAACGGATTCACGGCGACCGCGTTGCCTGGAGTGCCGGTGGCCGTGTCGGGCGAGGCCTTGGCGAGCAGCGGTCCGGCGACGGTCACGTCGAGGAGCGCCGCGTTGGAGGTGCCGTTGGCATCGGTGACCCGGTACGCGACGGAGCGCGTCGTACCGATGAAGTCCTTGGCCGGGGTGAAGGTGATCGCACCGTCCGCGCCGACGATGAAGGCACCCTCCTCCGGGACAGTCACCGCCTTCCTGTCCTGAGAGTCCACCGGATCCCGCAGTACGACGGAACCCGCAACAAGCGGCGCCGACGGGTCGCCGGGCTTGTCGTTGCCCAGCACCTTCACGACCACCGCCGTACCGAAGGCCGTCTGCGCGTTGTCGTCAACGGTGACCGGGCGCACCGGCAGCACGGTCACCCTGATCGTCGCGCGGGCCGAGTTCTGGTTGCTGTCCTTCACCTCGTACGCCGCCGGCCGGGCGGTGCCCGTGAACATCGCCACCGGGCTGAAGATCACCTTGCCATCGGCAACGACGTACTCGCCTTGGCCGGTGATCGTGACCTGGTCGACCAGAGCACCGTCCGGGCCGACCAGCAGGACGGACGCCGGATCGAGCGTCGCGCCGGGGCCGGGCTTGTCGTTTGCGAGTGGATCGAGCGTCACGGCGACGTGCTGCTTGGTCCGCGTCGCGTCCGGTACGGCGACCGGGCGGGCCTGGACCGTGACCGTGAGCGTGCCCGATCCGACCGTGCCGTTGCGGTCGGCAACCTGATACCCGACCGGCACCGCCACGCCCACGAAACCGTCCACCGGCGCGAACCGGATCCCGCCGGCCGGCTGGACCGTGAAGGTCCCTTCCCCCGGCACGGTCAGCGACGACACCGGATCCCCGGTCGCCGGATCATCCAGGCGCACCTGGCCGGCGACCAGTGGCGCCGTGGCATCACCGGGCTTGTCGTTCGCCAGCACGTTGACGGTGACCGCGGTCTCGTACGGCGTCGTCGCCTTGTCGTCCGCGATCACGGGCGTGACGCCCGCGACCGTCACCGCGACGGTCGAGGCCGCCGTGTTCCCGCTCGTGTCCGTGACCCGGTAGGCGATCGAGACGATCCCGCGGAACGCCGGCTCCGGGTCGAACGTGATCTTCCCGGTCGTCTCGTTCACCGCGAACACGCCCTGGCCCGGGATCACCGCCCTCCGGGCCCAGCCGAGCGCAGCGTACTCCTGAGCAGTGGTCGCGCCGAAGACCTGGACCGTGGTCTTGTCGAGCGCGGCGCCTGTCCCCGCCTCGTCGTTGGCGAGCGGGCCCACGGTCACGGTGACGTTCTGCTTCGTCGTCACGACGTCGGCCACTGCCGCGGGCCCCTCGCCGACGGTGAGGAACAGGCGGCCTTCCGCTGTGGCGCCGTTGTCGTCGGTGATCCGGTACGTCGCCGGTGTCGTCACGCCTTGAAAGTCCTTCACGGGAGTGAACGTGATCGTCCCGTCGTCGGCCGCGGCGTACGTGCCTTCACCGGACTGCGTGATGGTCTTGCGGTAGCCGCCGGCCGGATCCCTGAGCAGGAGACTTGACCGGATCAGCGGCGCGGTCGGATCGCCCGGCTCGTCGTTGGCGAGCACGTTGACGGTGATCGGATGGCCGTACGGCGTGATGGCCGAATCGTCCACAGTGACGGGCTGGACCGGCGAGACCGTCATGCTCAACGTCGACGCGGCGTAGCTACCGTTCGAATCGGCGACGCGGTAGTTGATCGCGAGCGCCTTGCCGCGGAACGTCGGGAGTGGATCGAAGCCGACCGCGCCACTCGGCCGCACGGCATAGGTGCCCTGGTTGGCGACGATCACCTTCTTGACGTAGCCGGCGGTCCGGGCGGCCGGGTCCAGCAGGCCGACCGACGTCGGGTCCAACTGAGCGTCCGTCCCCGGACTGTCGTTGGACAGCACGTTCACGGTCACGCTGACGTCCTGCAGCGTCGACGCGCTGTCGGCGACGGCCACCGGCGGTTGGCCGACGATGATCGACAGCTTCGCGGTGGTCAGCGTTCCGTTGCTGTCGGCCACTTGATAGGTCAGCTGGGTGCCGGGACCACGGAAGGTCGCGCCGGGATCGAAGGTGACAACTCCCCCGACCGCCGTGTAGACGCCTTCGTTCGGGATTGTGACCGTTGCCTTCAGCAATCCATCGCCCGGATCGGTGAGCAGCAGACTGCCCGGCACCAGCGGCGCGGACGGATCCCCGGGCAGGTCGTTCGCCAGCACCTTCACGGTGACGGTCTTGTCGTACGGCGTCCTCGCAGTGTCGTCGGCCGCCACCGGCGTGACCGGCGTGATCGTGACCGTGATCGTCGACCGGGTGGCCTGATCGAAGCCGTCGATGACCCGGTAGGTCAGCGTGGTCGCCGTACCGGTGAAGCCCGGCAGCGGGTCGACGGTGACGGTGCCGTCCCGGTTGACCTGATAGCCGGCCTGGCCCGGGATCTTCACCAGCTTCTTCAGCGAACCGTCGGCCGGATCGAGGAGCGCCAGGCTGAGTGGGTCGAGCCGGGTGCCCTGACCGGCCGTGTCGTTCGTGAGCGGATCGAGCTTCAGCGGGACGTTCTGCTTGCCGGTGGCGGTGTCGGGCTTGGCGGTCGGCGCGGTCGTCACCGTCAGCGTCGCGGTGGCGAGCGTGCCGTTGACGTCGGACACCTGGTAGGAGATCGGTGTCGCGACGCCGGTGAACGCCGGCACCGGGTCGACGTCGACCGTCCCGTCGGGTGTCACCGTGTACGTCGCCTCGCCGTCGACCGCAACCCTCGTCTTCGGCTGCTTCGTCTTCGGATCCAGCAGCCGCACACTGCCCGGCAGCAGCGGAACGGCCGGATCGCCGGCCTCGTCGTTCGCCAGCACCGCCACGGTCGCGGTCGTGTCGTACGCCGTACTCGCGGTGTCGTCCGAAGCGTCTGGTTGGACCTTGGTCACCTGCACGGCCAGGGTCGACGTACCGAAGGCGCCGTTGCTGTCGGCAACCTGATAGCCGACGGCGGTCGCGGCTCCGCTGAAGGCGGGCAGCGGGTCGAACAGGACCTTGCCGGTCGGCTTCACGGTGTACTTGCCCTGTCCGGCCACCACCAGCGTCGTCCCCGGCTCGGTGCGGCTCGGCGAGATCAGTCGCACGCTGTCCGGCCGCAATGCCGCGCCGGTCGGGCCGGGCTTGTCGTTGTCGAGTACGGCGATGTTCACCGGGGCGCCTTGTAGCGTCGCGATCGTGTCCGGGTTCGCGACCGGCGGACCGGGCGCGTTGACGGAGACCGTGAGCTCGGCGCGGGCCGACGTACCGTTCTTGTCCAGCACCTGGTAGGTCAGCGGCGTACCGACGCCCTGGAAGCCGTGGACCGGCTGGAAGGTCACCTTGCCGCCGGCAACCAGGTAGGTCCCCTGCCGCGCGATGGTGACCTTGTCGACGAGCTTCTGGCTGACCGGGTCGACGAGCCGCAGGCTGGCGGGATCGAGTGGCGCGTCCGGTGAACCGGGGAGGTCGTTGTCCAGCACCGGTACGGCGATGTCGGTGTCGAAGGCAGTCGAGACCGAGTCCCCGTTGGCGGTGGGCTTCACCGGGGTGACGGTGACCGTGAGCGTCGACTCGGCGGTCTGCTTGGTGCTGTCGGTGACGCGGTAGCCGACCGTCGTACCGACACCGGTGAACCGTGGGGCCGGTACGAAGTCCACGCCGCCGTCCGGCTTGACGGCGTACTCGCCCTCGCCGGTGATCACCACCTGCTTCTTGAAGGTCGCGTCGGCGGAGTCGCGGATCATGACCGAGGCGGGGACGAGTTGCACGCCGGGGGCCGCCCGGTCGTTGCTGAGCGGTTTGAGCGCGATGCTGACGTTCTGCGGAGTGGTGGCCGTGTCGGGGGTCGCGACCGGATGGGCCGGGAGCGCGACGGTGAGGGTCAGCTTCGCGGACGCCGTCGTACCGTTGGCGTCGGCGACGCGGTAGGTGACGGGTGTGCCCGGGCCGACGAAGCTCGGCACTGGCTCGACGTCGATCTTGCCGTCCTTGGCGACGTACTTGGCCTGGCCGACGACGTTCACCATCACGACGCAGCCGTTGCCGCTGACGAGACACAGGGTGCCGGGTTTGAGCGGCGTACCCGGATCGCCCGGCTTGTCGTTGCCGAGGACATCGACCGTGGTGCCGGTGTCGAACGGGGTCGTCGCGGCGTCGTCGAGCAGGATCGGCGGGGGCGGTGGCGTGATCACGAAGGGGTAGTCCTCGACCTCGCCGGCGTCGGCCGGGCCGGTCGGCTGATCCACCTGCGCGTCGGTGTAGCCGACCCGCACCCGGGCGTACGACGCTCCCGCTGTGGGGCTGAGCTCCGTCCAGTTGAGGGTGGCCGCACCCTGGCCGGCGGCGAAGGCGGTGCAGGATCGTTCGGCCGGGTCGAAGATACCGTCGCGATCGAGGTCGAGCCAGGCACACGCACGGCCTGGCTTCGAGGCGCCGGTGAGCTTCAGCTCGGTGGTGTAGGAGGTCGCGGTGGTCCGGAGCGGCTTGAAGGTGACGCCGTCGTCGGCCTGGTCGGGTGTCGTCGGACCGGTGTGGGCGTTGGCGATGGTCGCGTTGTCCTCGGTGGCGTCCTTGCCGAGCTTGACGTCGCTGAGGACGGACCAGGCAACGCCGTACGACGCGGGGGCGTCGCCGAAGTCCTCACCGGTGGACGCGAGGATGGAGAACGCGTCGCCGGAGGACTCGGTGTTGAAGGCCGGGAGCTTCGGGTGCTTGGTGAAGAAGGCGCTGACGTCGAAGGTGATCTTGGTGGCGACGCCGTTCACGCGGACCGATCCGCAGGCCGCGCTCGCGGAGGCGTCGGGGCCGGTGCCGGTCCTGGTATTGACGCAGTTCGGGCCGGCGTCGTGGTTGGCGGCGGTGATGGTGTCGCTGGTGACGGCGAGGTTGTTGCCCTGGCCGACCTTCGTCAGGCTGAGGCCCGGGGTGGCGAGCTTGAGGACCGAGTGCAGCTCGGACTGGGCGGTCGGCTTGCCGCTGACGGTCTGGGTGACCCCGCCGCCGATCCCGGCGAGGTGCAGCACCGGGTTGCGCACGGGCTGGCTGAACGTGATCGTCACGGTGCCGCGATCGCCACAACTGCCGGTGGACGCGCAGGTCCCGGTGTTGACGACGAGATCTTCCGCCGGCGTCGTTCCCGCGATCGCCGGTTGATAAGTCGTCGGCCCGCTCCCCCGAACTCCCGCGGTCGTCGCATCGAACAACTCGGTCTGCCCGCTGACGGTGATCGTCTGCTTCAACCCCGACCCCGGCATGACCGCCGTCGCCGAGTCGCCTTGACTGAAGGGTGTGGCCGGCACCTGGTACGCGTTCGACGTGACGGTCCCCAGGGTGAAGAGGCCGACGACCAAGACAATGGCCGCGCTCGGTCGTGTCGCCCGCATGACGTGCCACCCTCCCGAGCAATCGCGTGCCGCATGCTTCGGCCGCGTGGCGGGCGGGCCTGCGTAGAAGTAACGGTCTACGCAGACCCAATGTTACGGGACAATCACTCTCCGAGTTCGTAGATCTTGATCTTGCCGACGCGGTGTCGCAGCACGGCCAGCCGGTCGAGTGCGGGTGACACGGTCCCGTCGCGGGCGTCGGCGTACACCCAGCGAACGCCGTACTCGTCCTGCAGCCGCCGCAGCACGTCCGCGGTCGGCGCGGCGAGGCTCTGGTTGGTGAGAGCGACCCGCTCGGGCCATGGCGACGGCTGCTCGGTGTAGCGGCGGCCGCCGACGCCCTGCGCGGCCATCGCCTGGTTCGTGTACGCCCAGCCCTCGATCACCGTCCGCCGGCCCGCCATCCCGCTGACGAGGTACCCCCGCGCGTCACACCCCGGCGTCTGCGGTCCGGCCGGCCGGCACCACGTGTTCGTGGCGACCACATCCGTCGGCGCCGAGTGCGAACCCAGCCACAACGCCGCCGAGGCCTCGTCCGGATACACCACCCACCGCGGCGCCCGATACGTCGGCGACTTCTCGGTATCCCCATGCACCGCGCTCTGGACGAACGAGCTGATCGGCGCGATCGCCAGCAACATCAGTACGACGAACAACCCACTACCCGCCTGCCGCAAGAACCGCCGCCACACGACCAGCAGCACGACCGTCAACGCGAGTACGACGAGCAGCAGCCGCGTGCTCGCCCACAGTTGACGGCTCGGCGGACCGGCCGGCACACCCTTCGCCCACACGAAGAGACCGGCGTAGATCACCGAGAGGCCGAACGCCGCGACCGCCACCCAGACCGGCCTGCGCGCCGCGCGGGCACTGGTCGCTGCGAACCAGCCCGCTCCCGCCAGGCTGAACGGCGCGGCCGTGTAGATGAAATAGGACTCGCTCACGGACGGATGGTCGATCAACAGGTAACCCGCCCAGCCGGCGATTATCGCACCCAGCAGGAACCACGCCACCGGATCCCGCCGGCCGACGACCCCGAAGCCGACCAGCGCCATCGCCTGCAACGTGAGCAGCAAGCCCAGCAGCAGCGTCAGCGTCCCGATCACCGCACCATGTGCCAGCGCCGGCACAATCAGACCGCCCGCCCCGGGCTGCGTCGTATCCCCGGTCGCGGCCGTGTAGACGGGAAGCGACTTCAGCACGGCGAGGAACTGCACCCCGGAACCATTGGTGCTCCCGGCAACCGTCAGCATGGTCCCCACACCCACCGCCACCAGCACGGTCCCAGCGACGAGGATCCGCGCAGGCACGCGCCGGGTCGTCACCAGCAAGAACACCGCAGCCAGCCCGACCCCCGCGACCAGCAGCGGCAGCACCGTGGGCTTCGACCCACCGCCGACGATCGCGACTGCGACGGCGACCACCCACAACCAGCCCCCGGCGTTGCGGAACAGCAACTCGATCAGGAACACCGCCACCGTCACACCGGCGACCATCCCGAATGTCTGCGACGGACTGAGGAAGCTGACCGGCGCGGCCAGGTTCACACTCGTGTCGACGAGCAAGTACAACTGCGGCGCGGCCAAAGCGAGAGCCGCGAGTACGCCGGTCCACCAGGTGCGACTCACCGTCCGCGCCAGCGTCGCGCACACGAGCAGGGCGACGACCAGCCAGGGCAGCAGCCACAGCCGGAAGACCACGATGATCGGTGACAGTCGGGTGATGTCCACGGCCCCGGCCATGTCGGCGTTCGCGAACCAGTGGTACTCCAGCCGCTCCCCCACTACCTGCGGCAACTCCGGCGGCACCGACCGCATCAGCTCGTGCACCATCGACAGGTGATAGAGCAGATCCGGGTAGTACGCCGTACCGCCCGGAGGCATCGGGTGATACGCCATCACGCCGACTGTCGATGCGCCGAGCACGACCGCCGACGACACGGCCAGTCCCCAGGTCCAAGCGACCGGCAACGGCTTCAGGTCGGCGATCCGCCAGAACCTCCGTCCGAACACCGCGAAGGCGACCAGTACCAAAGCCGGCCAGACGATCAACCAGCGTTGCCAGCCGAGGGCGGTGAACAATGCCCAGCCGATCAGCTGCCAGGTCGCTCCGACCACAGACCCGAGGCCGAGGTCCTCCGCCCAGTTGCCGGTACTGCGCCACGCGGCGCGGAGCAGGAGAGTCCCAGGGAGTGCGATCGCCAGTGCGAAGTACACGGCGTACTTGACGATCGGGCCGGGACCGACGTCGACCGACGCGAGCCCGAGGACCGCTACCAGCAACGGCAGCAGCCACGGGAGCAACCGCCTCATCTGTGCTGGACCGGTTCCTGATGCCCTTGGTCTTCGAGGCTGTCGTACCCGACGAGGAACTGCGGGCGCCGCTGGCTGGACTGGAACAACCGGGCCACGTACTCACCCAGCAGGCCGAGGCACAGCAGCTGGATCGCGCCGATCACGCTGACCGCGAGCACGGTCGATGTCCAACCGGGAATGCTGTGGCCGCTCACCTTGATCACCAGCGCGCCGACCACGAACAGCGCGGACATCACACCGCCGAGCAGGCCGAGCCAGGTCGCCAGCCGCAGCGGCGCGGCCGAGAACGCGGTCACACTGTCGAACGCGAGCCGAAGCATCTTGGACAGGTTGTACTTCGTCGTCCCGGCGGCTCGCTCGGCACGGACGTACCGGACCTCGGTGCTCGGGAACCCCAGCCACGGGATCACCAACCGGAACACCCGGCCGTCCTCGGGGAGTGCGTTCACCGCGTCCACCACCCGGCGCGACACCAGCCGGAAGTCGGCCGCGTCGAACGGGATGTCCTTGCCGACCAGCCGGCACATCAGCCGGTAGTACATCCGCGCGGTCGTCCGCTTCGCCCAGGAATCACTCGAGCGGTCCGCGCGAACGCCGTACACGACGTCGACGTCCTGCTCGCGGACGGCCGTCAGGAACTCGGCGATCACCTCCGGCGGGTCCTGCAGGTCGGCGTCGATGGTGACGACGTACCGGCCGCGGGCGCGGCGGAAGCCGGCCGACTGGGCGGCCTGGTGACCACTGTTCCGGAGCAGGCGGACGACACGGAGCTGAGCCCAGTCCTGCACGGCCTCGAGCAGCAGTGCGGCCGTCTTGTCCCGGCTGCCGTCGTCGACGACGAGCACCTCGTAGCTGATGCCGAGGCTGTCGAGCAACGGATGCATCCGGTCGAAGAAGATCGGCAGCACGTCCTCCTCGTCGTACATCGGTACGACGACGGAGAGCTCGGGGTCCTCGGTGTCCCGCATCGGCTGCCTCCCAGCTCAGTTGTCAGAGAGTTGACCTTACTGGGCCGGTGAGATCGCGACCGCTCCGGTACGGCGGGGGTCGCCGACCGCGAGCAGGCCGTCGGCCGGATCCCAGAACGCGGCCGCGACGCCACCGAAGTACATCGAGTGCGGCGGCATCGGCCGGGTCGGCAGCGCGGTCGATCCGGACACAGGCAGGTCGTCTTCATAGTCGACGACCACGTCTTCTCGGACGCGGACGTGCAGCCGCGGATGGTCGACCGCCTCGCGCAGTGGCAGCCCACCGTGCGTGTAGAGCGCGTAGACCTGGGCCAGCGCGGTCGGGATCCGGTCGGAGCCGGGCGAGCTGATCGCGAGCACCGCGCCGTCGCTGTCCCGGCGCGCGACGCTGGGGGCCATGTTCGAGGTGAGCCGCGTGCCGGGCGCGAGGCTGTGCGGACCGCCGTGCAGCAGCTCTTGCTCGCCGAGGGCGTTGTTGAGCCAGATGCCGGTGCCTGGCGTGAGTACGCCGGAGCCGTAGCCGGACGACACGGTGATCGCGCACGCGTCGCCCTCGTCGTCGACCACCGAGACAGTCGCCGTACTGGGTGAGGACAGGGCCCGGAGATCACCGGCCGCCGCGAGGTCCAGCAGCTTGTTGGCCTCGAGCTGCCGCCTGTCCTCCTCGTCCAGCTCGGCCAGCCGCCGCCCGAGTACGGCGTGCTGCACCTCGACGAGCCGTTCGAGCTCGGACTGCCTCCAGCTGCCGTCGGCCGGTACGCCGTCGAGCAGCGCGAGCATCGCGGCGACCGCGACACCGCCGACGGCCGGTGGCGGGTTCGTCGCCAGGCGCCAGCCGTTCTGCCGGACCATCAGGGCCGGGCGTACGACGGCCTCGTACGCCGCAAGGTCTTCCGCGGTGAGGATGCCGTCGTTCTGGGCCATGTCGTGGATGAGCAACTGGGCGAGCTGGCCGGTGTACATGGTCTCGGCGCCGTCGCGGGCGATCAGTTCGAGCGCCTCCGCGAGCTCGGGAATCACGACGGTGGTACCGGCCTTGATCACCGAGCCGTCGTCCTCGTGCACGACCTGATGGCTCGGCTGGTGCCAACCGAAGATGATCTCGTGGGTGAAGCCGAGGTAGTAGCCCGAGGTCCGGCTCAGCGCGAACCCGTTCCGGGCGACGTCGATCGCGGGCTGGACCACCTCACGCCAGGGCGCCTTCCCGGATCGCCGGTGGGCCAGGTCGAGCGCCTTCATCCCGCCGGGGGTCGCGACGGATCCGTGGCCGACGGTGGTCGTCGTACCGCCGCCGTAGTCGGTGGTGATGTCCCAGACGCCGCGGCCGAACCGGTCGGTGGACACGCCGCGGCCCGGCATCTCCACCCAGCCGTCGATGGTGACTGCGTCGCCGCCGGCCACCTGCAGGGTGACGAAGCCGCCCGAGGCCGGCGAGACCACGCCGATCTCGTTCACCATCGTCACCAGCGTGGCCGCGATCGCCGCGTCCACCGCGTTCCCGCCCTCAGCGGCCACCCGCACGCCGGCCTCAGCCGCCGCCTGGTTCGGCGCGGCCACCGCCACCCGCGGATGCCCCCCGCTCATGCCATCAACCGACCCGTTGGACGGCGCCGAAGCGGTCGACGGCGACCTGGACCGCGGCCTGCCGGACGTCGGCGACCTCGTTCTCCTTCAGCGTGCGGTCCGGCGCCCGGAACCGCAGCGCGAACGCCAGCGACTTCTTCCCCACGCCGATCTGCTCACCGGTGTACAGGTCGAAGAGCCGGATCGACTCCAGCAACTCCCCCGCACCCTCGGCCAGCGCCGCCTCCACGTCCGCCGCGGCCACCTCGGCCGGGACGATCAACGCCACGTCCTCCTTGGCCACCGGGTACGACGATAACGGTGACGCCGTGATCGACTCCGGACCGGCCGCCATCAAGGCGTCCAGGTCGAGCTCGACCGCACTCGACCGCGCCGGCAGACCGAACGCCTGGCAGACCTTCGGATCCAGCTCGCCGGCGTGACCGACGACCTTGCCGTCGACGGAGAACTCGGCGCAGCGGCCCGGATGCCACGGCGCGAGCTCCACGTTCTTGACGACCAACTCGACGCCGACCACCGACGCGATCATCCGGGCGACCTGGACGGCATCCGCCCAGCTCGCGGGGCGGCCCTTGCCCCACCAACCGGTCGGCGTGAGTGAACCGGTCAGCACCACTCCGACGTGCAGCGGCTGCTCGGGCAGAGCGTCGTACAGGGACTGGACCTCGGCGTCGCTCGGGCGGTGCGCGACGGACGGCAGTGGTGCGGGCTTCGCGTCCGGCTTCGGCAGGAAGACCAGGCCGGTCTGGAAGATCGCCAGGTCCGTGGCGCCGCGGCCGACGTTGCGCTCGGCAGTCCGGAGCAGGGTCGCGAGCAGCGTGGTCTGCATCGACGGCTCTTCGTCGGACAACGGGTTGACCAGCTTGACCGTCGTACGGCGGGAGTCGTCGGCGGGCAGGCCCATCGCGTCGAAGTCGGCGTCACCGGCGAACGGGTACGACACGACCTCGGTCAGGCCCGCGCCGACGAGCGCGGTCGCGATCCGGCGGCGCCGCCGCTGCGACACCGTCAACCCCTGCCCACCCGGCGCGGGCGGCAGAACCGACGGCACGTTGTCGAACCCGAACAGCCGAATAACCTCTTCGGCAAAGTCATTGGGATCCCGCAGGTCGGGCCGCCACGAAGGCGGAGTCACCGTCAGCAAGTCATCCCCAGCAAGCCCAGCTGCGAGGCCAGCCGGCGCCGAGGGTGCGGCGACGACCAGCGCAGGAGCGTGCACGCCCGCCGCAAGCGGTGCCGGCACCGCGTCGGCGGCGGCGCGCTCGACCGCGCACCCGACCGACTGCAGGTGCAGGACGGTCTCGGCGATGGAGATCGGTGCTCCCGCGACCCGGGCGGCGTGATCGGCGCGGAGGGTGACCGGCTCGGGGAGGGCGTGGGTGTCGACGACGGTTTCGTCCGGCTGGATGGTGCCACCGGCCAGGTCGGCGAGGAGGTCGGCGACACGCTGGGCGGCGTACCGCGGCAGCAGCGGGTCGACCTCACGCTCGAACCGCCGCGACGCCTCCGACGACAACTTGTGCCGCCGCGACGCGCGGGCGATCACGATCGGGTCGAAGTGCGCGGCCTCGATCACCACGTCGGTGGTCGCGTCGGAGATCTCGGTCGACGCGCCACCCATCACACCGGCGATGCCGATCGGGCCGGAGTCGTCGGTGATCAGCAGGTCCTCGGCGTCCAGCTCCCGCGTCTGGTCGTCCAGCGTCATCAGCTTCTCGCCGGCGTGGGCCCGCCGGACCACGATCTCGCCGGACAGCCGATCCTTGTCGTAGCCGTGGATCGGCTGGCCGAGCTCGAGCATCACGTAGTTGGTGATGTCGACGCCGATCGAGATCGGGCGCATCCCGGCTGCCAGCAGCCGCTTCTGCAGCCACCGCGGCGACAGCGCCCTCGCGTTGATACCGGTCACCGTCCGGGTGACGAAGACGCTGCACCCCTCGGCATCGTCGACCCGCACCGGATAACCGCCCGAGCCAGAACCGTCGAGCGCCAGATCGGCCGGATCCTTCAGCGGAACGCCGTACGCCGTGGCCGCCTCGCGAGCCACACCACGGATCGACAGGCAGTAGCCGCGGTCCGGGGTGACCGCGATGTCGAGCACGTCGTCGCGCAGCGCGAGCAGCTCGATCGCGTCGTCACCCGTCTCGGCCTCACCCGGCTCGAGTACGACGATGCCGTGCGTACCGTCGTCACCCAGGCCGAGCTCCGAGCTCGAGCAGATCATGCCGCTGGAGACATGCCCGTACGTCTTCCGCGCCGAGATCGCGAACCCACCCGGCAGCACAGCGCCCGGGAGGACGACGACCACGAGGTCACCGACCTCGAAGTTGTTCGCACCGCACACGACCCACTGCGGCTCGTCCTTGCCGATGTCGAGCGAGCACCAGCGGATGGTCTTGCCGTTCTTCTGCGGCTCGTCCTCGTAGGTGAGGACCTTGCCGACCACGAGCGGCCCGGTCAGATCGGACTCCTCGACGGTCTCCACCTCGAGGCCGGCCCGGATCAGCTTCTCCGCGACGCCGCGCCCCGTGACCCCGGCCGGGAGGTCGACGTACTCACGAAGCCATGACAGTGGGACCCGCATCAGATCTCCATCCCGAACTGGCGGCTGAACCGCACATCACCCTCGACCATGTCCCGCATGTCCTCGACGCCGTTGCGGAACATCAGCGTCCGCTCCAGGCCCATCCCGAACGCGAAGCCGGAGTACCGGTCGGTGTCGATGCCGCAGGCCTGCAGGACGCGCGGGTTCACCACGCCGCAGCCGCCCCACTCGATCCAGCCCTCGCTGCCACAGGTGCGGCACGGGCGGTCCGGGTTGCCGACGGAGGCTCCGCGGCAGACGAAGCACTTCAGGTCCACCTCGGCCGACGGCTCGGTGAAGGGGAAGAAGTTCGGCCGCAGGCGCGCCTCGAGGCCCTCGCCGAACATCGACACGACGAAGTGGTCGAGCGTGCCCTTCAGGTGCGCGAGCGTGATGCCTTCGTCCACCACGAGGCCCTCGACCTGGTGGAAGACCGGCGTGTGGGTCGCGTCCAGCTCGTCGGTGCGGAACACGCGGCCCGGGCAGATCACGTAGATCGGCGGCTTGCGGGTCAGCATCGACCGAGCCTGCACCGGGGACGTGTGGGTCCGCAGCACCTTGCCGGATCCGGCCGGCTCGACGAAGAAGGTGTCCTGCATCTGCCGGGCCGGGTGGTCGGGCTGGAAGTTCAGGGCGTCGAAGTTCAGCCACTCGGCCTCGACCTCGGGGCCTTCGGCGACGTCCCAGCCGAGCGCGGTGAAGACGTCCGCGACCTGCTCGGAGATCAGCGAGAGCGGGTGCCGCGCGCCGAGCTCGGGGGTGTGCCACGGCAGCGTCACGTCGACGCGCTCGGTGGCCAGCATCCGCTCCTCGTGCTCGGCCTCCAGGACCGCGAGCCGGGCCGCGAAGGCCTCGTTGATCGCCTTCCGGGCGGCGCCGATCCGCTGACCGGCCTCCTTGCGGCCCTGTGGTGGCAGCGCGCCGATCTCCCGATTGGCCAGCGCGATCGGCGACTTCTCGCCGAGATGCGCGCCCTTCGCCTCCTGCAGGGCGGCCAGGTCGGCCGCCTCGGTAAACGCCTTCAGCGCCTCGTCGCGGGTCCGCTCCACCTCTTCGGCATGCAGCGGCGTCACTTCGACCGGGTCGTAATCAGTGTTGGGACCGGACATGGCTCGCTCTCGGTTTCGGAACTTCTGCGGATTGCAGTCTAGGAACCTCTCGCCCCTGAGCGTGAATCGCCTGTCCACAGCCCGCGTCCCAAGCCCCCAGCACACGCTTTGTGGAACATCCCAGTCACCTAGCGCACATTAGTTACCGCAAAGCCGACAACACCGCGCCGCATCAGGTCAGTGCACCGGGTCGTCCACCGTCGGGACGGCTTCCTCCGTCGCCTGCTTGGCCTGCCCGCGCGGCAGCACCAGGAGGGCGACCAGCGCGCCGGCCAGCGCACCGATCAAGCCGACTGTCATCGAGATCGACATGGCGTCGGTGAAGGCGGTCCGGGCCGAGGCCACGAAGTCCGGGCCGAGGGCGAGCGTGTCCGCGATCGACTTGCGCGCCGGTTCGGGAACCGAGTCCGGCAGCGACGAGGAGTACGCCGCGGCCAGCACACTGCCCAGTACGGCGACCGACAACGCGGCACCGGTCTGCTGGACGGTGTCGTTCATCGCCGAGCCGACACCGCGATGGTCCGCCGGAACCGCCTGCATGAGCAGCGTGTACGCCGCTGGCCCGGCCAGCCCGCCGCCGACGCCCATCACCATCAGACCGATGATCAGCAGGCCGTACCCGGTCGAGTCGGACACCTGGGTCAGGATGCCGAAGCTGCCGGCGATGATCACCAGCCCGAGAACGATCAACGTGCGATCCGCCATCTTCTTGCCGAGCGTCGCCCCGAGAGCGTTGAACACCGTCGCGGCCACGGCGTACGGGATCAACGCCAGGCCGGCCTTCAGCGGCGTGTACCCGAGCACGAACTGCAGGTACTGCGTCAGCGCCAGCAACAGGCCGCCGGCGGTGAACGACAGCAACACGATCGAGAAGCTCGTCCCACTGAAGTTCCGATTCCGGAACAGCGCGAGCGGCACCATCGGGTGCTCACTCCGCCTCTCCCACAACGCGAACCCGCTCAGCGCCACTACTCCGACAGTCAGCCCGCCGAGCACCTTGGCGGACCCGAACCCGTCGGCCGGGATCGAGATGATCGCCCACACGACCGCCGCCATACCGATGATCGACAGCACCGCGCCGGCCGGGTCGACGTCGCGCACCGGGCCTTTCGACTCCGGGATCAGGGCCAGCGTGCCGATGATCGCGAGGACGGCGATCGGCACGTTCAGCCAGAAGATCGAGCCCCACCAGAAGTGGTTCAGCAGTACGCCGCCCACGGTCGGACCGGCGACCACGCCGACCATCGCGACCATCGACCAGCCGGCCATCGCCTTGCGCTGCTCGTGCGGAGGGAACACCGTGAACAGCAGCGACAGCGTGCTCGGCATCAGCAGCGCGCCGCCGACACCCATCAGCCCGCGGCAGGCGACCAACTGCCCCGGGCTCTGGGCCAGCGTCGCCAGCAGCGAGGCCACCCCGAAGATCACCAGCCCGAGCAGCAGCATCTTCCGGCGCCCGAACCGGTCGGACAGGCTGCCCGCGGTCAGCAACAGCCCGGCGAACGCCAGGATGTACGCGTCGATCACCCACTGGATGTCCGCGGGCGTCGCGTCCAGGTCGCGCATCAGCGACGGGATCGCCAGGTTGAGCACGGTGTTGTCGACGACCAGCACCATCAGGCTCAGGCAGAGGATCAACAGGATCCACCAGCGTCGCGGATGCCCGGTCGCCGAAGAATCAGAGGAGGACTCGAACGGTGTACTAGTCACTCGCACACTGTACGACAAGCCCGTACACTGTTCCAGAGGTTATTAGGATGGCGTCATGAAGGAATCGATCTGGACCCGGCAGCGGGCCGCCACCCCGGCCCGCGAGACGCTCAGCCGGGAGCAGATCGTGCAGACGGCGATGGCCACCCTGGACGCGGAGGGCCTGGCCGGGCTCAGCATCCGGAAGCTGGCCGCCAAGCTCGGCGCGGGCGCGACCAGCCTCTACTGGCACGTGCCGACCAAGGACGACCTGATCGACCTGCTCATCGACGAGATCTGGAGCGAGGTCGACGTACCGGGTCCCGAGCTGGCCGGCTGGCGGAGCGGTGCGCTGCTGTTCGGCCACAGCCTGCGGGCCACCGTACTCCGCCATCCGTGGCTCCCGGAGATCATGTACGTCCGGCCCAGCATCGGGCCGAACGCCATGACGCTCGGTTCGCGTGGCCTGGTGCTGTTCGGCGCGGCCGGCTTCTCCGGCCCGGACGTCGATTTCGCGATGGGCAGCGTGATGTCCTACGTCCTCGGCACCGCGAGTTCCGAGGTCGCGACCCGCGAGATGGCCCGGAAGAACGGCCAGACCCTGGACCAGATGACCGGCGACCTGCTGCAGCGGGCCGAA
This sequence comes from Kribbella sp. CWNU-51, assembly GCF_054073265.1. Taxonomy (NCBI): domain Bacteria; kingdom Bacillati; phylum Actinomycetota; class Actinomycetes; order Propionibacteriales; family Kribbellaceae; genus Kribbella; species Kribbella sp. CWNU-51. The sequence continues at coordinate 17,040 of NZ_JBSXMZ010000016.1, forward strand.
GCCCTCACCACCGACCTCCCCGGCATGCAGGAGTCGGTCCGGCGACGCGCCGACCGGGATGTGAACGCGCTGTTCACGGAGTCCTTCGCCTTCGGCCTCGACGCTCTGCTCGACGGGCTCGAGGCTCGCCTCAGGAAGTGAGGCCGAACCACGGCTCCTTGCCGAGTTCGGTCAGCAGTACCTCGCGGTCTCTGGGATCCGCGACCAGCGCCGTGAGTTCCTCCGCCCGGCGTCGTTCGGCCCGCGCCTGATCGGGAGAGCCGGTCGCCGCAAGCGCGCGGGCAAGGGCCTCACGGGCGAACGGTTCGTCCCAGTCGCCCATCTGATCCGGGTGGTTTCGGATGAGCTGCAGACAACGCCGCGCGTGGTCCAGGCCGAGCTCGACGCGGCCGATCCGCAGTGCGACCCGGGCGATCAGGTGCTCGCCACGGGCATGGTTCGCTTCGTTGCCGGCTTCGAGCCAGTGCAGGCAGGCGGCGTACGCGCCGTACAGGACGCGCTCCTGGTCGAGGAGCGGACTGGTCTCGTCGATCTGCTCGAGCAGGTCCCAGGTCTCGTTGTTCAGCTCGACGCCGAAGTAGCGGTGCAGTTCGCGGCCCTCGACGAGCTCGGTGGCCACCTTCGCCATCAGCTCGGGCCAGCTGGCCAGCCCGTACTCACGGGCGATGGTCAACTGCGCGTCCCGCAGGGTGAACCCATTTGTGTAGTTGGGGTGATGGGCCCGGACCCGCTCGATCGCGTCCGGACGCCCCTTGGTCACGGCCTTGCGAAGGTCCTTCGCCTGCATGCGCAGCTGGCTGAGGCTGGCTTTGGCGGGCAGCGGTGTGGTCGACATCAACGGTCCTTCCAGGACAACCCGCTCCGCTGAATCAGGCCGTCCCGAAGGGTTCACCGGCCATCACGAGTCCTGCTGTTCGATCCAGGTGCACTCAGTGCTTGCCGCGGAGAGGTGGCGCCCTGGCGCGCGCTGCGCCAACGCTGACACGGCCGCCGCGTCGGCGTCAACCGGTACGACGCTGGGCCCGGGCGGACGCGTAGAGGCAGATGGCGGCGGCGGTGGCGAGGTTGAGGGACTCGGCGCGGCCGTAGATCGGGACCTTCACCGAGCGGTCGACGATGGCGTCGAAGCCGTCGGGGAGGCCGTGAGCCTCGTTGCCGAACAGCCAGACGGTCGGCCGGGTCAGGGTGGCGTCCTCGATGCAGCTGTCCAGGTCGGAGGAGCCGTACCCGTCGGCGGCGAGGACCTGCAGTCCCTGGTCCCGCCAGGACTTGGCGGCCGCGGTGATGTCCACGTCGACGGCGATCGGCACGTGGAAGATGCTGCCCACACTGGCCCGGACCGCCTTCGGGTTGTGCGGGTCGACGGACTCCGACGACAGGACGACCGCATCCGCGCCGGCGGCGTCCGCCGTACGGATCAAGGTGCCGACGTTGCCGGGATCCCGGACCTGCACGCCGACGGCCACCAGCTTGGCGGTACGACGGACCGCCTCGGCCAACGGTGTGTCGACGAGGGAGCAGACGGCGACCACGCCTTGTGAAGTGACGGTCTCACTGAGCGCCTCCACGGCGGCGCGGTTGACCTCGAACCAGGGCACACCGGCGGCTTCGGCCAGGTCGCGGAGGTCCCGGTGACGGGTGGCGACGGCGGGTTCGGCGTACACCTCGAGGACGAGTTCGCGGTGCTCGAGAGCTTCGCGGACCGCCTGCGGTCCCTCGACCAGGAAGCGGCCGGTCTTGCGCCGGAACGCACGAGTGGCGAGCCGCCGGGCCTGCTTGATCCGCACGGACTGTGCGGTCAGCAGACCAGGGCTCGCCACTGCAGTGCTGTCCGGGGTGTTACTCAGGCCGCGGCGTCGGACTTCGGCGCGTTCACGTCGGCCGGCAGGGCGGCCTTGGCCACCTGCACCAGCGCGGAGAACGCGGCCGGGTCGTTGACGGCCAGGTCGGCGAGGATCTTCCGGTCGACCTCGACCTCGGCCAGCCGCAGACCCTGGATGAACCGGTTGTAGGTCAGGTCCTCGGCGCGGACCGCGGCGTTGATCCGCTGGATCCACAGCTTGCGGAAGTCGCCCTTGCGCGCCTTGCGGTCCCGGTAGGCGTAGACGAGCGAGTGGGTGACCTGCTCCTTGGCCTTGCGGTACAGACGCGAGCGCTGGCCGCGGTAGCCGCTGGCCTGTTCCAGGACGACCCGGCGCTTCTTGTGGGCGTTGACTGCCCGCTTCACGCGTGCCATGAGGTGTTACTCCTTGTATTTCTGCGCCGGAGCCGGACTGGGCCCACTCGGCGGGGATGTTCGGGGGTTAAGGGCGGTGCTCAGATGCCGAGAAGCTTCTTGGCCTTCTTCGCGTACGACGGCGCGACCTCGACGGTGCCGCTCAGGCGACGCTTGCGCTTGGACGACTTCGCCTCGGCGAGGTGGCGGATGCCGGTCTGCTCGCGGCGGACCTTGCCCGTGCCCGTGATCCGGACGCGCTTCTTCATCCCCGAGTGGGTCTTCATCTTCGGCATGGCTATGTACTCCTGTTGTTCTTTCGTTGACTCGAACTCGGTGCGGTGCTCCGGCTGTCCTCGCGGCCGGCCGGAGCAATCACGTCACTCCGGGTCGAGGTTGTCTGCCGGACCCTTCGGCTTCTTCGTGGAGCCGGCGGCTCGCTCGGCCTCGTGCGCCTGAACCTGCTCGGCGCGCTCGGCGCGCTCCGCCTCGTGCTCAGCGTCACGCTCGGCCTGCTTCTTCGCCTTCTCGGCCTCCACGTCCACGCGCGCCTCGGACTTCTTCTTGTGCGGTCCGAGCACCATGATCATGTTCCGGCCGTCCTGCCGCGGCGAGGACTCGACGAAGCCGAGCTCGCTCACGTCCTCGGCCAGCCGCTGCAGCAGCCGGAAGCCGAGCTCCGGGCGGGACTGCTCACGTCCGCGGAACATGATGGTGATCTTGACCTTGTCCCCGGCACGCAGGAACCGGACGACGTGACCCTTCTTGGTCTCGTAGTCGTGCGGGTCGATCTTCGGCCGCAGCTTCATCTCTTTGATGACCGTGTTGGTCTGGTTCCGGCGGGACTCGCGCGCCTTCTGCGCGGTCTCGTACTTGTACTTGCCGAAATCCATCAGCTTGCAGACGGGAGGCCGGGCTGTTGCCGCGACCTCGACGAGGTCGAGATCGGCCTCCTGTGCCAGCCGAAGTGCGTCCTCGATCCGGACGATGCCTACCTGCTCACCGTTCGGTCCGACCAGTCGCACCTCGGGAACGCGGATGCGCTCGTTGACGCGCAGTTCAATGGTGATGGGTCCTCCTGGGTTGTGCTCGTACTGGTGCCACCTCGTGATCACCGAAAGCCCCTGGAAAACACGAAGGCCTCCGTGCGATCACACGAAGGCCCAATTCCCAGATCGACGACGTCCCAACCCCTCCGGGTGGTACGCCGTACGACCGCTGTGATTCTCCGGATATCCTCCAGAACCTCTCAGCGTGACCGGGACCCGCCGACTCTGCATCGACTGGGTGGGAGGTGGCCCTCCGCTTAGACTCGAACCACCGGAGGCCCTCGAGTATTCCGCTCAGGGGTCACCAACGGACCGGGTCGGTCGCCATGTAAGAGTAACAGCATGAACGACTCAGGTGCCACTTCACCGCCGGACGACGCTCAGCCGGCGGCCGCGGACGACAGCCGCCCGGATCCGCTGTCCACGGTGTCTCGCGACATCGCCGACGTACCCAGCGTGGAGATCATCTCGACCGCCGCCCTCCACCTGATGAGCGCCGCCGCCGTCCACCTCGGCCTGGCCGAAGACCTCCCCGACCACCAGGACCTCGACGAGGCCCGCTCCCTGATCGACGCCCTCGCCGGCCTCCTCGACGCCTCCGCCCCGTCCCTCGGCCACCACCACGCCGCCCCCCTCCGCGACGGCCTCCGCTCCCTGCAGCTGGCCTTCAAGGAGTCCTCCACCATCCCCGACGAGCCCGGCGCAGGGCCTGGCGAGAAGTACACCGGCCCCGTCCACCCAACCGCCGCCCGCAGGTAACCCCTCTACGGGACCTCGGGGGCGAGGATGAAGAGGCCGGCGATCCTTGACAGCGTCAGGCGTTCTGTTCGTCGCGCCAGGCGATCCAGCGACGGAGGGTGTCGAGGTCGTACTCGGGGCCGCTGGTGGAGACCGTGAACAGGCTGACACCGAGCTCGCGAAGGGCCGGTCCGTTCTGCCAGGGATCGCCTCCGACATGGACGGAGCGTTCGATCGTCGACGGGTCGCGGCCGATCTCGGCGCAGTACCGCTCGAGCAGGCCGAGCTTCCGCACCAGGTCCTCGCCCTCGGCGAAGGTGTTCCAGATGTCGGCGTGCCGGGCGACGACGCGGAGCATCTTCTGCTCGCCACCGCCGGCGATCAGGATCGGCATCGGGCCGATCGGCGGTGGGTTCAGCGCGGCGAGGCGCTTCTCGATCCGCGGCAGGGCGTCGGCGAGTTCGGCCACCCGGCGGCCGGGTGAGGGGAACTCGTACCCGTACTCGAGGAACTCCCGCTCCTTGAAGCCGGCGCCGATCCCGAACACGACCCGCCCACCGCTGATGTGGTCGACGGTCCTGGCCATGTCCGCCAGCAGGTCGGGGTTGCGGTAGCTGTTGCAGCTGACCAGGACCCCGAGGTCGATCCGGGAGGTCTGCTCGGCCCACGCCGCGAGAATCGTCCAGCCCTCGAAGTGCTTGCCCTCGGCCACCTTGCCGAGCGGGAAGAAGTGGTCCCAGGTGAAGAGGATGTCCGCGCCCAGGTCCTCGACCTCGCCGGCGGCCCGGCGGATCGCGGCGTACTCGGCGCGCTGCGGCGCCAACTGGGCACCGATGCGGACTGGTCTCATGACAGTGCTCCCTCAGATGCGGTACGTCCTACCCAATCGTGCTGAAGAACTTCAGCAGGCCGGTGGGGGCATCGGGGGCGAAGCAGAGGTCGAGGTTGGCGGCGGATTCGGCCGCGGACTGTTCGGCGCGGGGGAAGAGATCGGACTCGTACGCCGCCAGCGCCGCCTCGGTGTCATAGGGATGGGCGATCAGGGCCGCGGCCAGTTCGGCGCCGTCCTGCATCGCCAGGTTGGCGCCTTCACCGGCGAAGGGTGACATGAGGTGAGCGGCGTCGCCCAGAAGCGTGATGCCGGGGACTCGCTTCCATTGATGACCGATCGGCAGGGCGTGGACCGCACGGGAGAACGGCGCGGCGTCTGCGTCGCGGACCAGGCGGAGGAAGCGGTCGTCCCAGTCCGTGAACTCGGCCAGCAGGGCGTCCTTGGTGATGTCACCGCTGGACCATTCGGCCTCGGTGCGCAGAGCGGCGTACACATGAAGGCGGTCGGGTTCGCGGTGGGCCAGGAAGCCGCGGCCGTCGCCGAGGGCGAACATCAAGCCGGGGCCGATCAGCTCGGCGCTCTCCGGATGCCGTACGGCGGGATCGATCAGATCCAGTTCCGCGAAGGACAACCCCGAGTACGCCGGTGTCGCGTCGGAGACGAGTGGCCGGACCTTCGACCACGCGCCGTCCGCGCCGACCAGCAAGTCAGCCGTGAACGTGCTGCCGTCCGCCAGCCGCACCTCACGGTCGACGATCCCGACGACCTTCGAGTCCCAGCGGATCACGCCGTCCGGCAGGCTGCCGATCAGCAAATCGCGCAGATCCCGGCGGTGCACCTCCGGACGACCTTCCCCCTCGTCGGCAAAGCGCCATACGGCGACCCGGCCGTAGATCCGCATCGCCTCGCCACCGGGCATGACGATGCGCCGGAACTCGTCGTACAGCTCGGCCGCCCGCAACGCGGCCTGACCGGACTCCTCGTGGATGTCGAGCATGCCGCCCTGGGTGCGGGCGGTCGGTGAGGCGTCCAGTTCGTAGACAGCGGCCTCGATGCCGTTAACGTGCAGTACTCGCGCCAGCGTCAAGCCACCGAGGCCGGCGCCGATGGTCGCGATTCCGTGGTGCGTCATGTCGGTTGTCCTCCCGTACGTGGAGTGGCAAGCACTCCGTTGATCAAGACGCGGATGCCCCAGGACGCGCGGTCCTCCCCCGGCCCGCTGAGCAGGTCCTCGCCCTGCGCGACGATCCGCGGGTGCGTCTCCGGTCGGGCAGCTCGCAACGCGGCGCCCAACGCGTCCCACTGCTCCGGGTCGTCGCCCCCCGCGTGTTCAGCAGCGGTCGACGTCGCCAACTGGAGCAGCAAGTCGAGACCCCAGGCAGCCTGTTGTGGCGGTACGCCGCCTTCGTCGAGCAGCGCGAGCACACCCTCCACCAACCGGAGGTAGTTCTCCCCCGCCGGTCGCGCGGTCACCGCGGACTGAGCGAGACTCGGATACTCGAACAGGACCCCGGTGTACGACGCCAGCACCGCCTCGAGCCGCTCTCGCCAGTCCCCGTCGGCCTCGACCGGCGACAAGTCCACCGCGCCGAGCAGTTCATCGAGTACGGCGCCGTGCAGCTGGGCCGTATTCCGGAAGTACACGTAGAGGGACGCCGGCCCGGTGTCGAGCTCGTTCGCCAGCCGCCGCATCGTCACCCGATCCAGCCCTTCGGCGCGCATCACCTCCACCGCCGCCGCCACGATCCCGCGCCGCGTCAACGCCGCCTTCGCCGGCCGCTCCCGCCGACTCCTGGGTTCATCCATCATGGGATCAGCCTAACGAACGTGTTCGTTACGAACAAGTTCGCCCGGCAGGCCTCGAGAACGGCCGAACCAAAGCCGTCCGCTTCAGCACCCGCGAAACCAGCTGCCGAACCCTCAACTGCCAACCCGGCGACCTCCTCGAATGGGTCGCCGAGGAGCAGCACGACTAAGCAACGGTGGCCTTGAAGAAGAAACAACGGCTCTTCTGGATGTGTGGGCGAGGTCGGCTGGGCGTGCCAGCTCGACAGGTGGTGTCGGTCCAGGGGCGCTGGTCGGAGGAAGCATTCACGCCTGGCTCCGGCCGGCCAGGCCGGGGCCAGGGCGGACACCTCCTGTCGCGCTGACACGCCCAGCCCCCGTCCGCACCCTCGGCAGCCCCCGCCCGCAGCCGCACCGGCCGCACACGCGCGGGCAGGTGCAGCGGCTGGACGGGTTCATCGCGGCGGCGGGTGGGACCGGTGGCGGGTGGGACCGCTGGCGGGTGGGGCCGGTGGCGATCCGCGCAGCCTGGGACACCACCTGGGGGCCTCGGACAGGCCGTGCGGTGTCCGAGGACCCCGGCACCTGTCCAGGGCCGCAGCAATCGCGCCGATCAACACCCCCGGCGGCCCAAGCAGGTCGGAACCCCAGCGGACCGGCGCCGGGAGGCTGCCAACCGGATGCCGGGTACCGGGGCCGCGACCGGACCACGGGCCGTCTCAGGTCACCGGTTCTGGGTCCGCCCGATGACCACCACACGGCAGGTGGGCCACCACCCAGGCATCGAGCAGAAGAGCCGAAATAACCTGTCCGACCCCGCACCCAGTCCAAGCCCCAAACGAGTGGCCGCGGGAGCGCGCGTGGGTGGACGCGTGCGGGTCAGCCCTTGACGGCGCCCTCTTCGACGCCTTTGAAGAAGAAGCGTTGGAGGGTGGCGAAGACGATCACGATCGGGATGAACGCGATCATCGTGCCCGCGGCGATGAGGCGGGGGTTGTTGCTGAAGGTGCCGGACAGGTACTGCAGGCCGACGGTCAGCGTGTACTTGTCCGGGTCGGTGAGCACGATCAGCGGCCAGAGGAAGTCGTCCCACGCGCCGATGAACGCGAAGATCGCGACCACGCTGATGGTCCCCCGCACCGACGGCAGCCCGATGTGCACGAACCGCTGCCACGCGTTCGCGCCGTCCACGATGGCCGCCTGGTCGACCTCGATCGGCAGCGACCGGAACGCGTTGTACATCAGCAGCACGTTCAGCGCCCCGATCATGCCGGGCAGCGCGACTCCGAACAGCGTGTTCGCCAGTCCGAACTCCCGCACCGTCACATACTGCGAGATGATCGTGACCTCACCCGGCAACACCAGCGTGGCCAGGAACAACCCGAGCACCAGCCGGCGCCCGCGGAACTGCAACCGCGACAACGCGAACCCGGCCAGCGACGCCCCAATAACGTTGCCTCCAACAACGAGTACGGCGACCACCAGCGAGTTCCGCGCATAATCCCAGGCGGGGACCGTGTCGGTCACGGACTTGTAGTGGTCGAACGTCGGCTGGGCCGGCAGCAGCCGCGGGATCCGGGTGTAGATGTCCTCCCCGGATCCCTTCAGCGACGTGGACAACTGCCACAGGAACGGCCCGATCGTGATCAGCAGCACGAACACCAGCAGCACGTACCGGACCACCTTCTCGCGCGGCGAGACGGTGTTGAACCCGAACGAACCACGCCGACGCCCAGGCGCCGTACCAGAAGCCTCCCGGACAACAGGTCGATCAGTCACAGTCGTCATGCTTCGGCTCCTCGGCGGTTGAGGCGGGCCAGCGCCAGCATCGGTACGACGGTGACGAAGAACAGCACGATCGACAACGCGGACGCGTACCCGAGGTTGCCCTCGAAGCCCTGGCTGTACTGCTGGATCAGCATCACCACCGAGTTGTCCCGGCCACCCGGACCACCCTTGCCACCGCTCAGGATGAACAGCTCGGAGAACACCCGCAGCGCCGACACGGAGATCAGGATCGAGATCAGGATCATCGTCCCGCGGACCCCGGGGATGGTGATGTGGACGAACCGCCGGAACGACCCGGCGCCGTCGACCGCGGCGGCCTCGTGCAGCTCACGCCCGACGTTCCCGAGGGCGGCCAGGTAGATGATCATGTAGTACCCGAGCCCCTTCCAGATCGTCAGACTGATTGCACTCAGCAACAACAGCCACTGGTCGGACAGGAACGGCAGCGGCCCGGAGATGACGCCGAGCTTCTCGGCCAGTCCGTTGACCAGACCGCGATCGTCGAGGATCCACTGCCAGATCAGCGCCACCACGACCGCCGAGGCCACCACCGGGGTGTAGAAGGCGGTCCGGAAGAACGTGATCCCGGGCAGCTTCTTCTCCACCAGTACGGCGAGCAGCAGCGGCAGGACGGTCAGGAATGGCAGGCAGACCACCATGTAGATGACGCTGTTCAGCAGCGCCCAGCGCAACTGCTCGTCGTGCAGAAGGGTCTCGAAGTTCTTCAGCCCGACGAAGGTGCCGCCGCCGATCGGCCTGGCGTTGGTGAACGACAGGATGACGGTGTTGATCGACGGCCAGAGGTTGAACACCAGCAACCAGGCGAGTGCCGGGATCACCAGCACCCACGGTGTGAACCAGCGGTGATACCGCATTACTGCGTAAGGAGCTGGTTGGCCTTCGCCACCGCCGCGTCGAGGGCTGCCTGGGACGAGATCTTGCCGGCGATCGCGAGCGAGATCTGCTGCCCGATGAAGTCGTTGGTCGCACCACTGATCACCGGCGGCTGCAGCACCTTGGCCTTGGCCAGCGAGGCGAACGCGAGCACCTTGGCGTCACTCTCCGGCGTACCGTCGCTCTTGGAGAAGTACGGGTCACTCGCCGACGACTTGGTGGACGGGAAGATGTTCACAATCTTGGCGAACGCGGCCTGGTTCTCCGCACTGGTGACGAACCGGGCCAGCGCGATCGCGGCCGCCTGGTTCTTGGTCTTGGCCGACACCGACAGGCCCTGCACGTACAGCGGCGGGGTGTCGAGCGCGGGCGACGGGACGACCTTGCCCTTCAGTGACGGGTTGTCCTTCTGGAAGTCCTGGATCGCGTTGCCGCCACCGGTGGTCCAGGCGACCTTGCCCTGGGTGAAGAGCTTGGAGTTGCCCAGGTACTCCTGGGTCAGGATGTCGCGCGGCAGGTAGCCGGCCTTGTAGGCGTCGCGGTACTTGTCCAGCAGCGCGGCGGCCTCGGGGGTGTTGAAGACGAACTTCTTGCCGTCGTCGGACAGGATCTTCACGCCGGCGTTGGTGAAGTCGCCGATGCCGGGCAGCCGGCTCATCAGGTACTCCTTGCCGCCGGTCTTGTCGTGCATGACCTTGGCGGCCGCGAGCAGTTCGTCGAACGTCTTCGGCGGGTTCTTCACATCGAGCCCGGCCGCGGCGAACTTGGTCGCGTTCCAGTAGTCGATGTCGGTGTTCAGGTACCAGGGATAGCCGAAGGTGCCGTCCATACCCTGGTATTGGTACGCCTGGACGCCGCCCTCGACGTACTCGTCGTTGATCTTCGGGTCGGCGGCGCCGACGTCGAGCAGCATGTCCTGCTTGGCCAGCGAGAGCGCGAAGTCCGGCGGCAGGTTGGTCACGTCCGGCAGTTGGCCGGCCGAGGCCTGGCTCAGCACTTTCTTGTCGTAGCCGTCGCCCGGCTGGTCCAGCCAGGTGACCTTGGTGCCCGGGTACTTCGTCTCGAAGGCCTTGATCACGCCTTCGACGTACGTCGTGAACTTCGGCTTCAGGGCCCAGGTCTGGAAGCTGACCTCACCGGTCACCTGGGCGTTCGCGTCGACGGTCGGCTTGGCGGCGGCACTGCCGGAATCGCCGGATCCGAGGCCGCAACCAGCCAGAGTGAGAGCGACGGCGGCGAGGGCTGCCACCGGCGCCAGACGGCGTCTACGCATGGAAATCTCCTGGGTTTGATAAACCGGTATAGTTCCTGCACTATCCACATCGTAGAATCCGCTGTCAAGGGGCGAGAGGGTGCCGAGACACCCTCGAAGGGAGGTGCCGGATGGCGAGACCGACGATCGCCGACATCGCGAACCGGGCCGGGGTGTCCAAGGGCGCGGTGTCGTTCGCGCTGAACGGGCGGCCGGGGGTCAGCGACGCGACCCGGGAGCGGATCCTGAAGATCGCCGAGCAGATGAGCTGGCGGCCGCACAGCGCGGCCCGGGCACTGGGTGAGGGCCGGGTCGACTCGGTCGGCATGGTGATCGCCCGGCCGGCTCGCACGCTCGGTGTGGAGCCGTTCTTCGCGCACCTGCTGTCGGGCGTGCAATCGGGGCTGTCCGCGCGGTCGATCTCGCTGCAGTTGCTGATCGTCGAGGACACCGCGACCGAGCTCGAGGTGTACCGCCGGTGGGCCTCGGAGCACCGCGTCGACGGCGTGATCCTCGTCGACCTGACGGTGAAGGACCCGCGGATCGAGGAGCTCAAGGCGCTCGAGCTGCCGGCCGTCGTGATCGGTGGCCGCGGCGGCAAGGGCGCGCTCGCCTCCGTCTGGGCCGACGACCGGGACGCGATGCTGTCGATCGTGGAGTACCTGGCCGCCCTCGGTCACCGCCGGATCGCGCACGTCGCCGGTACGCCCGTCTTCCAGCACACTCAGCGCCGGATCCGGGCCGTCCGCGACGCCGCGCCGCGGCTCGGGTTGATCGATGCACCGTCGATCACCACCGACTTCAGCGACGCCGAGGGCGCGGCGACCACGCGCAAGCTGCTCTCCCAGGCGGATCGGCCGACCGCGATCGTCTACGACAGCGACGTGATGGCGGTGGCCGGCCTGGGCGTCGCGATGGAGATGGGCGTCTCGGTGCCGGGCGACCTGTCGATCGTGGCCTTCGACGACTCGATCCTGACCCAGCTGATGCATCCCGCCCTGACCGCGCTGTCCCGCGACACCTTCGACTTCGGCCGGCAGGCGGCCGAGGTGCTGCTCGAGGTGATCGCCGACCCCACCCAGATGATCAACCGCCGTACCGCCGACCCGATCCTGACCGTCCGCGAATCCACTGCTCCCCCGCCCCACCGCCCCTAGCCCGCCGGCCCGAGTCCCGTCCGGCGTACCGTCCGCACCGCTCCCCGCCGACCCGCCCACGTACGCCGTACGGCCGGGTCGGGGGAGGCGGCCGGGGGCGCCCCGTTCGAGGGGTCAGCCCCCGAAGCGGTGGGTTGCGGACCCTGATTTCGCTTCCGCAACCCACCACCTGAGGGGTGGCCCCTGAAACGGAGCGCGTCTGGCACGGCGGGCCGGAGGGGATCGGTTGCTGTTGTGCCCTAAACCGTTTTAGCATCCTCCGCATGCCCCTGGATCCCGTCACGCCCCGGTTCGGCGCGAACCACGTCCCCTCGGCCGGCTGGTTCTACAGCTGGCTCGACTACGACGGCGACGCGGTACGGCGGGACTTCGCGGACCTGGCCGAGATCGGCCTGGACCACGTCCGGGTGTTCCCGGTCTGGCCCTGGATCCAGCCGAACCGGGCGATCATCCGTGAGCGCGCGATCGACGACCTGCTCGACACCATCGACGCCGCCGCCGAGCATGGGCTGACGGTCGCGGTCGACCTGATCCAGGGCCATCTGTCGAGCTTCGACTTCCTGCCGTCCTGGGTGCTGACCTGGCACAAGACCAGCCTGTTCGAGGATCCGGCGGTCCGCGACGGGCTCGCGGCGTACGTCGACACCGTGGCGCGCGCGGTCGCGACGCGGCCGAACGTCTTTGCGATCACGCTCGGGAACGAGGTCAACAACCTCTGGCCGGACAGCCCGACGACCCCAGCCGCGTCAACGAACTGGGCGCAGGACCTGCTGACCACTGTGAAGAAGGCCGCACCCGACGTCCTTGCGCTGCACTCGCTGTTCGACGACGCCTGGTACAAGGCCGGCCACCCGTTCCACCCCGTTGATGTCGTGGAGCTGGGTGACCTGAGCACTGTCCACTCGTGGGTTTTCAACGGGGTCTCACGAGTGGACGGTCCCCTCGGGCCGGCGACGCTCACCCACGCCGACTACCTGGTCGAGCTCGCCAAAGCGACCTCGCTCGACCCGGCGCGACCCGTGTGGTTGCAGGAGATCGGCGTACCGGGGCCGGACATTCCGGTGGAACTGCAGGCCGAGTTCACCCGGCGGACGGTCGAGTCGGTGCTGCCGAATCCTGCGCTGTGGGGTGTGACCTGGTGGTCGTCGCACGACATCGACCGGCGGCTGCTGGACTTCCCGGATCGGGAGTACGACCTGGGCCTGTTCACCGTCGACCATCAGCGGAAGCCGGCCGCGCGAGCCCTCGCGGACGTGATCGCGGAGGTCCGGGCGAACGGCGTACCGCCGCAACCGGCGCCCACCACACTGGCGTCGCCGGTCAACCTCCGCACCCAGCCACACCGGCGGCCGGAAGTTGCCCCCGGCAGCGAATTCCACCGCCAGTGGGTCGCGGCCCGCACCGACGGCCCGGTCCGGATCGTACTGCCTCAGGACTGACGGTCGATCAGGACCTGGATGCCGTCGAGGATGCGGGTCAGACCGAACTCAAGCTCGTCGTCCAGACCGTCCTCGTACTCCTGGTTGGTGTACAGCGCGGTCAGCATCGGATAGCCGCCCGCGATCAGCCGCGGCACGAGGAACCGGCCGACCTGCTCGGCCTGCACGGGCGTGTTGTCACTGGCCCCGAGCTGCCGCGCCAGGTTCGCGTAGTTGCGCGCATATCCGTCCAGGAGCATGAGGCAACCAAGGTTGTCGTGCTGGCTGAGCCCGGTCCCGGCCATCGCCCCAAGAATCGCCTCGATCCAGCGCAGCACGTTCGGCGTCACGGGCGCACCCCGGATCGGGACCTCGAGCAGCCAGGGGCGTACGGCGTACAACTCGACCTGGGCGTGGACCCACGCGGTCGCCGCCGGCCGCCAACCGGACGGGAGCTCCGGCGGTAGTCCGACCGCGGTGTCGTGGACCAGCACGATCAGCTCGTCCTTGGACCGGACGTACCGGTACATCGCGTTCGTGCTGACGCCGAAATGCGCCGCGATCTTCTGCAGCGAGATCGCCTCGAACCCATGCCGGTCGCCGAACTCGATCCCGGTCGCCACGATCCGCTCGACCGACAGCGCCGGCTTCGGCCCACGCCGCTGCACCGGCTGCACACCCCATGACAACGCCAGCCCCGGCGGCAGGTCCTCCTTCATACCCTCCATCCTCGCGTACGACGGCCGGCCTGAAGAGGAGTGCTAGCACCCCCGTGGAACGGACACCGGGCGGGAGGCCTACGGACCGGCTTTCCGGAAAGAAGCCGGCTCTCCGTGACACTTTTCTTCCGGAAAGCGTCAGGGAGCCGGCTCGATCCACGCGTAGCCGCCGTCTTCGAGGCGGACCACCTGGAGGCCGGCGGCCAGGCGCCGTACGTCGTCGGTCTCGATCACGCCGGTCGCCGGGCCGGCGATGTCGAGGACGATCGCGGCGGCGCCCTCCTGGATGGCCGCGGTCGCGACCAGCTTGGTCTGCGCCGGCATCGGGCGGGCGTCAGGGCTCCAGCGGACCAGGCTCTCGGTTCCGGTGAAGGCCAGTAAGGCGTTGCGGCCGTCCTGGCCCTGGAGCAGCGCGACCGCCATGTCCGACGTCTTGTCGTGCGCCAGGCCGTTCTCGTCGTACTCGACCTCGCCGAGCATCGCGACCACCGGCACCAGCAGCCGCGCCTTGGTCAGCGCCGCCAGCATCGCGCCGTGGTCACCCTCCGCGAGCGCCTCGGCCAGCGCGGGGTCGGCCGATCCGTCGTCGTTGTCGAACCCCGTGAAGGCCAGTCGCCGTTGTGGTTGCACCCGGCCATTGTCCCCGGAGCGGGGTTTCAGGGTGGGGTCAGGGCTGTTCCCCTCTTGGTTCCGGCGCGGACTGTGCGAGCCTGGGTGTGTGCCTGACTTCAACGATTTGACGCTGCTGCCGTTCTGCGTAGGCCTCACGCTGCTCGGCCTGATCGGCTCGTGGGCCGCGTGGCGGCGCCGCGGGGTCGCGGCCGGCACGCGCGGCGTGGCCTGGTCCCTGCTCCCGGTCTCGCTGTACCTGACCGGGCTGCTGGAGCTGGTCTGGGACATCGTCAGATCGGCGGTGAGCTGGCTCACCCACCTGATCTTCTCGCCGACCGTGTGGGCCGGGGTCGCGCTGTTCGGCGTCTCGGTGGTGCTGTACGTCGTGTCCGGCGTGGCCCGCGGGCGGCGTGGCGACACCCCGAAGGTACAGAAGAAACCCGCCTCGCCCGCGGGCGAGCTGACCGCCACGGGTCCCGCACCCGCGTCGGCCGCTCCCGCCAAAGCTGCCAAGCCCGCCAAGGGGTCCAAGGCCAAGCAGCAGGAATCGTCGGAGTTCGACGAGATCGAGGACATCTTGAAACGCCATGGAATCAACTGAAATCGCCGCTGACCACGGCACTCTCGCCCCCCTGACCATCGACTCCCTGCTCGACAACGTCCAGTCCGGCCCACCGCGCCTCGGCCGGACCCGGCTGATCGGCATCGACGGACCGGCCGGCTCCGGCAAGTCCAGCCTCGCGGCGAACGTCGCGGCCCGGGCCGAGGCCCGTGGACTGCACACCGCCGTCATCCACATGGACGACCTGTACGACGGCTGGTCCGGAGCCGAGCGTGGTTTCGGCCTGCTGCGCGACCACGTCCTGCAGCGGATCGCCGACGGCCGCGAAGGCCGGTACCGACGCTACGACTGGCACCTCGGCGCGTACGCCGAGTTGCACGTCGTACCGGTCACGATCGAGCTGCTCATCGTCGAGGGCGTCACCTCGTGCGACCGCGACGCCGGCCACTGGCAGTCCCTGCGGCTGTGGATCGAGACGTCGAACGAGGTCCGCCTGGACCGCGGCATCGAACGCGACGGCGAGGCCCAGCGCGACCACTGGCTGGAGTGGATGCGGTGGGAGCGCGACCATTTCGCCGACCAGGCCACCCGCTCCCGCGCCCACGTGATCGTCGACGGGAACCCGTCGATTCCGCACGACCCGGCGCTGGAGGTCATCACCAAGTCGGTGGCACTACCGCCTCACGACTCAGCCGCGTCCTGAAGGCCGTCCCAGGACCACTGCGGGATGACCAGGCCGGACGGCACGTCGTCGGCCGAGTGGTGGTACTGCGCCATCGGCACAGTGGTCGCCCACGCGAAGTAGTCGTGCAACACGGTACGCAGCCGGTCGTCGGCCAGTCCGACATCGGCGAGCGCCTCGTCGAAGCACGCGATCGCCCGGCGATCCATCTCCTCGTGCTGACCGTTCCCGCTGTGCAGCCGGACGACGGACGTCTCGTCCCCGTAGGTCCCGGAGTACGCGAGCGGTCCGCCGAGCGCCTCACCCCAGTACGCCGCCAGCCGCTCACTGTGATCCGGCCGGAACCCGTGGCTGAACGCGTGGCTCACGATCTCGTCGGCCATCACCCGCTCGTGCCACGCGTGCGCCAGCCGCAGCATCCCATCAGCCCCACCCGCCGCTTCGTACACCGTCTGCATGGAGTCAGTCTGCACTCGTCCCCTTCCGGACGGCGAGCAGCCTGGCGTGCGGATGATGGATCCACTCTCCCGCCGGCGCCTGGTCGACGTACTGCTTGCGCAGTCCCGCGATGAAGGCGTCGCCCCGGTCGAGGGCGAGCGCCCGCAGCGGTCCGGCCCGATCCGCGGCGTCGAAGTACGCCGCCGCACTCGGGTGAGTCATCGGATAGGCCACGAGCTCGTCCCGCTCGACGACCGCGTCGACGAGGGCATCGACGAGTCCGTCCTCCCACGAGCGGTCCGCGCGGGCTTCGAGGACCGTGTCGAGGAGGGCGAACGGCCCGGTCTCCTCGGCCATCTCAGGCCAGTAGACAACGCACATCCGTCCGCCGGGCCGGAGCGCGCCGAACCACGAGCCGATGGCCGCCGCCGGGGCCGGTAGCTGCTGCAGGCCGAACACCGACACGACCGCCGCGCAGGAGCCGGACCATCGTGGATCAAGCGCCGCGGCATCACCCTGGAACACGTTGACGTCCGGCAGCCGGCTTGCCCGTTCCCGGGCCAGCCGCACCATCTCCGCCGACAGGTCGATGCCGACGATCGCCCGCCCGGGGAACCGTGGTGCGAGCAGGTCGAGCTCGGGGAAGGTCCCGCAGCACGGCACCAGGATGGGCCCGTCTGGCACCTCGGCCACCGCCTCGACAGCAGCCTTCACCCAGGGGGCGAAGCGGGGCACGAAGTACGCCTGATAGCCGTCGGCCGCCTCGTCCCAGCCGCGCGCCGTCCGGCTGAGACGCTCGTCGGGTTCGGTCATCGGATCTCCTCCGTCGACGTCGTGATCGCCGCGAGCCGGCGGCGGACATGGTCTCGTTCCGGTTCGGCGCCGGCCAGACTCAACGCCCGCTCGTACGCCGCGGTTGCCTCGGGCAAGCGTCCGAGCCGGTGCAGCAGGTCGGCGCAGGCGAGGGCGAACGGGTGGTAGTCGCGCAGGCGGGGTTCGCCGGCGAGCTCGGCCAGCAGCGCCAGCCCGGCCTCGGGTCCGTCGCGCATCGCGATCGCGGCGGCGCGGTTGAGCGCGATCACCGGAGACGGGTCGATCGCGAGCAGGACGTCGTACAGCCTGACGATCTGCGGCCAGTCGGTGCCGGCGAAATCCGCGGCCTCGTCGTGGAGGGCGGCGATCGCGGCCTGGACGGAGTACGGGCCGGCCGAGCCGCCGGTGAGGGCGGCGACCACCAGGTCCCGGCCTTCGGTGATCATGGCGCGGTCCCAACGGTCGCGGTCCTGGTCTTCGAGCAGGATGATCTCGCCGTTGGGTCCGCTGCGAGCGTCCCGGCGGGCGTGGATCAGCAGCATCAAGGAGAGCAGCCCGGTCACCTCGCGCTCCTTCGGGAGCAGCCGGTGCAGGATCCGGGCCAGCCGGATCGCCTCCTCCGCGAGGTCGAGGCGTTGCAGGTACGGACCGGAGCTGGCGGCGTATCCCTCAGTGAAAACCGAGTAGATCACCTGCAGGACGCCGGGCAGGCGCTCCGGCAGCTCGTCCGGGCCGGGGACGCGGAACGGGATCCGCGCTTCCCGGATCTTCGTCTTCGCCCGGACGATCCGCTTCGCCATCGTCGCGGTCGGGACCAGGAACGCCCGCGCAACCTCCGGCGTGGTCAGCCCCGCCAGGCAGCGCAGGGTCAGCGCACCCCGGTCCTCGGGCGCGAGCGCCGGATGCGCGCAGGTGAAGAACAGTTCCAACCGCTCGTCCGGCAACTGGCCGTCCACGGACGGCGGCGCGGCCCGGTCCGCCTCGACCTGCAGGACGGCGAGTTTGGCGGCGTACACCTGGTCGCGCCGCAACCGGTCGACCGCCTTCCGCCGGGCTGTGGTCATCAGCCAGCCGCCCGGGTTCGGCGGTACGCCGTCGACCGGCCAGCGCACCAGCGCCGCCTCGATCGCCTCCGAGGCGACCTCCTCGGCCAGGTCGAGGTCGCCGAACCGCCGGACGAGCGCGGCCAGCAGCCGGCCGCGCTCCTCCCGGAAGACCGCCTCGACCTGGTCCACGTCAGAACTCCGCGACCGGGCGGACCACCACCGAGCCACCGGCCCGCGATCCCGGGCATTTGGCCGCCCAGTCGAGCGCGACGTCGAGATCGGGTACGTCGATCACGAAGAACCCGCCGAGCACCTCCCGGGTCTCGGCGAACGGCCCGTCGGTGACGGTCCGCTTCCCGTCGTTGGCGACCTGCACCCGGGTGGCCGTGACCAGGTCGGCCAGCGATTCCGACGCCACGACGACGCCCGAGTCGTTGATCTCCTTGTCGAACCGCATCCAGTCCTCCGGCTCACACCCGACCGCTCCCCCGCTCGCGTCGAGCTCACCGGCGTTGATCAAGAGCATGTACTTCATCAGAACCTCCTGTCAGCGTGTCTACAGCATCACCACGAACGGGGTCCCCTCCGATGGACACCGTCGACCGGAAATTTGTGAGGATGGGTCCCATGAGCGTGTTGCCTTCTGGTGAGCAGTGGACGATTCGGGCCGGCGGTTACGAGGGGACCGTTGTGAGCGTCGGCGGTGGGTTGCGCGGGCTCACGTACGACGGGCGGCCGGTGGTGCTCGGGTACGGCGAGGACGAGCCGGCGCATGCGGGGATCGGCCAGCAGCTGTTCCCGTGGCCGAACCGGATCTCGGACGGCAAGTACACCTTCCAGGGCGTCGACCAGCAGCTCGCTCTGACGGAGCCCACCCTTCAGAACGCGATCCACGGCCTGACTCGCTGGGCGAACTGGGAGCGCGTGGACGACGGGACAGACCCTTCCGTGGTCGAGGCCAGCCACCGGCTCCACGGCCAGCCGGGATACCCGCATCAGCTCGACCTCCGGCTCACCTATCGGCTGAGCGACGACGGGCTGACTGTCGACGCCACCGCCACCAACGTCGGAGCGAGCGACGCACCGTACGGGTACGGCACCCATCCCTACCTGAGCGTGGGCCGCCGGATCGACGAGTGCGTGCTGGAGTTCAGCGCGGCTGAGTGGCTGGAGGTGTCACCCGAGCGGATGACACCGATCGGACTCACCCCGGTCGCCGGCTCGCCTTTCGACTTCGCCGCCGGCCGGGTGCTCGGAGAGTTGGACATCGACAACGCGTTCACCGGTCTGGGCGGCGGCTCGTGGTCGGTCAGGCTGACCGATCCGGACACCGGCGCCAAGGCGGTCCTGACCAGTGACACGCCGTGGCTGCAGCTCTACACCGGCGCCGCGATCGGACGTACGGCGCTCGCCGTCGAGCCGATGACCTGTCCGCCGAACGCCTTCATCACCGGGCAGGACCTGATCGTCCTGAAGCCCGGTGAGTCGCACACCACGACGCTCCGGGTGTCGGCCTAGATCTCGGGGTGCCTGGTGGCCGGGCCGGCGCCGTGTTCGCGGGCCACCGCCGCCAGCTCCTTGGCGGCCCGGCTCGCTCGGGATCCTTCGGCGGCCTGAACCGCGAGGATCCCGAGCCGGTTGCCGTCGGCATCGAACAGCTGGAGCCAGGCGTCGCCCGAGCGGAACCGCAGGGCGGAGATCTCGTCCCACGACAGCGTGTACGACTTGAACACGTTGCGGATCCGCAGATGATCCGCGTACGCCGTCACCCGCAGGGTCGTCATCCGGTACAGGATCCACGCGATCGCACCGAAGAACGCCAGCAATGTGAGCCGCTGGAACCAGCTGAACGACTCCCGCGCATCCGCCGGCAGCCGGAACCAGATCACCCCGAACACGGCGATCAGCGACAGACCCATCAGACCGGCCATCAGCGCCACGATCCGCGGATGGAAGGTGAACAGCCGGTCGGTCATGTCAGATCCGGCAGGCGTGGATGTCGGTGGTGAGGATGGCACGTGCGCCCACCTCCCACAGCTGGTCCATCAGCCGCTGCGCGTCGGCCCGCTGGACCATCACCCGGACGGCGACCCAGCCCTGCCGGTGCAGCGGCGAGACCGTCGGCGACTCGAGGCCGGGCGCGACCGCGGTCGCCGCGTCGACGTCCTCGGCGCGGATGTCGTAGTCCATCATCACGTAGTTGCGCGCGATCAGAACGCCCTCGAGCCGGCGGACCAACTGCTGGATCCCGTTCGGCGGGGTCTCCACGCCGTGCCGTTTGATCAGCACGGCCTCGGACTTCAGGATCGGGTCGCCGAACACTTCCAGTCCGGCCTGGCGCAGCGTCGTACCCGTTTCGACGACGTCGGCGATCACGTCCGCGACGCCCAACTGGACGGCCGACTCGACCGCGCCGTCGAGGCGGACCACGGCGGCGTCCACACCGTTCTCGGCCAGGTGATCCTGCAGGACCCCGGCGTACGACGTGGCGATCCGCTTGCCGGCCAGGTCCTTGACGGAGTCGGCGACGCCCGGCCGACCGGCGAACCGGAAGGTGGACGAGCCGAAGCCGAGGCCCATGATCACATCGGCGTCCGCGTGCGAGTCGAGCACCAGATCGCGGCCAGAGATACCGACGTCGAGGGTGCCCTCGCCGACGTACACGGCGATGTCCCGCGGGCGCAGGTAGTAGAACTCGACCTCGTTGGCCGTGTCGGTGAGAGTGAGGTCCTTGGTGGTCCGGCGCTGTTTGTAGCCGGCCTCGGTGAGCATCTCGATGGCGGCTTCGCTCAACGAGCCCTTGTTGGGTACTGCGACGCGCAGCATGGCACTGCCCTTTCGATGGTGAGGTGAACCGGTGGGTCTGTGGGGCGTCTCCTACAGATGTCGGTACACGTCGTCGAGGTCCAGGCCGAGCGCGTGCATCATCACCTGGGCGTGGTAGAGCAGTTGTGACAGCTCTTCCGCGGCCCGGTCCTTGCTCTCGTACTCGGCAGCCATCCAGGACTCGGCGGCCTCTTCGACCAGCTTCTTGCCGATCGCGTGCACGCCCGCATCCAGCGCCGCCACGGTCCCGGAACCCTCCGGCCGCGTCGCCGCCTTCTCGCCCAGCTCGGCAAACAGCTCCTCAAATCTCTTCATCGCGCGCCCAGCCTACGGGGCCGGTGCGGCGGGATCGTCCTCAGGTCCGGCAGGCGGACCCGTTCTGTGGGTTACTGGAGTCGTGGACGAACAAGTGCAGATCTCGGTGATGCTGGCGGTGCCGGACGCACCGGCCGCGGCGGAGTGGTACGCGCGGGCGCTCGGCGCCGTGGAGCTGTGGAACCTGGGCAGCGTGATCGGGCTGAGCGTCGGCGGCGCGGCCTTCTTCCTCGGCGAGCCGGGCAACAACGGCTGGGCGACGCCTGAGGCGGTCGGCCTCCCGACGGTGCGGGTCGAGGTCTTCGTGGACGACCCGGACACCTTCATCCAGCGCGCCGTCGACGCCGGCGCAGACCCGAGGAAGGACCCGGTACGCATCCACGCGATGCCCTGGGGCCCACACCGGCAGGGCACCTTCTTGGATCCCTTCGGCCACCTGTGGTTCGTCGGCGACAAGTCGCCGCTACTGCCCCACCAGGGCGGCTGACAGGGTTCGTGGTGGTGAGTGGGCGTCGACGTAGTGGGAGTGGCGCTCGGACAGGAACTCCTTGACCATCGCGTAGTCGAGGGTGTCGTCAGGCGCGCGCAGGTGGAACGGCGGTGGGTAGAAGGCGTCGCCGAGCACCATGACGCCGGAATCGATCGCCACCAGGGAGTCCAGTGCGTGGTTGCCACCGACATGACGCAGTACGACGCCTGTCGGCAGCGTGAGCGTGTCGTCGAAGGTCTGGTGCGGGAGGACGATGCGGAAATCCGCCCAGTCGGGGACCGCGAGGGCGCGGGCGCGGAAGCTGGGGCCAAGTTTGGGGTTGGCTTTGACCTGGTCGTAGAGGTAGCGATGGCTCCACGGGCGATCGGCCTCGGCGCGGAGAAGCTCGACGGACGCGGCGTGGGCAACCACGGTCACGTCGCCCGGCCAGGCGCAGGCACCCCAGGTGTGGTCCCAGTGGTGGTGGGTGTAGACCAGCCACTTCGGCGCGGGCAGCCCGGCGGTCGCGATGGCTGACTGGATGTCGCGGGCATGGTCGGGGCTGTTGCCGGCGTCGATCAGGACGCTGCCACGGTCGTCGGCGATGACGGCTACGGACGGGCGGACCGCGTCGGGGTCAGGGTCGTGGGGGTAGAGCCAGACCCGACCGGTCAAGTGTTCGAGCACCTGGCCGACGATAGTGCGCATGCACACTCCCCGCAGAGTCCGTGACCTCGGCGCCGTCGTCGGCACCCTCCCACCCGGTGCGCTCAACGCGATCACCGACGTACCTGGGGTGCGGGTCGGGCAGACAACGATCTCCGGTGGCGATCTCAACACCGGGGTGACGGCGATCGTGCCGGACGGGTACGTCGAGGGGCTGCCGGCGGCGGTTGCGGTCGGCAACGGGTACGGCAAACTCGTCGGCTCCACCCAGGTCGACGAACTCGGCGTGATCGAGACCCCGATCCTGCTCACCGGGACGTTGAGTGTCTTCCGCGTCGCCGACGCCTTCCTCACCTGGCTCCTCGACCGCGACCCGAACGCCACCAGCCTCAACCCGATCGTCGGCGAGACCAACGACGGCTACCTCTCCGACATCCGCCGCCGCCCGATCACCCCCGAACACGTCCACACCGCCCTGGACTCGGCCTCCCCCGACCTCCCCGCCGAGGGGTGCGTCGGAGCCGGCACCGGTACGTCGGCCCTCGGCTTCAAGGCCGGAATCGGCACTGCCTCCCGCACCCTCGGAGCTGGCGTGGGCACGGTCGGTGCTCTGGTTCAGTCCAACTTCTCCGGTCTGCTCGCGGTCCTCGGCACTCCGATCCCGGCTCGGCCGCTCGACGCCGACGGCAACTCCTGCATGATCGTCGTCGCCACCGACCTCCCGCTCGACGCCCGCCAACTCGGCCGCCTGGCCCGCCGCGCGATCTTCGCGCTCGCCCGCGTCGGCTCCGACTACGCCCCCGGCAGCGGCGACTACGCGATCGCCTTCACCACCAACCGCAGGCCGAGTTACGCCGACCGCGACCTCCGCGGCCCGTTCCAAGCCGTCACCGAGTCCGTCGAAGAAGCCCTCCTCAACTCACTGACGATGGCCCACACCACCACCGGCCACCGCGGCAACAGCGCCCGAGCCGTCCCCCACGACCTCATCATCGAGCGGTTGAGGTCGGCCGGCGTACTTCGCTGATCCGTCCCGCGGCTCCACCTTGAGCACCCACCAACCACTTTCGGCGTCTCGAAATGGTTGGTGGGTGCTCAAGGTCGAATCGGCACGTGGGGTGGGGGACTATGCGGGTACGGCGGTGTGGGGGGTGGGGTGGTTCGCGGGGGTTCGGTGGGTGAGCGCGGAGCCGATCAGCGAGCCGAAGGCGAGCAGGGCGGCGGCGGTGCGGATCAGGTGTGCGAGCTGCCAGTGGTCGCGCACGCTGGACCAGTCGGCCGGCGGGTTCTGCACCGACCACGACGACTGGTCCGCATTGATCGGCAGGTTGATCGCGAGCGTCGTCGTGAACACGACCAACAGCAGCGCGATCGCCACGAGCACCAGCCGTCGATCGTTGCCTCGGGCCCGGATTGCGAGCACGACCGTGGTCACGATCGCCGGGATCAGGGTCACCGACGCGAGCGTGTCCAGCCGGTCCAGCTCGACCAGCCGGACCTGCGTGTAGACCGACGCATCGAACCCGCGCAACGAGTTCTCGAGCACCAGCACACACAGCAAGAAGCCGGCGAAGAGCCCGCTGAACAGCAGACTCACCCCACGCACGACCGGGGTCATCAGTACGCCAACCCGACCGGCTGGTTGATCGTCGCCGGATCGTCGAGCACCGCAAGCATCAGGTGAGCCACGTCGGCCCGCGAGATCAGATACCCCCGCGTGACCGTCCCGCCAACAACCGTCCGATACGTGCCGGTCAGCGCCTTGTTCGTGAGCTTCGGCGGCCGGACGATCGTCCACGCGGCCGAACTGCTCATGATGTCGGCCTCCATCACGCGCAGATCGGCGTACACATCGGCGGCGAAGGCGTTGATCACCGGGTACACCACCCGCCGGTTGAGGAAGCTCTCATCCGCCGGCACCGGTCCGATGGGCGCGGCGCTCACCGCGACAAACCGCCGTACGCCGACCGCTGACAGCGCGGCCAGTATGGAACGCGTGCTCTCCGACGCGACCGGCCCGTCCTTGCGCCCGCGCGCCCCCACCCCGGAGATGACCGCCTCGCTCCCGTCCACCGCATCCCGCAGCGGCTCCGCCTCGCCCAACCCGGGCACCCGGAACACCTCCAGCGACGAATGCTCCAGGTCGAACGCCGACGACGTACGCACCACCGCCGTCACCTTGTGCCCCGCCTCGAGAGCCTGCCGGACGACGTGACCGCCGATCCCGCCCGTCGCCCCGAACACCGTGATCTTCATTCCGGACTCCTTCATGCGCTACCGTGAAATCTGCTCTGTAACTCATATAGTACGGAACTCATAAGATATGGAACAGACAGAAACAGGTGACCCGCGCCACGCACAGCGCCAGCGTCGCCGCGCCGGGAACGAGATCAAGGCCGCCCTCCGCGATCTGCGGATCCAGCTCGCCCTGCTGAACCACCAGGTCGGCGGCAAGCTGGCGCTGAAGGACGTCGACCTCGACTGCCTCGACGTCCTGGCGCGCAGCGGCCCGCTGACGCCGAGCGCCCTGGCCCGCCAGGCCGGACTGCACCCGGCCACGCTGACCGGCATCCTCGACCGGCTCGAACGGGCGGGCTGGATCGCCCGCGACCGCGCCCGGGCGGACCGCCGCAGCGTCACCATCCGCGTCCTGCCGGACCGCGGGATGGAGGTGTTCCGGCTCTACCAGCCGATGATCGGCGCGATGGACGACGTCCTGGCCGGCTACAGCGAGGCCGAGCTCGACCTGATCGCCGGCTTCCTCCGCCGCAGCAGCGAGGCGGGCGAGCGGGCCAACGACCAGCTGGCTCAGGAGTAGAGGTCGGACAGCGTGCGGCCGAGCCTCGCCAGCTCGGTCCGCAACTCCGGCGGCTCCAGCACCTCGACGGCATCACCGAACCGGCAGAACGCAGCCGCCGCGTTCGGCACCGACTCGATCGGCAGTGTGACCGTCACACTGCCGTCCTCCGCCGGCTCAGCCGCCGCGACCGCCTTGACCAACTGCGGGAACGAGATGTCGTGCATGCGCCCGACCAACCGCGCCGACACCCGGAGTACGGCGTACGCGGTGAAGCGGACCTGGTCGAACTGATCGAGATGCTCCTGCCAGTACCGCGATAGGTCGAACCCTTCGGTCCGCTCGAACTCCTCCTCGGTCGGCGTCAGCTCGAGGATGTTCGAGACGCGGTACGTGCGCATCCCCTTCGCGGTCGCGGAAACGACGTACCAACTGCCGTTCTTGAGCACGAGCCCGTACGGCGCCAGCACACGTTCGACCTCCCGCGGCTCCTCCCATCGGCGGTAGAGCACCTTGATCCGGCGGTCGTGCAGTACGGCGTCGGCGACGGCGGCGAGATGCGGCGAGTTCTCGGCGTCCTGGTACCAGGCGGGCAGGTCGAGGTGGAAGCGGTTCTTCAGCCGCCCGGCGCGATCCCGCTGGTCCGGCGCCAGCGCGGCCAGCAGCTTCAGCTCGGCCCCGCTCGTCTCGGCGGTCAACCCGAACGCCGCGGCCGCGCCGGGCAGGCCGACCAGGAACAGCGCGGCCGCCTCCTGCTCGGTGAGTCCGGTCAGCCTCGTCCGGTACCCCTCGACCAGCCGATAGCCGCCGGCCCGCCCCTGATCGGCGTACACCGGAACGCCGGCCGCCGCGAGCGCCTCGACGTCGCGGTAGATGGTGCGCAGCGACACCTCGAGTTCCTCGGCGAGCTCACGCGCGGTCAACTGCCGCCGCGTCTGCAGCAACAGCAGGATCGACAGCAACCGACTCGAACGCATGCTCCGAGGTTAGCCGCAAACACTGCCATGACCTGTCAGGTATGGCGGCGAAGCTTGGCTGCATGACGACATGGACCAAGGTGACCGGCGACTTCGACTTCCTCAACGGGTATTTCGACGTCCGGCACCGAACCTTGAAGCAAGCCTTCGCCGGGAGCGACGAGTGGCTGCAGTACGACGGCACGACGACGGCACACACGTACTTCGACGGGGCGATCAGCATCGACGAGGTGCGCTTCCCGACGAAAGGGTCGTACGGCCTGTCGGTGCGGTTGTTCGACCCGATCGCCAAGGAGTGGAGCATCTGGTGGATCAACAGCACCACGATGCAGCTCTATCCCCCGGTGCGCGGCGGCTGGTCGGAGGACGGCTCGACCTGCCGGCTGGTCGGTGAGGACGAGCTCGACGGGAAGCCGATCCTCTGCAGCTACGAGTGGTCGGACATCACCGCGGAGACCGCGCACTGGGAGCAGGCGTACTCCAACGACGGCGGCGAGACCTGGGAAACCAACTGGATCATGGACTTCACCCGCCGGTCCACGCCCCCACCCGCCCTCAAGATCCCCAAGGTGACCGGTGATTTCGACTTCCTCGTCGGTCGCTGGGACATGCACAACAGCCGCCGCAAGCCTGTCTTGGGCGAGCCGGCCGAGTGGTACGACATGCAGTCCGAGATGGAAGTCACGACGTACTTCGACGGAGCGATCAGCTTCGACGAGGGCTGGTTCCCGACCGAGGGCTTCCGCGGCGCAACCCTCCGCATCTACAACCCCGAGTCGAAGACCTGGGCCATCCACTGGATCAACAGCCTCCGCGGCCAGTTGGAGACCCCCGTCATCGGCTCCTTCGCCGAGGACGGCACCGGGACCTTCGAGGGTCCGGACGTCTGGGACGGTCAGCCCATCGACGTCCGCTTCCGCTGGACCCCAGGCGTCGACAAGGCCGCCTGGGAGCAATCCTTCTCCACCGACGGCGGCAAAACCTGGCTCCCCAACTGGAAAATGCAACACACCCGGATCAAGTAGCGGTGGCCGTTCCCACGCGCTACCCGCCCAACCGCGCATCCTTTCGGGCACGAGTCGTGGATCGGGGTCGGCGAGAATGCCTCATCGCGAGCACCGATTCACGACTCGATCGATCGCACTGCCGCCAATCGCCACGACTCGGCCAATCCGGTCCGCGACTGACCGCTACAACTCGCGGATGGCAACCAGAGTGGAGAGGGCTGCTTGGGTTGCCTCGTAGCCCTTGTCTTCGCGGCTGTCGGGGAGGCCTGCTCGGTCCAGGGCCTGGGGGTCGTTGTCGCAAGTGAGTACGCCGAAGCCGATCGGGATGCCCGTACTCACGCCGACCTGCATGAGACCTTCGGTCGCCGCCTGGCAGACGTACTCGAAGTGCGGAGTGTCACCGCGGATCACCACGCCCAGCGCCACCACAGCGTCGTACCCGTTCTTGGCCGCGTGCAGCGACGCGACCGGGAGCTCGAAGGACCCCGGCACCCGGACCACCGTGTAGTCGGTGACGCCGGAGTCGTCGAGCGCGCGGATCGCACCCGCGACCAGAGCGTCGGTGACCTTCGGGTGCCACCGGGCCGCGACGATCGCGACCCGGGCCCCGTCCGCGCGCGGGACCTCGATGGTTGGTGCTCCACTGCCCGACATCAGCCGGCTCCGTTCTCTTCCGTGAGCACGCCGCCGGGCAGGTGATGACCCATCCGGTCGCGCTTCGTCCGCAGGTACCGCAGGTTGTGTTCGGTCGGGTCGATCGAGATGCTGCGGCGCTCGACCACGTCGATGCCGTACCCCTGGACCCCGGCGAGCTTGTCCGGGTTGTTGGTCAGCAACCGCACCTCTTTCACGCCCAGATCCGCGAGGATCTGCGCGCCGGTGCCGTAGTCGCGCGCATCCGCCGGCAACCCGAGATCCAGGTTCGCGTCAACCGTGTCCCGGCCCGCGTCCTGCAGCTCATAAGCCTGCAGCTTGTGCAACAGCCCGATCCCGCGTCCCTCATGACCGCGCAGATACACGACGACGCCGCCCTCAGCCGCAACCTGCCGCATCGCCTCATCGAGCTGCGGACCACAGTCACACCGCAGCGAGCCGAACACATCACCGGTCAAGCACTCCGAATGCAACCGCACCAGCGTCGGTCCGTCGCCGATCTCGCCGCGAACCAGCGCCAGCTGCTCCGACCCGTCCACCGTGTTCCGGTAGCCGTGGGCAACGAAATCGCCGTACTGCGTCGGCAGCGTGGTCGTCGCGACGCGCTGGATCTGCGATTCGGTACGGCGCCGGTACCGGATCAGATCGTCGATCGACACCAGCACCAGCCCGTGCTCGTCGGCGAACGTCCGCAGCTGCGGACCGCGCTTCATCGTGCCGTCGTCGTTCACCAGCTCGGAAATGACCGCGGCCGGCGTCAGCCCGGCCATCCGGGCCAGGTCGATCGACGCCTCGGTGTGCCCGGGCCGGACCAGTACGCCGCCCTCGCGCCCGCGCAGCGGGAACACGTGGCCGGGCTGGACCAGGTCGTACGGCTCCGAGGCCGAGTCGGTCAGCACCCGGATCGTCCGGGCCCGGTCGGCCGCCGAGATCCCGGTGCTGATGCTGTCACGGGCGTCGACCGAGATCGTGTACGCCGTACGCATCCGCTCCCGGTTGTGCGGCGTCATCAGCGGGACGCCGAGCCGGTCGAGCTCGGCGCCCTCCATCGGCACACAGACCACGCCTGAGCTGTACCGGATCAGGAATGCCAGCAGCTCCGGAGTCGCCTTGGACGCCGCGAAGATCAGGTCGCCCTCGTTCTCGCGGTCCTCGTCGTCGACCACGATCACCGGCCGTCCGGCCCGGATCTCGTCGATCGCATGCTCGATCGTGTCGAGCTTCAGCACGTTACCCATGTCATCCCACCACCACTGGTTCGGGCGTGCCGACGCGTTCGCGGTTCTGGATCTTCCACCAGGACGCGAAGCCGAGCACGCAGAACAGTCCGTAGACGACGTACATCGTCGCCGACGGGTAGAACTTCGCCTGCACCAGCAGCGGTACGCCCACCACGTCCACTGCGATCCAGATCAGCCAGAACTCCACGAATCCGCGAGCCATCCCGTACGTCGCCAGGATCGAGCCGGTCAGGATCCACGCGTCCCACTGCGGACCCCACGAGCCCAGTTCGCGGAGGACGACGTACGCGATCGCGTAGAGGACCACCGCGATGCCGAGCAACTCGAGCCGCTCCCGCGTCGTCGCCCAGCGCGGCTGCACGCCCGTGGTCGCGCCGTGGTGCCGGGTCTGGTACCAGCGATACCAGCCGTAGACGCTGATGATCGCGAAGAACACCTGGCGGCCGGCCTGACCCCAGAGGTCCTTGTCCTGCGGTGTGTCGAAGACCCCGCCGACGAAGACGGTGAACAGCAAGACGTTGCCGACGATGCCGATCGGCCAGGCCGCGACGCGCCGGCGCATGCCGAACAGGGCGCTGGCGAGACCGAAGCCGTTGCCGACGATCTCCCGGACCAGGACTGCCGAACCGGCGATCACCACCTGCGAATGCAGTAGCCAGTCGATCGGGTTCACTTGGTGCCTCCGTTGAGCAGTCGTTCGACGTACTTGGCGATCACGTCGACCTCGAGATTGACGGTGTCACCGACCTGGTTGGCGCCCAGCACGGTGAGTTCGAGCGTGGTGGGGATCAGGCTGACCCCGAACGTCCCGGTCGCGTCGTCCACGTCGGTGACGGTCAGCGAGACCCCGTCGATCGCGATCGAGCCCTTCTCGGCGACGTACTTGAGGATGTCCGCGGGCGCGGCGATCCGGACGTCTTCCCAGTGCTCGGACGGCGTCCGGCTCGCGATCGTGCCGACGCCGTCGACGTGGCCCTGGACGATGTGCCCGCCGAGCCGGGCGTGCGCGGCGACGGCCCGCTCCAGGTTGACGCGCGAACCCTTGGCGGCCTGGCCGAGGCTGGTGCGCTGCAACGTCTCGCGCATCACGTCGGCCGTGAACGTGCCGTCGCCGGTCTCGACGACGGTCAGGCAGCAGCCGTTGACCGCGATCGAGTCGCCGTGG
This sequence comes from Kribbella sp. CWNU-51, assembly GCF_054073265.1. Lineage (NCBI taxonomy): Bacteria > Bacillati > Actinomycetota > Actinomycetes > Propionibacteriales > Kribbellaceae > Kribbella > Kribbella sp. CWNU-51. The sequence continues at coordinate 47,157 of NZ_JBSXMZ010000016.1, forward strand.
CCGGCGTCCTCGGTCACCAACGGGCCGCGAATGGTGAGCCGGGCGGCGTCACCTTCGAGCAGGTCGAGGGCTTCGATGGTGCCGAGCTCCTCGACGATTCCGGTGAACATTCAGGGTGTCCTTTGCGGTTCGAGCGGCGTCAGGATCAGCCGGACGTCGTCGCCGAGGCGGGTGACGTCCGCTAACTTGAACCGCCGCAGGTGGTCGATCGATTCCGCGCCCAGGTCCCCGATCGCGGCGTACCCGGAGCCCAGCACCGCCGGGGCGATGTAGGCGACGATCTGGTCGACGAGCTGGGCGCGCAGGAACGCAGCGGCCAGCGTCGGGCCGCCTTCGAGCCAGAGGTGCCGGATCTGCCGGTCGTCCAGCTGCCGGAGCACTTCGGCGGGATCGTGGGTGGGCAGGAGCAAGGTCTCCGCGCGGTCGTTGCGGACCTTCGCGGTCGGCGGGATCTCACGGTCGCCGACCACGACGCGGAGCGGCTGCCGAGCTGCCGGTACGTCGTTCTCGTCGCGGACCGTGAGTTCGGGGTCGTCGTCCAGCACGGTCTGGGTGCCGACGACGATGGCGTCGCACTCGGCCCGGTGCCGGTGCACGTCGGCGCGCGCGATCGGGCCGGTGATCCACCGGCTGCTCCGGTCCGGCGCCGCACTGCGCCCGTCGAGTGTGGTGGCGAACTTCCAGGTGACGAACGGCCGCCCCATCCGCACGCTGTGCAGCCAGACGTGGTTGACCGCCTCGGCCTCGGCTTCCAGGACGCCCTGCTCGACCTGGATGTTCTTGCGGCTCAGCTTCTCGGCGCCACCGGCGGCCTCGTTGTTCGGGTCGGGTACGGCGTACACCACGCGGGTGATCCCGGCCTCGATCAGCGCGTCGGCACACGGCCCGGTCCGGCCGGTGTGATTACAGGGCTCCAAGGTCACGTACGCCGTACCGCCGCGGGCTCGTGGTCCCGCCATCCGGAGCGCCTCGACCTCGGCATGGGGGCCACCGGCAACGGCATGGAACCCCTCACCGACCGGATGCCCGTCCGGGCCGGTGATCACGCAGCCCACCACCGGGTTCGGGTGGGTACTGCCGACACCTTTCGCGGCCAACTCGATCGCACGCCGCATCCAGGCGACGTCAATCGGCGAAGTCTTGCTCACTACGGCCCCTCGTCGTCACGGACGAACTCCGGGGCCATGACAACCGGCGCTCACGCACTGCCGTCCGGGGGGGTCCATTTCGGACTCGGGTTCCGCCGCCCATCGCGGGCCGCGTTACCGGACGCCAGAGCGCACCCGCCGATCGCGTGCGCCTCCCATCCGGACTTTCACCGTCGGTCCTGGAATTCCACCAGGTCAACCGGCCGCCATACCGCAGCGGCCGGGTCGCGGACTGTCACCGCCGGCTCGGAATTACACCGACCCCGGAGCACGCGAGTGGGTTCACTCGTGATTCAAGTATGCCCTCCCCGGCAACTCCCACTACGACCTAGATCACATCCTGGTCTCCGCCGGGGTTGTGAGCCGCGGGCGCGACGGTCACATCCTGGGCCCCCGCCGGGGTGTGAGCCGCCGGGTGAGCGCGAGCGCGACGGCCGCGACGGCGCACCCACCGGCGACCGTCAGGATCAGCGGGCGGTACCCGAACGCGTTCGCCAGCCCCGCGCCGCCGAGCGGCCCGAGCGCCTTCGCGATCGTGGTCGGCGTCGTGAGCAGCCCGGAGATGGTGCCGAACCCGGTGGCGCCGTACCGGTCCAGCAGGATCGCCGGCGTCGCGATCGACGACACCCCGAACCCAAGCCCGAACAGCACCAGACACCCGACCGCCCCCGCCACCTGCCGCCCGACCAGCGGCAACAGCGAGATCGCCACCCCTTGCACGAACAGAATCCCCGCCGTAATCGTCGCCATCGGCAACCACCGAGCCGACAAACTCGTCACCAACCGCCCGGTCACCGACAACAACCCAAGCAACCCGGCCAGCGCAGCCGCCCGCGCCGGCGGATGCCCGAGACTCACCAGGTACAGGACCAGGTGCACCGAGATCACGGCAAGTGCCGCACTGTGCACGACAAACGCCCCCGCAAGCAGCCAAAACCCCGGATCACGCAGCACTCTGGCGGGTGCCCCTCTCCTCTCAGCCAACTCCGTCCGCGGAGTGGCCTGGGGCTTGATCCGTCGTACGGCGACCACGTGCAGCGGGATCGTGGTCACGGCGAGCACACCGGCCAGCAGGATGAGGGTGGTACGCCAGCCGTACCCGTGGACGAGCCGACCGGTCAACGGCAGGAAGATCGAGCTGGCCAGACCACCGACCAACGTGATGCCGAGAATGGCGTTCGTCCGCGATGCCGGAGCGGCGGCCGCAACCACCACCGCGAACGCCGGCGGGTACAGCACCATCGCCGACGCCATCCCGATCGCCACGAAGACGCCGTACAACTGGACACTGTTCTGCACCTGCGACCAGCCCAGCACGGCCACGGACGCCAGCACCGAACCCGACGTCATCAGCCCACGCCCACCCCGCACATCGAGCCACCGCCCGACCGGGATCGACATCAGACCACTCATCAGTACGGCGGTCGTCGACGCACCGACCGCGGTGGTGGTTGAGATCCCCAGCTCATGACTCATCGGCCCGAGCAACACGCTGAACGCATACGTGAGTACGCCGTACCCAACCGTCGTCGTCACCGCAAGCGCGGCAACCAGCCGCCGAACCCGAACCCGATCACCACCCGCCACACGCGCGCTGACCGTCGTCGAATTCATCACCCGCAGTCTTTCACTCCACCGATCGACCGCAACTGGAATTCGACGCTCACCGCAGAAGCAGCCAAGCCGCGGCCCCGAGCAACCCGGCCGCCCCCACAAAACTCACACCAGCCGTCCACCGAAGCACCCGCCCCGCCCGGCCATCCGACCCCACATCCCCGCCAGCCTTGAGTGCCGCCGGTCCGCCCGTCCCCGCACCCCCGCCGGCTCCGAGCGCCGCCCGCCCGCCGGACGGTGCCAAGTGTCCACGGGAGACAGGTGCCTGTCCTCCAGAGGCGGGTGATGCCTGCGCGGCGGGGGCCGGGCGCGGGACTTCGGGCGCGGGTGGAGTGGGCCGTGGGGTTGCGGGGCGGGAGGGCGTCGGGTGTGGGGCTGGGCCTGTTGGGGTCCACGCGGGTGGAAGGGGCGGGAGTTGGTCGAAGACTTCGGGTGAGTCGGGGTCGGCGGACCAGGGTGTGGTGCCGGCCGGTGGGAGTACGCCGGTGGCGGCGAGTAGGCGGCCGGCGCTCGTCGCGGAGTCGGGGCGGTCGGACGGATCACACGCCGTACTCCGGCGGATGAAGTCGGCGAGCGGACCGTCCACAGCAGGGACCTTGCCGTCTGTGCCGGGGCGTTCGCCGGTGAGGAGTTCGGCTGCGACGGCGCCGACGGCGTACAGGTCTTGGCGTGGGTCCGGGTCGGCACCGGCCAGCTGCTCGGGTGCGAGGTAGCCCGGAGTGCCGAGGACTGTGCTGTGGCGCGTCATTCGCGGTTCGTCGAGCAGGCCCGCGACACCGAAGTCGGACAGCCGAAGGTGCGGTCGCCCCGTACCCGTCACGTCGAGCAGGAGGTTGGCGGGTTTCACATCACGGTGCACGACGCCCGCGGCGTGGACTGCGGAGAGCCCATGCAGGAGTTGATCGAGCAGGACAGCGACGTACGACGGCGGAAGAGGACCGTGATCACCGAGCAACGTGGCGACCGACCCGCCACGCACCAAATCCATCGCGAACACGACCTTGTCGTCGTCAGCAGCCCAGCCGTGGGGCGCGACAAGATGTGGGTGCTCGATCCGCAACGACTGCTCCCGGACGAACCGCAGCAACGTCACCGCATCATGCTGACCGAGAACCTTCGCAGCCACGTACGCCGACCGCCGCAGATCCCACGCCCGCCAGACCGACCCCATCCCGCCGGTCCCGATCAGGTCGATCAGCCGATACCTTCCCGCAAACGCCTCCACCAGCCAGAACCTACCGCCCCACCCGCCCACCACCCCCAGCCCACCGCCCCGCCGCGATGAGCAGATGGAGCTCCAGCGACCGGTCAGCGGGACGGCCGCAGTCCAGCCTCGGCCGGGTCTGCGGCGGCCATCGCCGGTGCGCCGATGTGGGTGGACGGCGTTGGGTGGGGCGGGTGGTCGTGCTGGTTTGGAGATGGCAGGGCCCGGATCACTGGGGGTGATCCGGGCCGTGTGCGGGTGTTAGTGGTGCGGCGGTTGCTGGCCGCCCTGGTTCGGGTATTGCGGTGGGGCTTGGTTCGGGTACTGGGGCGGGGGCTGGTTCGGGTAGGGCTGTTGGGCGGGCTGCCAGGGTGCGGCTGGGTGGGCGGCGGCCGGCTTCTTGCGGAGGCGGAGTACCGCGAACGCCCCGAGCAGCAGGAGGAGTAGGCCGCCTCCGCCGAGACCCGCGATCAGGCCGACCGGAGTGCCGTCGCCCGAGTCGGCGCTGCCCTGGACCGGGCCGCCGGCCTCGGTGTTGTTGCCGTCACCAGAGCCGTTGCTCGGGGTCTCTGAGGGGGATGCGGTTGGCGACGGGGTGATCGAGTCACCGGAGACCGGCGTTGCGCCGTCGACGTACTCCGGTTTTCCGGTGCCGGCGGTGCCCTGCAGGCCGACGGTCAGGGTCAGCGGGATCGCGAAGGCCTTGTCGTCGGTCTTCCGGGTCAGCGAGACCGCGATGTAGTACTCGCCCGGGGTCGAGGTGCCGGTGTCCTGGTTGTTGGCTCCGTTCCGGTTCAGGTAGCGGATCTCCTTGGTCGTCACTGCCTTCACGAGGCCACGCTTGGTGAGCACAGCCTTCGTGTACGAACCACCGGGCACCTTCTTGGCGAAGACGGCGTACACGTCCTCACCGATGGGCGAGATCAGCGCGGTGTCCAGGTAGCGGATCCCATCGATGGCCTCAGCCATGGCACCGGCCATCTCCGGCACGGTGATCTGCGCCTGGATCCGCTGACCCCAGTCGGCCTTGACCTTGTAGAGCTGCAGCTCCCCCGGCATCAGCGTCGTCTTGTAGCTGCCGGGCTGGAGCAGCGGTGCATCCGGGAAGCTGGAGCCGGGAACGATCTCGCGCGGGGTCGAACCGGCCATCGGAACCCAGACCGGGTCAGCGGCCGGCGCCGGGAGGCTGGTGGTCGAATCCACCGGCGGCTCCTCGTCGATCCGCAGTTCGTACGGCACTCCCTTGATCTCCCGGAAGTCCTTGCCCGGGTTCACAGTGAGCACCAACTGGTCGGACTCGGCGCACTCATCGTCCTTCTTCTTGTACTTCGACCAGCTTGCGGCGGTCCCTGTGGCGAGGCCCTGGTCGCCGTCGAACGCTCTCGGGTAGCTCCAGCCGCATTGCTCACCGGTGAGTGTGTTGAGCTTCACCTCGGTCTGGATGACGAAGCTGCCACCTGACGGACGCCGGAAGCTCACCCCGGCCCGCAGCGTCGAACCGGTCATGGTCCGCTTGATCAGGTAGTGCTTCGAGGTGTTGTCCACCCCGAACGTGTCGGAATAGTGGCCCGGGGCAAGCACCGGGGCACCATCCTGCTGCGGCGCACCCTGGACCGGCGTACCGGAGATCCGGAACGGGCGGAAGGCTCGGGTGGACAGGCGATCCAGCCCGGCCTCGAGGTCGATGGTCGAGTCGGCGTCGTAGTAGTCACCCCGGCCTTCGCGAGCGACGCACTGCAGCTGGGTCCGGGCCTTCCCGCCGACGCGGAACCCGACCACATCGATCTTCAGGTCGATGCCCTGCTTGGCGATCGACTGCGCCACCACACAGGGATCCGGCGCGCACGTGGCCTCGCCGTCGGAGACCAGCACAATGGTGCGCTGGCCGCTCGGGCCGAGGTCTTTGGCCGCCTGCTGAAGCGCGTAGCCGATCGGAGTCTCACCGTACGGCTTGTACTTTGTGATCGCGGCCTGCAGCTGCGGCCGGTTGCTCGTGCCGATCGGGACCGTCAACTGGGTGTCGGTGCACGCGCCGGGCTCGGTGCGCTTGAACACGGTCGCGCCGTACACCCGCAGGCCCACCTCCGCGGTCGGCGGCAGCTTGGTCACCACTTGGGTCAGCGCGGTCCGAGCCGCGGCGATCTTCGTCTGACCGTCGCCGGCCGGCTCCTTCATCGAGCCGGACGAGTCGAGCACCAGGACGAGCTTGCCGCTGGCTGGATCGGGGTCGGCCAGGGCGGTCCCGGTCGTCAGACCGGCCAGTATGGCGGTCAGTGTGATGGCGAGGAGCGCCCACACCGCGGGGCGGCGGTGTCCCTGCAGAGCCGTCATCGTTTCCTCCAGTGAGATTCGCTGCCGCAAACCTTGGCAGTTTGCGATCGCAAATGTCAAGTCAGGTGTCCCACGCCTGAAATCCACAACTGCAAACACTGGGACTGGAAATTTGCGTTCGCAACTGCGAAGATGTTTGCAGTCGACCACGGACGGCGGCCGGCGAGAGGGGAGCTCACCGATGGACCAGACAGCACACAACATCCAGCAGCAGATCGACCTGTACGGCGAACCGCTCGGTGAGGTCGTGCGGCGGGTGGCCGGGCCGCTCGGGTTGAACCAGAGCGCCCTCGCGCAGGTGATCGGACTGTCCGCGCCGATGCTGTCGCAGCTGATGAGCGCGCAGCGGGTGAAGATCGGCAACCCCGCGGTGGTGTCGCGCCTTCGCGCCGTTTCGCAGCTCGCCGACCTGGCGGTGGCCGGTGAGATCGATCCCGAAGACATTCCCGGCGACCTGGACCGGATCCGCGCTGCCACCGGCGCCTACGACCCCACCACCACACACCTGCCGCGATCGTCCGCCCACCTGCCAGGACAGGTCACGGACTCGGCGACACCGTTCGCGGCGCCCGCCGGATTGCCGGCACCGACGAGTCAGCCCGCGCCGGCTGTCCCGCACGACCTGACCGCGAACACGTCACAGCCCGCGCGGGCTGTCGTGCGCGAGATCCAAGACCTCTTCCGCGCGGTCGCTTCCGCCGAGGAGATCCAGGCGGCGGCCGCCGCGGCTGCGGAGCATTCGCCGGCCGTGGCCGAGTTACTGCTCGCCTACGGGACCGGACGCACAGCCGACGCCCTCGCCCACTATGAGAAACACCACGGCTGAGGAGCCGCCGTCGATGGTCCCACTGCGGGCACAAGCCACGGTTGAGGGGCCTAGGGCAACGGCTTTGTGTGAGGTTGGGCACGGTTGAGGGGCCTAGGACGGCCGGGCTTTGCGTGGAGCTGGGCGTTGATATAGCACAAGCCGGGTGGATATTGTGGCGGCATCTCAGTGGATGTCGGGGTGGAATGCCGGGTTCGCGGGTGGTGTTGGGTGGCGTCGGCGGGGTGGATTGCCCTGCGTTCGTTGACGTTGTGAGGAGAGGCTTGTGCGCGCGTTGGGCGCTGTTCGGCGGGTTGTTGCAGTTGGGGTCGTGGTCACGTTGGCTGTCTCGATGGTTGCCTGTGGCAGCAATGAGGACTCGGCCGCGGGTGGTGGTCCGGATCTCGGGCTGATGAAGGCCGGGACGTTGCGGATCGGGACGCTGACCGACGCGCCGCCGAACGTGTACGTGAAGGACGGCAAGTTCACCGGGTTCGACAACGACCTGATCACCGCGGTGGCGGAGAAGCTGAACCTGAAACCTGAGTTCGTCGGGACCGACTTCTCCGCGCTGCTCTCGCAGGTCAACGGCGGTCAGTTCGACCTCGGCAGCTCGTCGATCACGGTCACCGAGGCGCGCAAGAAGACAGTTGCCTTCAGCAACGGGTACGACTTCGGCTACCTCGGCCTGAACACCACCAAGGACTCCGGGATCACGTCGTTCGACCAGCTCCAGGGCAAGCGCGTGGTCGTGGTCCAGGGCACCGTCCAGGACGACTACGCCACGACCAAGAACCTGAACCCGGTCCGCGTGCCGAACTACAACGCCGCGCTCGGCCAGCTCAAGGCCGGTACGGCCGACGCCTGGGTGAGCCCGGCCGAGATCGGCGAGAAGATGGCCAAGGAGCAAGGCGGCGGCACGGTCATCCTGGCCGCCAAGGAGCTGAGCGACGCGCCGATGGCGTTCGCCGTGGCCAAGAGCAACGACAAGCTGCGCGACACGGTGAACAAGGCGCTCGACGAGGTGATCGCCGACGGCACCTGGACCAAGCTGGTCGCACAGTACTATCCGGGTCGCGCCGTGCCGCCGAACTTCAAGCCGGGTAGCGGAAACGTCGCCCCGCCCAAGGCGAGCACCACCCCAGCAGCCGGCTGATGGACATCTGGTCCACACTGAACGACACCTTCCTCGACTGGGGGTCGATGAAGGACGTCCTGCCCGAGATGCTCAAGGTGGGACTGGTCAACACCCTCATCCTGGCGGCCGCCTCGGTCGTGCTGGGCACTCTGCTCGGCATGATCGTGGCGGTCCTCGCCCTGTCCACGAAGCGCTGGCTGCGCTGGCCCGCGAAGATCTACACCGACGTCTTCCGCGGCCTGCCCGCGATCCTGACCATCCTGTTGATCGGCCAAGGCCTGTCCCCGATCACCCGGCACTGGTGGGGCCCGAACCCGTACCCGCTGGGCATCCTCGCCCTCTCCCTGATCGCCGCCGCGTACATCGGCGAGATCTTCCGCTCCGGCATCCAGAGCGTGGAGAAGGGCCAACTCGAGGCGGCCCGCGCACTGGGGTTCAGCTACCCGGACGGCATGCGGCTCGTCGTCATTCCGCAAGGCGTACGACGGGTTCTGCCCGCGCTGGTGAATCAGTTCATCGCCCTGGTGAAGGAGTCGAGCCTGGTCTACTTCCTCGGCCTGCTCGCCAGTCAGCGCGAGCTGTTCCGGATCGGCCAGGACGCGGCCGCGACCAACGGCAACCTGTCTCCGTTGCTGCTCGCGGGCATCTTCTACCTGGTGATCACGGTGCCGCTGACCCATCTCGTGAACTACTTCGACAAGCGTCTCCGGGAGGGCCGTCCGACCCACGAGTCCCGCGCGGACGACGTCGTACTGGAGGAGCTGGCGCATGCCAACCACCGTTGAGGTCAACACCGCCGCCAGTCTCGAGGTGGCCGGAGTCGAGTTGGCGTTCGGCAGCGACAAGGTGCTGCGCGGCGTGGATCTCGCCGTACCGACCGGGCGTACGGCGTGTGTGATCGGCCCGTCGGGTTCCGGGAAGTCGACACTGCTCCGGGTGATCAACCGGCTACTCGAACCGCAAGCCGGCGACATCAGGCTGGCCGGTGAGTCCGTGCTGAAGGGCAGTCCGGACGAATTGAGGCGCCGGATCGGGATGGTGTTCCAACACTTCAACCTGTTCCCGCACAAGTCCGTGCTCGAGAACATCACCCTCCCCCTGCGCAAGCTCAAGAAGCTCGACGCCGAGCAGGCGCGGGACAGGGCCCTGGAGCAGTTGGAGCTCGTCGGGCTCAGCCACAAGGCGGAGGCGCGCCCAGGGAACCTATCCGGCGGTCAGCAGCAACGAGTCGCGATTGCCCGGGCGCTGGCGATGAAACCCGAGGTGATGCTGTTCGACGAGGCAACCTCGGCGCTCGATCCGGAGCTGGTCAAGGGCGTGCTCGGGTTGATGGCCGATCTCGCCCAGGTGGGGATGACGATGGTCGTCGTCACGCATGAGATGGGGTTCGCCCGCGAGGTCGCCGACCAGGTGGCGTTCATGGACCACGGGGTCGTGGTGGAGTCCGGCGTACCGGAGCAGATCTTCAGCGCGGCGGAGTCGCCGCGGCTGCGGCAGTTCCTGTCACAGGTGCTTTGAGGCCCTGGCCGAAAGGCCTGCCGGGGGCGCACGATGGAGGACGACCCCGTTCGGGGTGCAGCTACACACGGGGGGTAGCCATGTCTCTGTACCGTCGATCGCGCCGACTCATGATCACTGCAGTCGCCATCGGATTGGTCACGACGCTTGGGCTCACGACGCTTGGGCTCACGGCGTCTGCCAAACCTCGGGTCACCACGACCCGAGCCACGACCACCCGAGCCACCACAGCCGCCGCCACCCAGGCCGATGCCGCGGCCAAGTACGTCTATCTCACCTTCGATGACGGCCCGAGTCCGCGGTACACCGCACAGATCCTGAAGATCCTTCGCGCTTACGGGGCGAGGGCAACCTTCTTCGAGATCGGCCAGAACGTCGCTCGGTACCCGAGCCTGACCCGGCGCGTCTACCAACAGGGCAACAGCGTGCAGAACCACACCTGGTCGCACCCGGATCTCCGCCACGTCTCGGCGACGTCCTTCAGGTACCAGGTCCAGAAGACGGACCGATACATCCGGGCCCAGACGGGCTACACCCCACGCTGCCTGCGGCCGCCGTACGGCGGGACGAACAAACTCGTCACCCGGCGAGCAGCCGCCCTCGGTAAGAAGATCCGCGTGTGGACCATCGACACGCGCGACTGGTCGCGCCCGGGAACGTCGGTGATCGTGCGCCGGGCGCTGGCGAAGGTGCACACCGGGTCGGTGATCCTGATGCACGACGGCGGCGGGAATCGCAGCCAGACGGTTGCGGCGCTGCCGACGATCCTGAGAACCCTGAAGGCGCGCGGCTACGGCTTCACCACGATGTCCTGTACCTGAGCGTCCGGTATTCGTGGATTGTTGACGCGGAAGCGGCGTGGGCGCTGGCTTTCGGCGGCGGTGTGTCCATGGTGGACGGGTGAGGAAGTGAGCCACCCACCGCCCTGGGGGACGCATGGATGTTCGCTTGACGCGCGCCGGCAACCGGATGATCGGGCTGGCCATGATGATGGTGGTCAGCGCGGTGATCGGCTCTGTCGTTGTCGCGGCCGCCCGCACACCCAGCCAACCACCGGCGCCCAAGGCGCCCGCGCCCTCAGCGGCGGCGCCGACGCCGGCCAATGTCGCGCTGCCGACCAAGTACGTGGTGCTGACCTTCGACGATGGGCCTGACGCGACGTACACACCGCAGATCCTGGCGATCCTGGCGAAGTACGACGCCAAGGCCACCTTCTTCGAGGTGGGCAAGAACGTCGCGAAGCACCCGGAGCTGACCAAGACCATCCACGCCGCCGGGCACAGCGTGGAGAACCACACCTGGGACCACGCCGACCTCCGCAAGCTGGGCGCGGCGGCGTTCCGGCAGGAGGTCGCGTCGACGGATCAGGCCATCCGGGCGGCCACCGGGAGTACACCGGCCTGCCTGCGACCGCCGTACGGCGGAATGAACCCCACCGTGACGCAACGGGCAAGGGCGCTCGGCAAGGACCTCGTGGTGTGGACGGTCGACTCCCGTGACTGGACCAAGCCCGGTGCACCGGCGATCGTGCAGCGCGTGCTCAAGAACGTCCACAACGGGTCGGTGATCCTGATGCACGACGGCGGCGGGAACCGCACTCAGACCGCGGCCGCGCTGCCCACCATTCTGAAGTCGCTCAAGGCGCAGGGCTACGGTTTCCGTACGCTGACCTGCTAGGCCATCGCGGCGACGAGCGGTACGACGTCGGCGATCGACTCGACGATCCGCGTCGGACGGTAAGGGAAGCGATCCACCTCGTGTTCGCCGGTGGAGCCGGAGAGCACCAGCACGCTGCGGAGACCGGCCTCGAGACCGCTGATGATGTCGGTGTCCATCCGGTCACCGATCATCACGGTCGTCTCGGAATGCGCCTCGATCCGGTTCAGCGCGCTGCGCATCATCAGCGGGTTGGGTTTGCCGACGAAGTACGGCGCGACGCCCGTGGCGCGGGTGATGAGTGCCGCCACCGAACCGGTCGCGGGGAGTGGACCCTCCTGCGACGGGCCGGTCGGGTCGGGGTTGGTCGCGATGAACCGCGCGCCGTCGGAGATCAACCGGATCGCCCTGGTGATCGCCTCGAAGGAATAGGTGCGGGTCTCCCCGAGGACGACATAGTCCGGATCCCTCTCGGTCAGCACGTAGCCGACCTCGTGCAGCGCCGTGGTCAGGCCGGCCTCGCCGATCACGTACGCCGTACCGCCCGGACGCTGGTCGTCCAGGAACTGGGCCGTAGCCAGCGCGCTGGTCCAGATCGCCGTCTCGGGGATGTCGATGCCCGCCACCAGCAGCCGGGCCCGCAGGTCGCGGGGGGTGAAGATCGAGTTGTTGGTGAGCACCAGGAACTTCTTCCCTGACGCCTGCAGCGACGCGATGAACTCGCTGGCCCCGGGGATGGCACGCTCCTCGTGCACCAGCACGCCGTCCATGTCCGTGAGCCAGCTTTCCACCGGCTTGTGCTCGGTCATTGGCCCATCGTAGGTGGGCCGGTTCCGCCCGCGAGGTAATCCATCGCAAACTGTCGGTGGGCAGAGTGAGAATGCTGTCCATGGAGTTGTCCGGGTACCGCGAGCTGTGGCGGACGCACGGCGTGATGGCGCTGCTGGTGTCGTCCCTGCTGGCGCGCTTGCCCGTCCTCGCCACGATGGTCCCGATCGCGTTCCTCGCGAAGGACCTGAGCGGGTCGTTCCGCTGGGCGGGCGTGGTCGCGGGTGCGTACTCCGTCGGTATGGCGATCGCCGGGCCGCTGTGGTCCCGCGCGGCCGATCGGCGCGGTCCACGCGGCGTGCTGCTACTTACCGGGATCACCTGGAGCGTGGCCCAGCTCGGGATCGCTCTGCTGCCGGCCGGTTGGTATCGGCTGATGCCACTGGCCGCGCTGATCAGCGGTGGGTTCGTGCCGCCAGTGATGCAGACGCTGCGCGCCGCCTGGCCCCGCGTAGTCAAGGGTCCGGCGTTGCGGACGGCGTACGCGGTGGATGCGACGGCTCAGGAGTTGCTGTTCATTGTCGGGCCGATGCTCGGGGCAACGGCCGTCAGCGTCGCCAGCCCGCGGCTCGGTGTCCTGCTCGCGGCGTCGATGTCGGCGCTCTTCATCTGGTGGTACGCGCTCCGACAACCCAAGCCGCTGCACCGGGATCATCACGGCGAGGTGCGCTTGACCGCGCGTCAGTTGCTCTGGCACCGGTATCGGTTGCCGTTGATCCTGTCCTTCGGCCTGTGGGTGATGGCGTTCAACGGCATCTCGCTCGGCATCGTGGCGTTCGCGGACGAGCACGGTGAGCGGCTGATCGCGGGCATCTTCGAGGCTGTCTGGGCCTTCGGGAGTCTGGTCGGCGGCGCGGTGGCGGGCGCGTTGCCTGGTCGGCGTCCGTCGTACCTCTGGCGGCGGGCCGCCTTGGTCACAGCGGGGATGCTGCTCTGCGTGTTCGCGACGTGGTCACCGGTGTCGCTCGGGATTGCGCTGACGCTGTCGGGGCTCACGTTGGCCCCGGCGATCGGTGCGCTGTACGAGCGGCTGGGTGCGCTGACCCCGGACACGGTCCGGACCGAGGTGTTCGGGTGGATGGGCAGCGCGGCGATGGGTGGCGCGGCGATCGGAGCCGCCGTCTCGGGCGCGGTGATCGAGAGCTTCGGAGTGCGGTACGTCTGGCTGGTGGCCGCCGTACTCGCGGGAGTCTCGATGGTGCTGTTGTTGCGGGTGCCGGCACAGTCGCCGACTGAGTCCGCGCTACCGGCCGGCAGCCTGCTCGGCGAGACCGCGTAGCTGCTCGACCATCGCGTTCGGGTTGTCGGCGGCGTAGACGGCCGAGCCGGCCACGAACACGTCGGCGCCCGCCTCGGCGCACCGCTCGATGGTGTCGACGGAGACTCCGCCGTCGATCTCGATCCACAGCTCGAGACCGTGCTTCTTCATGAGTTCGCGGGTCCGGCGGATCTTCGGCACGCAGACGTCGAGGAACTTCTGGCCGCCGAAGCCGGGCTCGACGGTCATGATCAGGATCATGTCGAGCTCGGACAGCAGATCCTCGTACGGCTCGATCGGCGTAGCCGGCTTCAGCGCCATCGCCGCACGGGCGCCCTTGGCGCGGATCTCGCGTGCGGTGCGGATCGGCGCCTTGCACGCCTCGACGTGGAAGGTGACGCTGGACGCGCCGGCCTCGACGTACCCAGGTGCCCAGCGGTCCGGGTCCTCGATCATCAGGTGACAGTCGAGCGGGGTGGCGGTCGCCTTCGCCAGCGACTCCACCACCGGCAGGCCGAGGGTGAGGTTCGGGACGAAATGGTTGTCCATCACGTCGACATGCAGCCAGTCCGCATTCGGCACAGCAGCCGCCTCATCGGCCAGCCGCGCGAAGTCGGCGGACAGGATGCTCGGCGCGATCTGAATCCCCATGGGCGTCAATCTACCGAGACCCCGCGGATCCGCCGTCAGGTGGTGAGCCCGGTGGCCAGGGATCGGCCGTCAGGTGGCGAGCTCAGCGGCCAGGGATCGGCTGTCAGGTGGCGAGCTCAGCGGCCAGGACTTCCCCGATCGTGGTGGGCCGGTGGCAGACGAAGAGCTCCGGGTGGGTCGACGGAGGTGTAGTTGAGGGCTTCCGGATCATCGAGTGAGGTTGTCCGCGAGCCACTTGGCTGCCTGGGCGACGGAGTCCACCACGCCGACTCCCGACGGCAGCGGCGGGCGCCGGATGACGACGACGGGGATGCGGAGCCGGCGTGCGGCTTCCAGCTTTGCCGAAGTTGCCGGGCCGCCGCTGTCCTTGCTGACCACGACGTCGATCCGGTGCTCGCGCAGCAGACTGAGCTCACCGTCGACGTCGTACGGACCGCGGGCGAGGACCAGCGTGCACCATGACGGCCGGGGTTCGGGCGCGTCGACACAGCGGGCGACAGTCCAGAGGCCGGTGGTCGCGAAGGCCTCAAGTCCTTGGCGGCCGATGGTGAGGAACACGCGGGATCCCAAGGAGGGCAGCAACCGGGCGGCTTCGGCCGGTGAGCCGACCCAGTGCCACGTGTCGCCGGGCTCGGCGCTCCAGCCCGGACGCCGGAGGACGAGCAGCGGTACGCCGACCTGACGCGCGGCAGTCACCGCATGCGACGTCATCGTGGCCGCGAAGGGATGAGTCGCATCGACGACGGCGTCGACCGGGTTCGCCTGGAGCCAGCGCGCCAACCCGGCCGCGCCACCGAAGCCACCTGAGCGCACCTCACCGACGGGTAGCCGCGCGTCAGTTGTGCGGCCGGCAAGCGACGACACCACTTCAAAGCCAGAAGCGACCAGCACGTCGGCCAACTCCCGAGCCTCGCCGGTCCCGCCGAGCAGGAGGACCTTCATCGCACCCGCGCGGCCGAGTACAGGTGGCTGTCACGGAAGGTCGTTGCCGAGAGCACCTTTCCGGCAATGATCACGGCGGTACGGCGGATGTCCGCGGCCCGCACCTGGTCCACGATATCGGCCAGCGTCCCACGCAGGATCACCTCGTCGTCGCGCGAGGCCCGGGCAACGACCGCAACCGGGCAGTCGACGCCGTAGTTCGGCACGAGCTCGGCCACGACCCGGTCGATCTGCTGGACGGCGAGGTGCAGTACGAGCGTCGCCCGGCTCGCACCGAGCACCGCCAGCTCCTCGCCCGCCGGCATCGCGCTGGCCCGGCCACCGATGCGGGTCAGGATCACCGTCTGGCCGACCTCGGGCACGGTCAGCTCGCGGCCGAGTGTCGCCGCGGCGGCCGCGAAGGCGGGTACGCCGGGTGTCACGTCGTACGGAATGCCCAGGGCGTCGAGGCGGCGCATCTGCTCGGCCATCGCGCTGAAGACGGACGGGTCGCCGGAGTGGAGGCGGGCGACGTCGAGGCCGTCGGCGTGGGCGGCGGAGAGTTCGGCGATGATCTCGTCGAGGGTGAGCGAGGCGGTGTCGACCTTGCGCGCGCCGAGTGGGCAGTAGTCGAGGAGCTCGTCCGGGACGAGGGCACCGGCGTACAGGCAGACCGGTGCGGCGGCGATCAGGTCGCGGCCGCGGACCGTGATCAGGTCGGCAGCTCCCGGACCGGCTCCGATGAAGTGCACGGTCACTTGGTCACGCTCCAGATCGTGACAGGCATCGCGGGACGCCAGCCGGTCATCGTTCCGACGGGTGATGCGCGTTGCACGTCGAGCCGGATGAGATCGCCGCCGACCGCGCCGTACCACTGGGCGATGAGGGACTCGGTCTCCAGCGTCACACCGTTCACGACTAGGCGGCCGCCGGGCCGGAGCGCGTTCCAGCAGGCGTCGAACATGCCGGCCGCGGTCGCTCCCCCGCCGATGAAGATCGCGTCGGGTGACTGCAGTCCGTCGAGTGCCGCCGGAGCCGCGCCTTGCACCACAGCTAGCTCTACCCCGAGCGCATTGGCGTTGCGGTCCAGCCGCTTCGCCCGGTCCGGATCGCGTTCGATGGCGATCGCCCGGCAGGTCGGGTGATGGCGCGACCACTCGATCGCGATGCTGCCTGCGCCGCCGCCTACGTCCCACAGCAACTGGCCGGGCACCGGTGCGAGCCGAGAGAGCGTCACCGCCCGCACCTCGCGCTTGGTCAGCTGTCCGTCGCTCTCGTACGCATCGTCCGGCAGACCGGGCACCGTGGGCAGCAGGACTGCGTCCGCGTCGGACTGGCAGAGCACACCGATCACGTTGAGCGCATTGGTGTCATCCGACCACTCCGAGGCTCGGGTCGTCCGCACACGCTCCGACGGGCCGCCGAGTTGTTCGAGGACGGTGAGCTGGCTGGAGCCGTAGCCGCGCGCAACCAACAGCTCCGCGACCTCTGCGGGGGTGTGAGCACCCCAGCTCAGCACCAGGAGCTGACGACCGGGCTGGATGTGCGGGTGGACTCGCTCGACGGGGTGGCCGACCAGGCTCACTACCTGAACCTGGTCCTGGGGCCACCCAAGCCGAGCACAGGCCAACGACACGCTCGACGGGTGTGGGATGACCCGTACGGCGTCTGCGCCGAGCAACCGCGTCAGTGTCGTGCCGATGCCGTGGAACGTCGGGTCGCCGCTGGCCAGCACACAGATCCGCCGGCCGCGGTGCTCCTGCAGCAAGCCCGGCAATGCCTCGGAAAGCGGCGAAGGCCAAGCAACCCGCACCCGGCCCGCGACCCCGCCGTGGACGTCCGCTGCCGACGCAGCTCCGACGTCATCGGGGACATCCGTGGGCGACGTCGCTCCGACGTCGCCGGGGTCGTCCGCACGCGGGGCGGCGGCGTGGCTGAGGTCTGGCGGCAGGAGGGCCAGTTGTCTGGGGCTGCCCATCAGGACCTCGGCAGACTCGACCGCGGCACGGGCGGCCGGGGACAGGCCGTTCCAGCCGTCGGCACCGACTCCCACCACCGTGACCAGGTCAGCCGGCATTGCCGAGCACCTTCGTGATGGTGATCTCGATGACCACGCGGCGTGGGTTCTCCCGCGGCTCCCGGTACCTCTTCGCGTACCGCCGTACCGCCTCCTCGACGCGCGCCGGGTCGTCACTCACCACCGCACGCCCCTCGAGCGTGCTCCACCGACGCCCGTCCACCTGGGTCACGGCCACCGCAGCACCCTCGGCACCCGCCTTCCGGATCGTCCGCGCCTTGTGCGACGTCCCCGAGCAGATCACCCGAGCAATCCCCGCCTCGACATCCAGCGTCGCCCCCACCGGCGTCGCATGCACAGTCCCGTCCGCTCGGACGGTACTCAGCACACACAGATGCCGCTCGGTCCAGAACCCGGCAAGTCGCTCGCTCAACACCTAGCGATCGTAGACAAGCGGCCCGCCCGGTGAGGTGCCGGGCGGGCCGTTGGCGCTGGACCCCTCAGACCAGCGCTGCTCTGGTCAGCCGATGTCTCGGCGGCGGAAGGTGGCGAAGCCGGCCAGGGTCAGAGCGGCGGCAATGGCTGTCAACCAGATGACCGGGGTCACGGAGAAGTCGCCGCCGGGGAGGCGCGGAGTGTGGCCGTACGGGCTGAGGTTGATGACGGACTGCGGCAAGTTGAAGACCGATCCGAACTGGCCGATCAACAGGAACACGCCGTACAGGACCCATCCGCCGGTGACCAGCTTGGGTGCGGCTCCGAACAGGATCACGACCAGTGCGGTGACCAGCCAGATCGCGGGCAGTTGTACGGCGGCCGCGCCCAGCATCCGTGGCACCTGGCGACCCATGTTGCCCAGCGACGCACCACTGGAGATCCCGGAGCCCAGTCCGGCAACGAGAATCAGCGCACCGGTGCCGAACAGCGCGATCAGCACATGACTAGCCAGCCACCGACTCCGAGTGACATCGGTTGCCAGCAGTGGCTCGGCCCGGAGCGCGGTCTCCTCGGAGCGGAGTCGGAGTGCTGCCTGGATCCCGAAGGCTGAGGCGAGCAGACCCATGACGCCCATCTCGGTCGCCAGGAAGGCATCGGTGATGCCATTGACCCCACCGAGCTTCTCCACCATCTCCTTGGCGCTGTCACTGGTGACGAAGCCGTCCACGTTGCTCGCGATGTTGCCGACCAGCAGGCCGAGCAGCAGGAACGCGAAGAGCCAGCCGTAGAACGCTCCGCGGTGCAGGCGCCAGGCCAGCGCCAGCGGCGACCGCAGCGACGGCGCAGCAGTGGGCGGGCCCGGACGCGGCCGCACCAGGCCGGCACCGACGTCACGCCGCCGGATCAGCGCCATCGCACCGGCGACTGTCAGCGCCATGAATGCGAGCGGCACCAGTACGACGACGAACCGGTCGCCGGCGTACGCACGCACCTGCTGCGACCACCCGATCGGCGACAACCACGAAACCCACTGCGTGCTGCCGTTCGACGCGGAGTCGCCGATCGCGCGCAGGACGTACGCAGCACCCAGCACGACCGCGGTGAGCCCGTTCGCTGCCCGCGCGCCTTCGGTGACCTGTGCCGTCACCGCACCGACGCCTGCGAACGACAGACCGGCCGCGGCCCACATCGCTCCGAAGGCGAACGAACCAGTGGCAGGCAGACCGCTCCCGATCAGCGACAAGGCCGTCAACAGGCCGAGCAGTACGACGGTCCCCGACGACACGATCAGCGCGGCGGTCAAAGCGGCGTACCGGCCGACCACTCCGGCGCTGAGCAACTCGAGGCGACCGCTCTCCTCCTCGCTCCGGGTGTGCCGTACGACGAGCATGGCGGCCAGCAACCCGACCAGCAGGGCACCGAACGCGGTGAACTTGAACAGCGAGACCTCACCGAGCGAGGACTCGTCGAAGATCCGGCCGTACAGGGAGACGAGTGCAGGGGACGCGTTCGACGTGCGCGCGGCCTCGGCCAGGGACTGCGGGTCCGAATAGAGGTCGATCGACGCCTTTGCCGACCCGGCCGCCGAAATCACGAACACCAAGATCCATACCGGGATCAGGATCCGGTCCCGGCGCAGCGCGAGCCGCACCAGGGTCCCGGTACCGACGAAGTCGTTCATCGCGCGGCCGCCACGGGCTCGGTGCTGGTGTCGTCGTCCTCGTAGTGCCGCAGGAACAGCTCCTCCAGCGTCGGCGGCTGCGCGACCAGGCTCTTGATCCCGCTCGCGGACAACTGCCGCATCACCGCGTCCAGCTGGGCCGTGTCCACCTCGCAGCGGACCCGGTTGCCCTCGACATCGAGGTCGTGGACGCCGGGCAGCTGGGCCAGGCCGTTCGGCGACGCGGCCAACTCGGCGTGGATCGACGTACGCGTGAGGTGGCGCAGGTCGGACAGCGTGCCGGTCTCGACCACCTTGCCGCGGCGGATGATGCTGATCCGATCACACAGCGCCTCGACCTCGGAGAGGATGTGGCTCGACAGCAGCACGGTGCGGTCGCGCTGACGGTCTTCCTCGATGACCTGCCGGAACACCTCCTCCATCAGCGGGTCCAGGCCGGACGTCGGCTCGTCCAGGATCAGCAGCTCGACGTCCGATGCCAGCGCCGCGACCAGGGCGACCTTCTGCCGGTTGCCCTTCGAGTACGTGCGGCCCTTCTTGGTCGGGTCGAGGTCGAACCGGCGGAGCAGGTCGTCGCGCTTCTTCTCGTCCAGCCCGCCGCGGAGCCGGCCGAGCAGGTCGATCGCCTCGCCACCGGTCAGGTTCGGCCACAGGTTCACGTCGCCGGGAACGTAGGCGAGCCGCCGGTGCAGCTTCGCCGCGTCGTGCCACGGGTCGCCACCGAGCAGCGAGACATCGCCGGCGTCACCCCGCAGCAGCCCCAGCAGGACCCGGATGGTGGTGGATTTCCCGGCGCCGTTCGGCCCGAGGAATCCGTGCACCTCACCGGTCGCGACGTCCAGGTCGAGACCGTCGAGGGCGTGCGTACTCCCGTACGACTTGTGCAGTCCAGAGACCACGATGGCTGATGTCATGATTCATAACGTACACTTCATTCAGAAGATTGTGAATCTTTCTAACACGTCGTTCACGTGTCAGGTATCCGAGTGACCTAGAGGGGATGATGGGGCGGTGAGTGCACAGCGAGACGACAACGCCGTAAGGCGGTACACCGAACAGTTCGGCAACCTGCTGGCCGAGACCGGCTGGCCGCGGATGGCGGGCCGGGTGTTCGCCGCCATCTTGTCGAGTGTGGACGGACGGATGACCGCCGCCGACCTGTCCGACCAGCTGCAGGCGAGTCCGGCCGCGGTCTCCGGTGCGGTCAACTACCTGCTGCAGCTGCGCCTGGCCACCCGCGAGCGCGAGCCCGGCACCCGTCGCGATGTGTACGTCGTCCAGGACGACGCCTGGTACCAGACGATGATGAGCGAGGACCAGGCCCTGGTCCGCTGGGCCGACTCGCTGCGCAAGGTCCTCGACGCCTCCGGCGAAGGCACCGCCGCCCACCGCCGCATCCGCATATCCCTCGGCTTCATCGACTTCATCGGCGAAGAGGTCAAGGGCCTCAGCGAACGCTGGATCAAACGCAAAGCCGAACTAGACGCCGAAATCGAAGCCGAGCGGGACTCCAGCCTCTGAACCCCACCGGGGGCTTGACCGGCGCGTCGGGGGCTTGAACAGGGGGTCGGGGGCTTGAACAGGGGGTCGGGGGCTTGAACAGGGCGTTGGGGGTTGAACAGGTTATTGCATGTCCCGCCCCACCAGTACCTGTCCTCCCCCCACGCCCGCCTGCCGACGCCACCCGAACACCCCGTCACAGCACCTCCGGGGACACCCCGGCACTACCAAGCTACTAACCGGCTCGGTCGTCGCCCGGGGAGACGAGAGGCGTAGCGCCGAGTCGTGGATCGCGGTCCCAGAAACCACCAATCCTCCCCCCGAATCCACGACTCGACGACCGCAGGATTTCGGGCAAGGTACGGCCACGCAGCCCCCACCGGCACGCGACCCAAAGCCGCGCGGACCACCCAGACATTGAGCAGGAGGGCCGTTATTGGCTCTATCTGCTGGATGTGTGGGTGAGGTCGGCTGGGCGTGCCAGCTCGACAGGTGGTGTCGGTCCAGGGGTGCTGGTCGGAGGAGGCATTCACGCCTGGCTCCGGCCGGCCAGGCCGGGGCCGGGGCGGACACCTCCTGTCGCGCTGACACGCCCAGCCTCCAGCCGCACCCTCGGCAGCCTCCGTCCGCAGCCGGACCTGCCGCACACGCGCGGGCAGGTGCAGTGGCGGACGGGTCCGTCGCAGCGGCGCGTGGGACCGGTGGCGGGTGGGACCGGTGGCGATCCGCGCGGCCTGGGACACCACCTGGTGGCCTCGGACAGGCCGTGCGGTGTCCGAGGACCCCGGCACCTGTCCAGAGCCGCAGCAATCGCGCCGATCAACACCCCCGGGCGGCGCAAGCAGGTCGGAACCCGGCGGACGGCCATCTGCAGGCTGCCGACCCGATGCCGGGAACCGAGGGCCACGACCTAACGACAGGCCGTCAGGTCACCGGTACTGGGTCCGCCCGTCGACCACGACACGACAGATGGGCCGCCACCCACACATCGAGAAGAAGAGCCGCTATTCCTTGTCCAACCCCACCAGATCCTGTCCACACCCCACCTTCTGGCTGGGGCGCGGCGAGGGGGCTGGGGCGCAGCGCGGGGTCGGGGCGCGGCGAGAGGTCGGGGCGCAGCGAGGGCCTGAGGCGCGGCGCGGAGTCGGGGCGCGGGGCTGGGGCGGGCCTAGAGCTCGTAGACGGTGAAGATGGTGCAGTACATGGGTGGGGACTCCAGGCCTGGGTAGTAGAGGCGGCCGGCTTCGTCGGTGATTTTGAAGTAGGCGGTCGAGGCGCCGATCTGGGATGGGGCCTGCAGGGTCATTGTGACCGTCACGATGTGGCCTGGCTCGGCGTCGGGTAGGCGTTCGCGTACCGGCGACCGTAGCCAGCCGGGGGCACCGGCGGCGCCTTGTCGGGTCAGCCAGCGGTTGTGCCAAGGGCGTTCGCCGCTGTTGCGAACCTCCCAGGTCTTGTCGAACGACTGATCCCGGCGGACCCGCGTGCCGTCGGGCACGGACTCCCCTACCAGTTCGGCGCGGTCCTCCGGGTGGTGGTCGATCGGCACGGAGCCGCCGAGGAGCACTGGCTGCACGTGGCGGCGGAGGTCGCGTTGGGACATGTCGCGGCCGGCGCGGACCGCGGCGTCCAGCTCGATCAGTTGGTTGACCAAGGCCTGGCCGGCTCCGAACGAGGCGTCGTACCACTCGATCAGCTCGCGGCTGGGCTTGGTGTGGCCGCGCTCGACGCGGGACAGGTGGCCCTTGTCCCAGCCGGACTCCGCGGCCGCGCGGCTGAGCGGCACGCCGGCCGCTTCCCGGAGCTCACGCATCCGGCAGCCGATCACAAAGCGAGCCTGCGCTGGCCTCACGGTGCACTCCCCTGGCACTCCCCGGTCGATCGTTGCCCACTGCGACAACACCGTAACCCTCTGATTCTCTGTAAGTCAGTGCCAGTTCGCCACTGCTTGAGCGAAAAGGACAAACACCATGCGTACCGCCCTCTTACGCATCACCGCCCGCATCGCCGCGACCGCCCTGCTCGGCGGCGCCGCGATCCTCACCGGCACCCTGCCCGCGAGCGCCGCTACCGGCACCGTCGTCACCGACAGCGGCCTCGGCGTGACCATCCGATCCGGCAACGCCACCGACTTCGGCGCGGTCGGCACCCAACCCAACGGCTCGGTCGAGATCGACTGCCAGACCTACGGCGAGCCGGTCACCGGCAAGTTCGGCCGCAGCCTGGTCTGGGACCACGTCCCCGGCAAGGGCTTCATCTCCGACGCCTACGTCAACACCGGCAGCTCCGGCCTGGTCGCGCCGCTGTGCACCAGCAACCCGCGTGCCGATCGCGCCATCAACTGGTACGCCGCCCGCAACGGGTCGACGGCGTATCAGGGGTACTGCGAGAAGGCCGCCGAGAACTCGTACAACAAGGATCTGATCTGGGGCTCGGCCAAGATCGACTGGAACGACGCCGTCGCTCGTGGGGTCGCGCACAAGGGCGACCTGAACCCGCCGAAGGGCGCCCTGGTGTTCTGGGATCTCGCCGCACCGTACGGCCACGTCGGCGTGGCCCGTGGCGACGGCTACTTCTGGGCCACCAGCGTCAACGGCAAGATCGGCCTGGCCAAACTCCCCTACTTCTCCAGCTACCTCGGCTGGGCCTGGCCGAACTTCTGACCAGTCCCCTCACTGGAGAGCACCTGGACGCGCGTTCCGCCCCTCACGCGTCCAGGTGCTCCTCCACGCGATCCAGCCAGTCGTCCACCAGCGCCCGGTACGCCGTGAGTCGCCGGACCGGTAGCCCGTGGTCCTGCTGATCGAGGACGGCGTACGTCGCGCGCGGGTAGTCATCGAGGATCGACCAGGCATCGGCGTACCCGGTGATGGTGTCCTGGCGACCGGTGACGATCAACGTCGGTCCCTCGAACCGGGTCGCCGGGTCCTCGCTCAGCGCATAGGTGCTGACGTCGGCCTGGATCCGGTCGAGGAACTCGAGATCGGCGATCGACTCGACGGCGTCGTAGTACCGGCGATCCTTGTCCTGCCACTCGGGAGTCCGGACCAGATACTCGTCGGTGGGCAGCGTGCGTTTGGTGCGGTCGATCACGATGCCGGGCACGCGCAGCAGAAGGCCGAGCACGCGGGACGGGTCGCGCTTGACGATGCCGCGACCGTGCAGCGCGCCGGCCGACGTACCCGCCACCGCGAAACGCTCGTCGCCGACCAGGTCGTCGACCAGCGCGAGGATCGCCGCGAGCATGCCGTCCTGGTCCGTGATCGCCGGGTCCGCCGGAGACTTACCGGTGCCCGGCGGGTCGACGTAGATCCGCCGCCACCCCAGACGCCCTTCGAAGACGGGCTCGTGGATGTCGCGGCCTTCGCCGTTGTCGCCACCCCAGCCGGGCAGGAAGATGATCGGCCGGCCGTCACCGAAGGACTCGTAGTACATGTCTCGACCTTAGCCACGGCCCGGACGGCTCACTCAGGGGTTCTCTTCGGAGCAGAATCCGGTGCGCGCTCGCCGGAGCCGCGCTGGATCAAGGCGCAGGGCAACACGATCCGCTGCGGTGGTCGAGTGTCCGCACCCGACGCCCGATCCAGCAGCAGCCGCGCCGCGCTGCGGCCGAGCTCGGCGATGTCGGAGGCAACAACGGTGACCGGCGTCGGCAACATGTCGGCCAGCCGGAAGTCGTCGAAACCCACCACCGCGGGCTCCCGGCCGAGCTGGCTCAGAGCCCGCAACACGCCCTCGGTGAGGAAGTTGGTCGAGGCAAAGATCGCGGTCGGCGGATCGGGCCGCAGCATCACCTCGCGGGTCGCCTTGGCGGCGGCCTCGGCGTTGCCCTCGGGCAGCTGGACGACCAGCGACTCGTCGACGTCGATCCCGGCCGCCCGATGCGCTCGCCGGAAGCCGCGCAACCGTCGCCCGGTCGTGTAGTACGACGGCGCCAGCAGGATCGCGATCCGCTGGTGGCCCTGCCCCAGCAGGTGTTCGGCGGCGAGCCGGCCGCCGCCCTCGTTGTCGACCATCACGATGTCCGCGTCGATCCCGGTCGCCGGCCGGTCCACGAACACCACCGGTACGCCGGCGCCCACCAGGAACGAGTGATCCCCCTGGTCCGGCACGATCATCAGCCCGGCGACCTGCCGGCTGACCAGCTCCTGGATGGCCCGCTTCTCGCCCTCCGGATCCTCGTCCACACTGCCCAGGACGACGGCGAACCCGGACTGCCCGGCGACCTCGAGCGAGGCCTTCGCGATCGTCGCGTAGAACGGGTTGGTCAGGTCACCCAGCACCAGCGCGAGACTCGACGACTTCTTGCCCGGCCGGAGCGCGCGAGCCACCTCGTTGCGCTGGAACCCGAGCTGCTCGATCGCGGTCCGGACCCGCTGCGCGGTCTCGTCCCGGACACCGTGCCCGCCGTTGACCACCCGGGACACCGTGCCGAGCCCGACGCCGGCCCGCCGGGCGACGTCGATCATCGTCGGCCGGGCGGCCTCTGGTCTGTTTGGAAACGTTTCGGACACGGGGTTGACTTCCTTTTCACGACACGGCATCGTCACCCAACAGTAAATCGTTGGAAACGTTACCGTCCAGGAGGCAGGATGAGTCCTTCTCCGAGCGCGAGGGGAAGCGTGAGCGGAGCCTCTCGCCTGAAGACCGGCAGCAGGAAGGCCGGCCGGAGCCGGGGCGGGATGAGCCGGAACGCCGGTTCCGACGTGAAGGCGGCGTACCTGTTCATCGCCCCGGCGATCATGGGGTTCGTTGTCTTCGTCGCGTACCCGCTGATCCGCTCGTTCTACCTCGCGCTGACCAAGTACAACGGTCTGGTCGACCCCGTGTTCATTGGCCTGGGCAACTTTCGCCGGTTGTTCACGGTCGACCCGGCGTTCTGGCCGGCGTTGCGCGCGACCGGGTACCTCGTGCTGCTCTACGTTCCGTTGTCGCTGATCCTCGGGCTGGCGCTGGCGATGTTCTGCAACCAGCGGTTCGCCGGCGTCCGCGTCGTACGGACGCTGGCGTATCTGCCCGTCGTACTCCCGGCGGTCGCGACGATCACGTTGTGGAAGTTCATCCTGGATCCGCAGGTCGGCCTGCTGAACACGGTCCTGGACCGGTTGGGACTGCCGACCAGCCTGTGGTTGCAGAGCCCGGCGATGTCGATGCCGTCGGTCGTGCTGGTGATGCTGTGGGGCGTCGGCGGCACGATGATCATCTTCCTGGCCGCGTTGCAGTCGGTGCCCAACGAGTTGTACGAGGCGGCCCGGGTGGACGGCGCCGGGCCGTGGTCGGTGTTCCTCCGGATCACGCTGCCGATGATCAGCCCGATCATGCTGCTGCAGGTGATCCTGCAGACCACAGCGGCGCTGCAGACGTTCAACCAGCCGAAGATCCTGACCAACGGCGGGCCGGGATTCAGCACCAACGTGCTGATGCTGTCGATCTACAAGAACGGCTTCCCGAACCTGGGCCAGATCCCCCAACTGGGCTATGCGTCGGCGCAGGTGTGGGTGCTGTTCGTGATCATCATCGCCGTGATCGCCCTGACCGCGAAGTTCTCCTCGCTCTGGACGTACAGTGACAACACTCCCGACTGAAACCGCCGTCCTGGCCGACGTCGAACAGCCCGCTCCCAGCCCGATCGCACCGCCGGCGAAGAAGAAGCCCCGCCTCGTCGGTACGACGTCCTGGTACGTGGTCGCGTTGTTCGTCTGCGCGGTGATGATCGTCCCGCTGCTGTGGATGATCACGATCGGACTGAAGAGCCGGACCGCCGTGTTCGACATCCCGCCGAAGCTCCTGCCGCACGAGTGGACCTGGAGCAACTTCGTCAACGGGCCGAAGGCGATCCACTTCCCACGGCTGCTGCTGAACTCGGTCATCATCACCGCGCTCAGCGTGCTCGGCGGAGTGATGACCGCGATGATGGCCGGCTACGCGCTGGCCCGGTTGCGATTCCCGGGCCGGAAGGTGTGGTTCTACCTGTTCGTCGGGAGCATGCTGCTGCCCGGTGTGGTCGGGTTGATCCCGCTGTTCCAGCTCTACAAGAGCATCGGCTGGTACGACACCTGGCTGCCGTTGATCGTGCCGGCGTTCCTGGGCGGGAACCCGCTGTTCATCTTCCTGGCCCGGCAGTACTTCCTGGCCATCCCGTACTCGATCGACGAAGCGGCCAAGATCGACGGCGCCGGGCACTTCCGGATCTTCACCCAGGTGATGCTTCCGCTGACCCGGCCGGCCTGGTTGACGATGGCGATCCTGGCCTTCCAGGCGTCCTGGAACGACTACCTGAACCCGCTGGTCTACCTCTACTCGTCCGGCAAGTGGCCGTTCTCGGTGGGGATGGCGTCGTTCATCTCGCCGTTCGCCGGGAAGACGCCGGACTGGAGTTTCTACATGGCCACGAACCTGCTCTACATGCTGCCGCCGCTGATCGTCTTCTTCGCCGCGCAGCGCTACTTCATCCAGGGTCTCGGCGCGCTCGGCAGCACGACCCAGAAATAGAGGGGAAGTTCGAAGTGAAACGCACCTTCATCATCACATCGTTGGCTTGCGCCGGGTTGCTGGCGGCAACGGCCTGCAGCGGGTCGGACTCCGGCGGCGGCTCGAGCAGCGGCCCGGTCACGGTGACCGTGATGACCTGGGAGTCGGCCCAGACCAACGCCGCGATCAAGAAGGCACTGGCCGACTTCAAGGACGACAACATCACCGTCCAGCTGCTCGACACCCCGGCCGGCAACTTCGGCGACAAGCTCGCGTCGCTGACCCAGGCGAAGAAGCTGCCGGACCTGTTCTGGTGCGGCAACGACACCGAGCAGCAGTACACCTCGCAGGGGCTGCTGGTCGACTGGAGCAGCAAGATCAAGGACGGCGACGGCGACTTCAAGGCCGACAAGTTCGTCGGTTCCGCGATGGAGAACTGGAAGACCGCCGACGGCCAGATGGGCGGCCTGCCGTCGCTGATGAACACGTACGGCGTCTGGTACAACGCGGACGCGTTCACCGCCGCCGGCCTGCCGGTCCCGAAGGCCGGCTGGACCTGGGACGAGATGTACGCCGCGGCCGCGAAGCTGGCGAACAAGAACGGCGCGAAGTACGGCCTGGTCGCCGACAACCTCACCTCCGCCGACGGCCCGTTCACGATGGGCCTGTACTCCGTCTCGGCCGGGGGCGCACCGTTCACCGACAACGTGAACCACCCGACCAAGGCCGAGGCCGACGCCAAGTACACCGAGGATGTGCAGAAGCTGGCCGACGCGATCAAGAGCGGCTCGGTCTCCCCGCCCGGGTACGACGTCGCGAATGTGCAGTCGCTGTTCGCCGCGGGCAAGGTGCCGATGATGTTCGGCGGCCAGTGGCTGGCCGCCGGGTTCCAGACCGACAAGCCGAAGGTGAAGTACGGGTTCGCTCCGTTCCCGCAGGTCGACACCCCGACGACCCTGTACGACTCGGTCGGCATCTGCACCCCGCAGTACACGAAGGATCAGGACGCCACGTTCAAGGTGCTCGAGTACCTGAACACGAAGGTGTGGGACGCCGTCCTGCCGGCCTCGCCGGTCGCCCCGCCCGCGTACACCCCGGCGCAGGCGAGCTACTTCGACGCGTTGACGAAGGCGCAGCAGGCGACGGTGGTGGACACGGTCAAGGCTGACCTGGGCGCGGAGAAGACGGTCGGCGTGCGGTTCACCACGCAGTGGGCCCAGCAGGTCGGTGACCTGACCACGGCGAACTACCAGCCCATCCTGAGCGGCAAGAAGCCGATCACCGACCTCCCGGCCTACATCGACAAGATCAACGGCCTGATCAAGTCGGCCGGCTGACCTCAGACGGCTTGCCAGAGCGACAAGGCGAAGCGGGCTTCGGAGTCGGTCCACCACGCGGCCGACGTGAAGCCCGCTTTGTCCAGTTCGGCCTCCACGCCGTGGCGGTGGAACTTGGCGGAGATCTCGGTGTGGAGCTCTTCGCCTTTGGCGAACTCGATCTCCAGGTGCACCTCGGGGATGAGAACCCTGACCGCGCGGTCGGCGCGTAGCCGCATCTCGATCCACTCGTTCTCGGGGTCCCAGATCGCCACGTGGCTGAAGGCGTCGACGTCGAAGTCCGCGCCGAGTTGGCGGTTGATCACTCGCAGGACGTTCTTGTTGAACTCGGCGGTGACGCCTGCGCTGTCGTCGTACGCGGCGACGAGAGTGGCTGGGTCCTTCACCAGGTCGGTGCCCAGGAGGAGCCACTCCCCTGGTTCGAGGACTTCGCGGATCGAGGTGTAGAAGGTCTCGCGCTCGGCCGGGAGCAGGTTGCCGATGGTGCCGCCGAGGAAGGCGACGATGCGCGGCGGGTCGCCGGGGAGCTTGTCGAGATGAGCGGTGAAGTCGCCGACGACGCCGTGGACGTCGAGCGCTGGGTAGTCGGCGTTGATTGCATCAGCCGCCACCCGCAGCGCGGACTGCGAGACGTCCAGCGGTACGAACGTCGTCAGCGTGCCGCGATCCCGCAACCCGTCGAGCAGCAGCCGGGTTTTCTCCGACGATCCGGAGCCGAGCTCGACCAACGTGTGCGCCTTGGTGATGGCGGCGATCTCACCGGACCGGGCCTGCAGGATCTCGCGCTCGGCGCGGGTCGGGTAGTACTCCGGCAGCCGAGTGATCTCCTCGAAGAGCTCACTCCCGCGGGCGTCGTAGAACCACTTCGGCGGCAGCCACTTCGGGTCCGCGGTCAACCCCGCCCGGACGTCGTCCCGCAACGCGCGGGCCGCATAGTCCGGAGTCAGATGTACGTCGATGAGGGTCACTCTTGTCCTTCCAGCGGGGTGATGTGCAGCGTTGTGGCGGTGGCCACGAGCAGCGAGCGGTCCGGTATGTCGTCCCAGTCGCCGGCACCGAACGGCTCCGAGCTGACGGTCACCGAGTCGGCGGTCCGGCGTACTTTCAGCGAATGGGTCCAGGTGGTCGCGACCAACTGCTCGCCGTCGGTGAGCAGGATGTTCAGCCGCGATCCCGGCGCCACCGCCTCCACCTCGGGTACGACGGCCGCCACCGCATCGGCCGGCGGGATCCCTCCGAACAGTTGGTTGGCGATGAGCGCCCACAGCAGCGCCGAGTCCACCGGCGCGTCGAGCCGGAGCAGGTCGGCGACCGGGAGTCGCTCGGCCAGCTTCAGCGTCGACTCCGGCCAGCCGGGAATCAGTCCGTTGTGACTGAACAACCAGTTCCCGGCCATGAACGGCGCGACCGCCGCCTGACCGTACGGCATCCCGACGGTCCCGTTCCGGAGGGCGGCGACGACGGCGCCGGACCGGATCGAGCCGGCCAGGCCGGGCAGGTTCTCGTCGGTCCAGATCGGCACCTGCCGCCGGTACCGGACCGGGCCGCCGGACACGGTGGCATCGCCCTCGGGATACCAGCCGAGGCCGAAGCCGTCGGCGTTGACGGAACCGCCGCCGCGCATGTCCTGCGGCGACCAGCTTTGTTCGAACAGGGAGTGCGACGGCTCCAGGACCAGCGAGGCCAGCGTGACCGGCGGGCCCAGGTAGGCGAGGTGACGGCACATCAGGCGGTCAGCTCCTCGGGCCGGGGATCGCGGGCACAGCGGAAGCCGGCGAAGATCTGCCGGCGGATCGGGTAGTCCCAGTTCCGGAAGGTGCCTCGGGCAACGACCTCGTCGGTGCCGAACGAGCCGCCGCGGAGGATCTTGTAGTCGGGCCCGAAGAACACCAGCGAGTACTCGTCGTACGGCCACGCGCGGAACCCTGGGTACGGCGTGAAGTCGCTCGACGTCCACTCCCAGACGTCGCCGATCAACTGCTCGACTCCCAGCGGCGACGCACCGGCGGGATACGCGCCGATCGGCGCCGGCGCCAGATGCCGTTGGCCCAGGTTCGCGTGCTGCGGGCCCGGGCTGTCGTCACCCCACGGAAAGCGCCGGGTCCGGCCGCTCGACGGGTCGAACCGGGCCGCGAACTCCCACTCCTCCTCGGTCGGCAGCCGCTTCCCGGCCCACTTCGCGTACGCCTCGGCCTCGTAGAAGCAGACATGCATCACCGGCTCGTCCAACGGCAACCGCTCCCGATGGCCGAACCGCAGCCGCCACCACTCACCGTCGGCGAGCTCCCAGAACCGCGGCGTGACCAGCGACGCCTTCCGCACGTGCGCCCACCCGGCCTCGGACCACCACTGCGGATCCTCGTAGCCACCGGAAACCACGAACCGCAGATAGTCCCCGTTGCTCACCGGCGCAGTGTCGATCACGTACGGCGCCACCCGGACAGCGTGCGCCGGTCGCTCGTTGTCCAGGGCCCACGGCTCGATCGACGTACCCATCTCGAAGACGCCACCGGGCACCAGCACCTCGGCGGCAGCCAGCTTGCGACCGGGAGGGGGCGGCGGCGCGTCGAGCACCGGCGCACCGATACGCAGCTGGTGCGTCGCGAGCATCGTCTCGTCGTGTTGCTGCTCGTGCTGCGTGATCATCCCGAACGCGAAGGCGTTGTCCACCAGCTCGCGGCCGCCGTCGAACTTCACGTGGTCCAGGACGTCCATGACCTTGTCCCGCACCTCGGTCACATAGGACCGCGTCTCCGCCGGACCGAGCAGCGGCAGCGCCGGCCGATCCGCCCGCGGATGCATGAACGCGTCGTACAGCTCGTCGATGTCCTGGCGCAGCGGCTCACGGCCGCCGACGTCGCGGACCAGCCACAGCTCTTCCTGGTTGCCGACGTGGGCGTAGTCCCAGACCAGCGGCGACATCAGCTTGGAGTGCTGTTTGACCAGGTCGTCGGTGTCGACCGCGTCGGTCAGCTGCACCGTCCGCGCCCGCGACCGCTCGAGCTGCTCCGCCACGAACGCGCGCAGGCCCTCGGGAGACAATTCGGACAGTTGGTGGGTCATGGGGCCTCCCGGCCTGGACTGAGGAGTGGAGGGAGCGAAGCGACTGGAACGACGAGGGAAGGCCGGGAGCCAAGGCCCCATGACCCCGCCGGCGCCGAAGGCCCGGCCAAAAGCACAGTCATGACGCTCGCCTTCTTTGGGTGTCGTCGACGGTGCGATGCAGCCGGGTTGCGACCGCGTCGGTGAGTTCGGAGTCCGCACCGGTGCGGGTCAGCACTTCGGTGCCCAGGTCGACCACGTCGCGGGCGGCCTGCAGGACCAACTTGTCCTCCAGCCCCTCCCGAGCGGCCGGGAACCATCGACCGGCGGCGGGCTCGGCCGCGGCCAGCAGACTGTCGATCACGGCCGGGTCGGACATCAGCGCGGTGAGCAGCAGGGTCGGGGCGATCCACCCGTCGCCGGACTGGGCGTCGAGGTAACGCACCTCGAGATACCCGCGCGGGCGAACCGGCGGGAACAGAGTGGACAGGTGATAGTCCAGATCGTCGTACGTCGGCCTGTCGCCGGGCAGCTGTCCGTCCGCCCAGGCGCCGAAGGTCAATCCGTCCGGCGCGTCCCAGCTGTCGCCCCGGCGGAAGCACAGCACCGGAGCCTCCATCGCCGTCCGCGCCCAGGCGGCGGCGGGATCACCGTCGAGTGGTGGCGGCTCGGTGAACGGGGCGCAGGTGCCGAAGGTCGCCTCGGTCCGGGCGGAGGCCCAGCCGGTGTCCGCGCCGGCCCGGCGGCGCGAGTTCGCGAACAGGGCGACCAGCGCGGGACCGAGATCGTGCAGCGCGCGCCAGCGCTGGGCGGTCTGGTCCGCTTCGCCGGCATCCAGGCAGACCTGGAGACCGGCCGTGCTGCACATCATCCGTGGGCCGTGCGGGCCGCGACGCTGGAAGGCGTGTTCCATCGCGGCGTAGCGCGGGACGGTGAGGATGCGGCGAGGTGTGCGGAAGGGATCCAGGCCGTGGTCGCCCGGAACGAGGTCCGCATCGAGAAGGAGAGCGGTGAGCTCGGCCGCGTCGGCGGCGGTGTCATCGATCAACTGCGGGATCGAGTCCGACGCGGGGCCGGAGATCTCTACCTGGCCACCGGGCTCCACGGTGACCAGAGCGCCCCGGCCGAGCGGCAGTTGCGGGCTGCCTCTGACCAGGGTCGGGGGCGCGTGCACGCCCAGGGCCTTGCGTAAGCGGCCGGCGTCGAGCGGCCGGTGCGGATCTTCCGCGTGATGCACGGTCCACTCGAGTTCGACGCCGTACAGCCGAGGAGGACCGTGCTTGAAACAGACCATCGCGACATAACCCTCCGCCTCGGCCCGGGAGCCGATCGGAGTCGTCGCCGGAGAACCACCGGACGAGGTCACGTCAGCGAACCTAACCCCGGACCCGGGGCCGGACAACCGACGTGGGATTACCCGTCGGTGACACCTGGGACAGTTGACGATTCATGCCCGCCATGTTTCCCGGCGCCACCGACAGTTTTCCGGCCGGATCCGGACGGGCGGGGGTCGTTCCGCTCAGAGCGAAATTCAGCGGAAGCGCGGACAGGTGGTGCAGGCGTTCACCTTCGGCAGCACGTAGAAGTAGCAGCAGGACGTCCGCAGCTTCTGCTCCAGTGACACCCTGAACGCCTTGGCGGCCTGCTCGGCGTACGGCGCCTCGTCCGGCAACCGGATCGCGGCCCGCACCTCGTCGTCGACGGCACCGAAGCGCTGCAGCGAGCCAAGCTTCACACCGGGCTCGTACGACTCCAGGAAAGCCGTGGTGTGTGCTTTGAGTTGCTCTGCGGCTGCGGCGAGTGGCACGACCTCTGTCGACAGCAATGCGACCTCGGACGGGTAGTGCGCGGTCGGGTGTCGCCTGAACGCCAGAGCGGACGGCGACACCTCGGGTGAGACACCGGTCGCCGCGGCCGTCGCTCCCGCGACCAGTGCGGGCACCTGGACGTACCACATCAGCGTGAACATCGCGGCGACCTGCTCAGGCGGATCAATGGCGTAGTCCCGCGCGTAGTCATCCGCTGCGGCTTGGCGCCAGCCATACGTCGGATCACCCCCGGCCTGCTGCTCCGCGACCAGCTCCGCACACGACACCCACTCCGGTCCGGGCACGGAGTCCGCCGTACGCACGGACATCCAGGGCACCGAATCGGCGAGGATGTCCGCGAGTGCGCTGACGGAGTGGGTCACCCTGCCAGCCTACGATCCGGTACGACGACAGGCGCTCCCCCGACCTCGACCACAGTGGCCCGCAGCCCGAAGACGTCGTGGAGGAGGTCCTCGGTCAGTACGTCGACCGGACGGCCCTCGGCCGCGATCCGGCCGCTCCCCATCACCACCAGGTGATCGGCGTACTGCGCGGCGAGAGTGAGGTCGTGCAGCACCGCGACCACGGTCCGGCCTGACGTCGCCGCGGCGTGGACCACGTTCATCACGTCGACGGCATGCGCCAGGTCCAGGTACGTCGTGGGCTCGTCCAGCAGCAGGTGTTGCGTGCCCTGGGCCAGCACCATGGCGATCCACACTCGCTGCCGCTGACCACCAGACAGCTGGTCGACCGGCCGGTCGCGCAGTTCGGTCAGCTCGACTGCCTCGAGGGCCTGGTCGATGGCTTCGTCGTCCTCGGCGGTCAGCCGCCCGAAGAGTCCGCGGTGGGGATGGCGACCCCGCGACACCAACTCGGCTGCAGTGATCCCCTCCGGTGTGACCGGACCCTGCGGCAGCACACCGAGCTGCCGGGCCAGCTCACGCGCCGGCAGCTTGTGGATGTCCTTGCCGTCCAGCAACACCTGACCGCTCTGCGGAATCAGCAGTCTGCTCATCCCACGCAGCAGAGTCGACTTGCCGGACCCGTTCGGCCCGACCACGGCTGTCAGCTGACCGGTCGGCACCTCCAGCGTCAATCCGGACACGACCGGCGCATCAGCGCCGTACGCGAGGGTCAGGTTCTCGACGTGCACGGTTCAGCGTCCCTTCTGCTGACGGCCGATGAGATGAAGCAGGTACGGCGCTCCACACGCCGCCGTGACCACGCCGACGGGCAACTCGTACGGCCCGACCCGCAACCACTGCAAACCGTTTCGCGCCAGCAGATCGGCCAGTACGACGAACAGCGCGCCGAGCATCGCGGTCGTGAGCAAGGGTGGTCGCTCCATCCGGGTCAGCCGCTGGGCGATCTGCGGCGCGACGAGCGCGACGAACGCGATCGGCCCGGCGCCCGCGGTCGCCATCGCGGCCAGCACGGTCGCGATGACCAGCAACCCGAGCCGGATCCGGGCCACCCGGACGCCGAGCGAGGACGCGACATCGTCACCCAGCACCAGCGCGGACAGGTCCCGGTTGAACATCATTGCCACCGGCAACAAGAGCACGACGGCGACCAGCACCGGAATCGCATCGCTCCAAGCGCGGGCGTTGAGCGAACCGGCCAGCCAGGCGGCCGCCCGGCCCGCGTCGTTGACGTCGCCGATCACCAGCATCCAGGCGACCAGCGAGTTCGCCGCGGCCGCGACGCCGACCCCGATCAGGACGACCCGACCGGCGTCGACCACGCCACGCCGTACCGACAACGCGCCGACGATCAGCGTCGCGATCAGTCCACCGAGGACGGCGGCCGACGGGATGCCGACCTTCGCGGCCGCGCCGGAGATGTTCCCGCCGCCGGAGCCGGCCAGCACGATCACCGCGACGGCACCGGCGGACGCGCCGGAGTTGACGCCGACGATGTCGGGGCTGGCGAGAGGGTTGCGGGACAAGGTCTGCAGGAGGGCGCCGGAGACACCGAACGCGATGCCGACGAGTAGTCCGGTGGCGACCCGGGGCAGTCGCAACTCGAGGACGACCAGACGCGTACCGCGGCGACCGCCGCCGAGCAGCACCTCGACCACATCGGCGATCGGGAGTTTCGTCGTACCGACGCTCAAGGAGATCAGGGCGATCACGACCGCCAGGGCCGCGAAGAGGATGCTCAGGACAACGGTCCGCGACTTCACAGGACCACCGCCCGGCGTCGTACGACGAGCACGAACAAGGGCGCGCCGACGATGCCGAGGACGACGCCGGCCTGGACCTCGCCCGCGCCCCCGACCAGCCGCCCGACGAGATCCGCGAGGACCAGGGCGGTCGCGCCGATCAGTCCGGCGGAGGGGATCAGCCAGGTGTTCCGGGCGCCGAAGATCCGGCGGGCGACGTGGCCGGCGAGCAACCCGAGGAAGCCGATCGGTCCGCAGGCTGCGACTCCGGCGGCGGTGAGCAGGCCGATCGCACCCAGCCCGACCAACCGGGCCCGGCGGATCGACAGGCCCAGGCCGGCGGCCACATCGTCGCCCAAGGCAAGCAAATCCAGGTCCCGGGCATTGACCGCTGCCAGCAGCAGGCCGACGACAGCGAACGGCAGCACCTGACCGGCGACATCCAGCCCGCGACCCGCCACCGAACCGACCGCCCAGAAGCGATAACTGTCCAGCGTGTCCGCGTCGAGCAGCACGATCGCGGACGTCAGCGCGCCGAGCATCGCGGCCACCGCCGCACCCGTCAGCGCGAGCCCGACCGGCGTCGCGCCACTCCCCCGCGACGCCAACCGCTGCACCCCGAACGTGGCGATGAGTGCCCCGACCAGCGCGAACCACACCGTCGCCCCGACCGAGTCGGCAACGCCGAGCTGTAGACCGAGTACGACAGCGAACGCGGCGCCCGCGCTCACGCCGAAGATGCCCGGCTCGGCCAGTGCGTTGCGGGTGTGGCCCTGCATCAACGCCCCGGCGATGCCCAGGCAGGCGCCGATCAGCACGGCCACGACCGTGCGCGGGAACCGCAGGCTGCGGACGATCACGTCGGCATCGGAGCCGTCATTGGCGGTGAGGGCATGCCACAACGCACCCGGCCCCAGCCAGCGGGAGCCGAGCGCGAGGCCGGCCGCGCACACCAGCACCAGGATCACGACGAGGGCGAGCAGCGCGGCAGTACGCCGTACGGACGCGTTGGCACTGGGACGAACTGTGGAGGGCGGCGCGGCGGGGCGTGCGGACGACACGGACATACGGTTAGGGTTGCCTTACCTTTGAGGTGGTGAGCCACCTTAACCTGCGACCCGTCCTCACCAGGAGACACCCGTGCGCCTGCCTCGCTTCACCGCCCTGCTCGCTGTCGCCGCGCTCGCTCTGAGCGCGTGCGGTTCCTCGGACTCCGGCGACGCGCCGGACGCCGCCGGGGCTTCCGCGGCGGGCTTCCCGCGGACCGTCGAGCACGCGATGGGCAAGACCGAGATCAAGACCAAGCCGAAGCGCGTGGTCGCGCTGGACGCGAGCTTCGTCGACGCGACGCTGATCCTGGACACGCCGGTGGTCGGGTACACCGACTACCGCAGCATCAACGGGAAGCTGCCGGACTACCTCGGCGACGACCGGGCGACGTACGGCTCCGAGGCACAGGCGGTCGGCACGCTGGCCGAGCCGAACCTGGAGAAGATCGCCGAACTGAACCCGGACCTGATCATCACCGCGAAGGTCCGGCACGAGAAGCTCTACGACCAACTGTCCGCGATCGCGCCGACGGTCATGTCCGAAACCACCGGGCCGACCTGGAAGGACAACATCCGGCTGGAGGCGAAGGCACTCGGCGAGGAAGACCTGGCGGAGAAGGAACTCTCGTCGTACGAGAACGCGGCCAAGACCGTCGGCGCCGCGATCAACGCGAAGGCCGGGAACCCGACCATCTCGGTCGTGCGCTTCGTCGACGGGCCGACCCGGCTCTACCAGAACGCCAGCTTCTCCGGCATCGTGCTGAAGGACGCCGGCCTGAAGCGCCCGGCACCGCAGGACGCGAACGGCTTCGCCCTCGAGATCAGCCCCGAGCGGATCAAGGACGCCGACGCCGACGCGATCTTCGTCGCCACCTACGCCGACGAGAAGGGCCTGAGCACCAAGACCGCCGCCCAGTTCAAGGCCAACCCCCTCTGGAAGCCCCTGGCCGCCAAGGTCCACGAGGTCCCCGACCTCACCTGGATGACCGCCGTCGGCCTCCAAGGCGCCTGGTCGATCCTCACCGACCTGGCCAAAACCTTCGACGTACCGGCCCCGGCCAAGTCCGCCTGACCGGTCGGTAGGGTCGGAGTATGGCGGCTCTGACCAGGTGGCACGTGGGTGCGTGGACTACGCGGGGGACGCGGGTGGGTGAGCCGCTCGAGGCGGGGCGGAAGCGGACGCCGGATGAGCTGAACTTCGACGTGGTGGGGCTGGCGCGGATTCTTGGGCGACGGTTGTCCGGGCGGGAGGAGTTGCAGGTCCGGCTGTGGCAGAACGAACTCCGGCCGACGCATACGCGGCTCTGTGGCGTACACACGCTGGCGGATCCGGACAACGCGCAGCTCTTGCGGGCGACGGCCGAGGAGGCGCTGGCTTGGCTGGGCGGGCGCGCTCCGGCCGGATACGAGTTCGTGCTGACGGATGCGGTGGAGCTGCAGCCGATCCTCGACCTCGACGCCGAGGTGGTCGCGGTCGACGCCGTCATCCAGCTCGTCGGCGCCGACCTCCCCGCGGCCCGTCTCGCCGCCTCCCACGTACGACGCTCGGCCGCCGGCGACTGGTATGCCGGTGACGCAACCTGCAACTGGTCGGGCCCCCACGAAACCGCCGACGCCGCGGTCGCCGTCGTACAGGCAGCCCGCGAAGAACTGGCCGACGAACTGCGAGCGGCCGGGCGACCCGATCTGGCCGCGACCGCCCCCCGATGGCCCGCCGTCCCCGTCGAGCCGCCGGCGCCGCACGGGTAACCGGGGGCCGCTGGCGCCGCACCTGTAGCCGGGGACCACTGGCGGCGTACGGCGACCGGGGACTTCGGACAGCCGCAGCGGGCTGGGACAACGTGTCGGGACCTGGGACATGTCATGAGCTGTCGCAAGTCCCGACAAGGTGTCCGCGCCCCCGTCCGCCGTACAGCGCCCGGCGGATCTCCATGCGGATGCTGGGTCCGCTGGTGTACGAGACGAGAGGACACGAACGGAGGGATGACCCCCGAGTTTGAGGGTTGCCCCCTCGGAATCTGAGCGGGCAACCCTCCAGCTGAGGGGATATCCGGCTCCTCTGACGCATCCGTGAATGGTTCGTTCGCCTCCGTTGCATCCCCGCAGTTGGCCCTGTTCTGTCGGTTGCCGCCGGGGCGGGGAGGGTCTCGTCCCGGATCGGGTGGGAGATCCTTCCCAGCCTGGCCCGGCTGGCCCGCGGGTCTCGGGCTGGGCGGACGTGGGGCACTCACTAACCCGGTCCGTCAGCCGGCGAGTGCTCGCGGCCGAGCGGGGCATCTGTGGCATCGCGCTGCTTAGTGAGTGGTGCAGGTCCGGTCCGCGGCCCGGCATCGCCAAACCCGCCACCGCCTCGGGGCGGGGTGTGGCGGACCTCCAGGCCATCACAATCAACGAGACGCCGCGACCGCCCACGGGAAGCCGTCGGACTCGCCGCGTTGTGATGGCCTGGCCATCCGGCCGATGGCCGGCGAAGCACCCACGGAACCGACAACAGAGCCGGATACCCCATGAATCGGCCACGGAGTTGGGCGTGGCGCCAATGCGGGCGGGCGGGTGGCCTTCATGCGGAGTGGTGGAGGGGTGGTTCGGCCGGAGTGGGGTGGGGGGTTAGGTGGCGGTTGAGGAAGGACAGTTCGGCTTGTACTGCGGTTTCGTGAGCGTCGAGGAAGGGGGCGTAGTGGCCGCCGTGGACGCGGAGGACTTCGGCGGTGGGGGCTTGGTCGGCGGCTGCGAGGGCCGGCGCGGCGAGGGCCGATTGGTCGTCGTCGCAGACCACGAAGAGCAGTGGGCAGCGGACCTGACTCGCGTACTTGGCGGGGCGGTAGACGGCGGCTGCGAAGACTGAGCGCGCCGCTATGGCTTGCTGCCAGTCGTACCGGTTGTCGGGGTCGAGCGCCTCGTTGGTGAGTTGGGCGTCCGGGGTGTTGAGCAGCGCGACCGTGCCAGGCGGTCCGGCCAGGGCGACCAGCTTCGGCGGCCGACCGACGAGGCCGCCGAGCGTGTCGAGGATGCTGCGTCCGATCAGCCGCAGTGCCGTGAGCGGTGTCTGATACCGGGACGCGTTGCGGCTCGCGGCCGGGCCGTCCACGTTCGCCGACTGCGCGATCGCGGCCGTCACGTCCGGATGCTCGGCGGCCAACTGAAGGACGTAGCCGCCGGACAGCGAGAACGACCAGATGCCCACGCGTTCCACCCCTGGAAGCTTGGCTGCGAACGCGATCGCAGCCCGCCAGTCGTCCAACTGGTCGGTGATCCGGGCGACCTGGCGCGGCTGGCCGCCGCTCTCACCGAGGTTGCGGTAGTCGAACGCCAGTACGTCGAACCCGGCCGCCGCGAACCGCTCTGCGAACCGGTCCGTGCCCGGTTCCTTCGTCACGCCGAATCCGCCGGCCATGATCACGCAGCCGCCGTTCGACCCTGGATAGTGCCAGGCCGCGCACTCGACGCCGGCGCTGGTGAAGCTCACTTTCTCGCGCATACCAGAAGTGAACCACGCGGTTCGCAAACTGTCCATGGGCGTACGTCGGGGCCGACCCACGCCCCTTCAGTCGCCGGCGGACTCCTCGCGCTCGAGCGCCCGCACCATCGCGGCGAACCCGGCGTCGATGCCGTCCGCATCACCACTCGTCCGCCACTCGATCAGGAACCCGCGCAAGGTGGCCAGGATCAGCTCGGCGACCTCACGCTTGCGCTGCTCAGGCCAGCCCGCCGGACAGATCGACAGCAATGCGGGCATGTATTGCCTCGAGGCCGAGCGCGCGAGGTCCGCGTACCGCGCCGCGTCGTACATCGCGAGGCCGATCGCCTGGTCCAGCACCCACGATTCCTCGCCGATCAGCGTCGGCCACATCGATCGGACCCGGTCCGCGAGCGATCGATCGGCCGGGCCCGCGGTCGCGGCTGCCATTCCGCGGGTGATCCGGCGTTCGCGGAGTTGAAGAACGGCCTGGGTGAGGAGGTCCTCCGGTCCGTCGAAGTGATACAGCAGCACCTTGTGCGTCGTACCGGCCGCGCGCGCCGCCCGCCGGAGGGAGAAGTCGACCAGACCGTTGACGCCGAGTTCGTCGGCGACGCGGTCGAGCAGTTCCCGCCGCCGCGCCTCACCCCGCGGCGACTTCGCCGACCGCCGATACCCCGCGCGCTCCTCAGCCACCAGCACAGTATCCAGTCAGGTGAAGCTTGCGACGAAGTAGCCGACACCGTACGGCGCGGCGTGGTAGGTCAGGTCGCCCGTCAAGCTGGTTGCCATGAGTGCGCCCGCGAGTACCTGCCAGGGTGCTCGGCCGGCGGCGTGCAGCTCGGCGGCGAGGTCCGGGTCGAGGGCATTCAGTACGTCGAGATCCCTGTGCTGCAAGGCGGTTGCGACCGTGGTGTCGAAGATCTCGGCTCTCGGGTGGAGGTGGACCGGCGAGTGCTCACTCCGTCGAGCCGAGCCGTCACCCATCACCAGCAGGCCGATCCGATCGTTGCCATCAGCAATTTCTTGCCCGAGTTGCCGGCACTCGGCCGCCGTGGCGTCCACGGGCACGGCCACGTACGCGCGGGGCAGTTGAGCAGCCTTGGTCTGCTCGAGCAACCAACCCCCGACCGCCAACGACAACGGCAGGACGGGGTCGCCGGTGCCGATGCGCACGCCAGGTGCGCCGTACGGTCCGAACGAGCCGCCCGCGGCGGCTGGGTAGGTGGCGCGGGCGGCCGCGGCGCCGACGACCAGCACGCTGGACGCGGTGGACAGTTGGTCGATTGCGGCGAGGCAGGCGGCCCGGAGGTCGTCGAGGTCGGGGGCGGCTCCGGACGCCACCTCGGGGACGAGGAGGGGTGGGTGCGGGCAGACCGCGGCGGCGACGACGGGCACGGCTACGCCTCCCGCAGGTAGCGGAAGAAGAGGTAGTCGTCAGCCGCGGACAGCGTCGACGTCAGCTTCATCTGCCGGGTCAGCGTCGTCGCCGGCCCCGCGGTGATGCGACCGGAACCCGGCCCGGCGAGGAGTGGCGCGAGCGCGAGACACATCTCGTCGACCAGGTCGGCGTCGGTCAGCGCCCCGAGCAGATGCGGCCCACCCTCGCACAGGATCTGCGGCATCGCCCGCGCCGCCAACTCGTCGACGAGCGCCTTCAGATCCACCTCGGCCGCACCCAGGACCAGCACCTCGGCAACCTCGCCGAGCGCCTCGCGCCGCTCCGGCGGCGAGGCAGCGTGAGTGACCACGAGCGGCCGAACCGCCGACTGGAACACCGGGTTCACCGGGCTCAGCTCCAACCGCGACGACACGATCGCCAACGTCGGATTCTCGGCCAGTCCCTGCGCCGTCCGCCACTCCCGGGCCGCCTTGGACAACCGCAGCGGCGTGTACCCCTCGTCGCGGATCGTGCCGGCGCCGACCAGGACCACATCAGCCAGCCTCCGGACCATGCTGAACACCCGGCTGTCGGAGTCACTCGACAACGCCTTGGATTGGCCGTCGATCTCGACCGCGCCGTCGAGGCTGCTGACGAAGTTCGCCCGCAGGTGCGCGACCGACCGATCCTCCGGTTGGTAGACCGCGGCCAGTTCCGGGTCGGACAGGTCTTCCAGGCGACGCATCAGGCCAGGCTCCTTCGGGTTCCGGCGGGCTGGGCGGTGCCACGCAGTACGGCGATCAGGTCGAGCGCCTGCCGAGCCGCGGGTACGTCGTGGACGCGGAACACCCGGGCACCCAGCCAGGCCGAGATGGTGAGCGCGGCGAGTGTCCCGTTGCCACGCTGTCCCGGCGGGAGCTCGAGGGTCTCGCCGATGAAGTCCTTGTTCGACACCGCGACCAGCACCGGCCAGCCGGTCGCCGCCAGCTCGTCCAGGCGACGGGTCAGCTCGAGTGACTGCAGGGTGTTCTTGCCGAAGTCGTGGGTCGGGTCGATCAGGATCCCGTCCGGGCGGACGCCGGCCGCGACCGCCCGGTCCGCGAGGCCGGTCGTCGTCCGGATCACGTCCGCGACCACGTCGTCGTACGCCATCCGGTGCGGATCCGTGCGCGGCGAGAGGCCGCCGACGTGACTGCAGACGAGTCCGGCCCCGGCTTCGGCGGCGGCGTGGACCAGGTCGGGATCGGCGCCGGCCCAGGTGTCGTTGAGGAGGTCCGCGCCGGCCTCCGCGACCCGGCGGGCAACCCCGCTGCGGTAGGTGTCGACGCTGATCACCAGGCCGGGATGCCGGGCCCGGATGCCGGCCACGAAGTCCACAGTCCGGCGGAGCTCCTCGTCCTCGCTGACGGGTTCGCCATACCCGGCCTTGACGCCGCCGATGTCGACCAGGTCGGCACCGTCCGCGACCGCCTGGTCGATGGCCGCGTAGGCCGCGTCGGTCGCGTACGTCGCGCCGCGGTCGAAGAACGAGTCCGGGGTGCGGTTGATGATCGCCATCAGGGCGAATTCGCCCACACCGAACGACCGGCTCCCCAACCGCAGTACGCCGTCGCCCTCGTCCGCCACGGCACCGACTCTAACCGGCGGATCCCCAGGCCATCCCAATCGGCGTCCGGCTGCTCCGCCAGGCGCGAGCACCGGTGACGCGGCCAGTTGTGATGGCCTGGCGATCCGCCGCCCTACGGCTGCCCAAATCGGCACATATCCTATAGGATTCCTCGCGACAGTCCGCCCACCGCCGCAGATCGGGTCCTGATGCCACGATTCACCGAGTTAGAGACGTACGACGTCCGCTTCCCCACGTCGCTGGACCTGGACGGCTCCGACGCGATGAACACCGACCCGGACTACTCCGCGGCGTACCTGATCCTGCGGACCGACGCGGCCGACGGGCTGGAGGGGCACGGATTCGCGTTCACGATCGGCCGTGGAAACGACGTACAGACCGCGGCGATCGAGGCGCTCCGCGACCACGTGATCGGCCTCGACCTGGACGCGACGCTGAACGATCTCGGTGGGTTCTGGAAGTCGCTCGTGCACGACTCGCAGCTGCGCTGGCTCGGCCCGGAGAAGGGCGTCATGCACATGGCGATCGGCGCGGTCGTCAACGCGGTGTGGGACCTGGCCGCCAAACGGGCCGGCGTACCGCTGTGGAAGTTGCTCTCCGACCTGACGCCGGAGCAGATCGTCGATCTCGTCGACTTCCGCTACCTGACCGACGCGCTGACGCCGTCCGAAGCGCTCGAGATCCTGCGCGCCGCGAAGGCGGGTCGCTCCGAGCGGGAGGCACTGCTGCGGGAGCGGGGCTACCCGGCGTACACGACGACGCCCGGCTGGCTCGGGTACGACGACGCCAAGTTGGTGCGGTTGTGTCACGAGGCGGTCGCCGAGGGCTTCACCCAAATCAAGCTCAAGGTCGGCGCAGACCTGGACGACGACATCCGCCGAATGCGGTTGGCTCGCGAGGCGGTCGGCCCGGACATCCGGATCGCGATCGACGCCAACCAGCGCTGGGACGTGGCCGACGCGATCCGGTGGGTCGAGGCCCTGGCGCCGTACGACGTCTGGTGGGTGGAGGAACCGACGAGCCCGGACGACATCCTCGGGCACGCGGCCATCGCGAAGGCGATCGCGCCGATCCGCGTGG
Source organism: Kribbella sp. CWNU-51 (assembly GCF_054073265.1). NCBI lineage: Bacteria > Bacillati > Actinomycetota > Actinomycetes > Propionibacteriales > Kribbellaceae > Kribbella > Kribbella sp. CWNU-51. Next base: position 91,281 of record NZ_JBSXMZ010000016.1, read on the forward strand.
CGACCGGCGAGCACGTGCAGAACCGGGTGGTGTTCAAGCAGATGTTGCAAGCCGGGGCGCTGTCGGTGCTGCAGCTCGACTCGGCCCGGGTCGCGGGGGTGAACGAGAACGTCGCGATCCTGCTGCTGGCGGCGAAGTTCGGCGTACCGGTCTGTCCGCACGCCGGTGGGGTCGGGCTGTGCGAGCTGGTCCAGCACCTGTCGATGTTCGACTACGTGGCCGTGAGCGGGTCGCTGGAGGATCGCGTGATCGAATACGTCGACCACCTGCACGAGCACTTCCTGGACCCGGTGGTGATCCGGGACGGGCACTACGTGGCGCCGGAGCGGCCAGGGTTCGGCGCGGAGATGGATGCTGAGACGCTGACCGACTTCCGGTACCCGAGTGGCAAGATCTGGACCGACCTGACAAAGGAGAACAAGTGACCGACTTCGCCGGGCTACGCGCCGTGGTGACCGGAGGCGCCCAGGGCATCGGACTCGCGGCCGCCTCGCTGCTGGCGTCCCGGGGCGCACAGGTGGTCGTGTTCGACCTCAAGCCTGACGTGTCCGAGCCGCTGACGGGGATCGCGGCGGACGTCACCGACGACGGTTCGGTCCGGGACGCGGTCGCCGCGGCGGCGCTGCAGCTCGGCGGGATCGACATCGTGGTGAACAACGCCGGTATCGGCGCGCAGGGCACGGTCGCCGCGAACGACGACGACGAGTGGCACCGCGTCCTCGACGTCAACGTGGTCGGCATCGCTCGCGTGACCCGGGCCGCGCTGCCGTACCTGCGGACGTCGTCCGCCGCCGCGATCGTCAACACCTGCTCGATCGCCGCGACCGCGGGCCTGCCGAATCGTGCGTTGTACTCGGCGAGCAAAGGCGCCGTACTCGCGTTGACGATGGCGATGGCCGCGGACCACGTGCGCGAAGGGATCCGCGTCAACTGCGTGAACCCTGGTACGGCGGACACGCCGTGGGTCGGCCGATTGCTCGACGTGGCCGAGGACCCGGCCGCCGAACGAGCCGCCCTGGAAGGGCGTCAGCCAATGGGCCGGCTGGTATCGGCCGACGAGGTCGCGCACGCGATCGCCTACCTGGCCAGCCCCTTGTCGGGCTCGACGACCGGTACTGCGCTCGCGGTCGACGGCGGAATGCAGAACCTGCGGCTTCCCGCGGCCCAGAATCGAGCACAGTGATGAAGATCTTTCCGGACGGCCAGCGGGTCGGACTGGGCGGGGCACCGCTCGGGAATCTGCTCGGCGAGGTCAGTGAGGCCGACGCCGTCGCCGCGGTGAACGCTGCCTGGGACGAGGGGTGGCGGTACTTCGACACCGCTCCGCACTACGGGCTCGGGCTCGCTGAGGAACGGCTCGGGGCTGGGCTGCGCGGCAAGCCGCGGGATGAGTTCGTACTGTCGAGCAAGGTCGGACGGATCATCTACGAGGCCGACGGCGCGGCGACCGACGACGAGGGCTTCGAGATCAACACGAACCGGCGGCGGCGCTGGGACTTCTCGCGGGACGGCGTGCTGCAGAGCATCGAGGACTCGTTGCGGCGGATCGGCACCGATCGGCTCGACGTGGTCTTCGTGCACGACCCCGACGACCACTATGACGAAGCCGTCGCGACCGCCTTCCCGACGTTGATCGAGCTGCGCGACCAGGGCGTGATCGGCGCGATCGGCTCCGGTATGAACCAGACCGCGATGCTGACCCGGTTCGTCAACGAGATCGACATCGACGCGATCATGCTGGCCGGCCGCTACACCCTGATCGACCCCGACGGCCTGGACGACATCCTCCCCGCCTGCCTCGCGAACGACATCCAGGTAGTTGCCGTAGGCATCTTCAACTCCGGCCTGCTCTCCCAGCCCCGCCCCGCCCCCGGCGCCACCTTCAACTACGCACCCGCCGCGGATTCCCTGGTGGCCAAGGCCAACCAGCTCGCCGATATCTGCGAGTCCCACGGGGTCACCCTCCCCGCCGCGGCCCTGGCCTTCCCCCTCGCCCACCCCGCCGTAGCCGGCATCGCGGTGGGTTGCCGCACCCCTGACGAGGTCCACACCAACGCAACCCTCGCCCGCACCGAGGTCCCGGTCGCCCTCTGGTCCGACCTCAAGTCCGCCGGCCTCCTCCGCGAGGACGCACCGACCCCCTCTTAGGTTCTGGTGGTTCTGGAGGCCAGGTGGAGGGCCAGACGTTCGTCCGGGTTGGCCAGGTCTACGCCGAGAAGGTGCTGGATCTTGGTGATGCGGGCGGCTGCTGTGTTGCGGTGGATTCCCAGCACGGCGGCGGTTTCGGCTAGCGAGGACTCGGTGTCGAGGTAGACGGCGAGGGTCGCGACCAGGTCGCCGGGCTGGTCTTCGATGGGAGCCAGGAGGGCGCGGGCGGCCGGTTGGAAGGTGTCGGTGCGCGTCCAGGCGAGGAGGAGCTGGGCCAGGCCGAGGCGGTCGACGTGGAGGAACCGGCCGGTTTCGGCGCGGCCCCGGGCCAGACCGGCCGCATCACCTGCCTCGGCCAGCGACGTGGCGATTCCGCTCGGACCAGGTGCAACCCGGCCGACACCGACGTACGCATCGACTGTCAGCAAGCGACGCTGCACCCGTCTGATCGCCGCCGCTTGCTGCTGGACCTCAGTCGACGTCGGCTCGCGCGCAGCGGTGATCCACGCGGACCATCCGTCACCCTGCTCGACCACGACCGCCTGCAAACCCTCAGCGTCAAAGGCTTCCACCACGTCGGCCCGCCGCCCCGCGACGTCCACCTGCCCGTCGGTCCCGATCCGGATCCCCGTGTGCCACCCGTCCAGCTGCCACCCGAGATCCACGGCCCGCCGCCGCGTCGCCTCCGACGGCTCACCGTGCAGCAGCTCACCGAGCAACGACGTACGCTGCCGCGCGTCCCGCTCCAACTCCAGCCGCCGCAACGCCAACCGCTCCCCCACCGCGGGCGCCACCACCGTCAGCACAGCAGGTACGGCGGCAACCTCAGCCGGCACGACTCCGGGCAACCGAGCCACCAGCCAGCACACCGGCCCAGCACCGAGCACTGCCACAGCAATCAGCACCGCACCACTCGGCAGATCCACCCGGTACGGCGCAGCCCACGGGACCGGCACTGCCGGAAGCGCACCAACCAGGGCAGACCGCTCCTCAGCCTCCAACGGCTCCCCCGCCAAAGTCCCACCGTCAGAGCCGGCCAGCGTCACCGGCCTGTCCAGCACGGCGGACGTCGTCCGCAGCACCGAGGTCAGGTCACGGTCAGAACGCCGCAATGCGGTGACAGCATGCAGGACGAGATCTGCTCGGACCAGGTCGGGCTCGGAAGCCACCTTGTTCAGGTGCTCGTGAGCTGCCAGCGGATCCGGACTGCCCAGCACCGGCAGCTGCAACCGCTCGGCCAGCAGCTGCGCTCCACGTCCGAGTGGCTCGGCACCGGCGAGCAGCAGAGCCGCTGCGCCTGCGGCCGAGGCTCGGCTGATCAGTGCGTCGATCCGCCAGTCGGAGTGGTCGGTTGCCAGCAGCACAACCAACAGTTCGCCGGTCATCGGCTCCGGATGGCCGGCGACGTTCATGAGCACGCGAGAGCCGATCAGCGTGGGACCAGGTTCCTGTCCACCGCCCAGAACGACGACGTCCCGCCAGCCGGGTGAGGTCAGCATCGCCGACAGCGAAGGCGCGATCATGAGGCCTCCAGCAGCTGCGGGTCGCATCCGAGTCCGAACGCCCGCGGTCCGACGTACCCGATCCGATCGCCTCGACGCCACCAGTCCGGTCCGGGCAGCGCGAGTACCAGGACCTCGTCGCCGGCCCGGATCGCCTCGACCGCGATCGGCTGCAGTGTGCGTCGATCCAGCACACAGACGAGGTCCGGCGTACTCACGACCGGCTCTCCGTCGACCATGGCGAGCAGATACTCGTTCTCCGTCTCGATCCGCACCACCGCACGGCTCGCGGAATCGACCACACAGACACTGCCACGCCCGAAGGCAGCACCGCCGTTCGCTATGGCATGGCGCGCGACCTCTTCGACCCGCCCGCCACCCAGCAGCCGGCCGCCGAGAGCCGACGCGACCGTCGCCGGCGCAGCGCCGGTGTCGAGTCCGGCATGCGCCCGACCCAGCGCCAGAGCTCGAGTCAAACTGCCATTGACCGCATCCGACGTCGCGGCCTCGACAGGCGTCGGCGCCAGCGCCAGTACGGCCCAGCCGCCGGTGTGGGCGACGAAGCTCCGCACCGCGCGTTCCAGACCGGACGCGTCGACGTGATCCACCACGATCACCTGTCCGCTCGGCTCACTGAGCGCACAGGGCGTCAGCGAACGCCCCGCCACCGCCCAGGAGAACTGGTCGAGCCGTGGCATCGCCCGGCCCATCAGATCGGCGTCTACGAACGGCAGTCCGAGATCCAGGGCGGCGATGAGCGGACTGAGTCCGTTCAGCCCACCTGCCTCGAGCGACATCAGCCCGGTGACCGCCTGCCCGGTCCAGCGGCTCACCGCCCCAACGGCGGTCTCGAACTCACCACCACTGGGCAGCTTCTCCGCCAGCACGCTGGTCGCACCCACCACGCCGATGGGGCTCAGGTACGCACCAGGTGTGTCCGAGGCGTCCCGCAGTACGAGCTCACCAGCCCCTAGCCGCCGACGCAGCATCCGCCCGAACGCATCCGTGTCGCCGCCGCCACCGGATCCCAGCAGGGTGACGCCGACGACCAGCGCCCCCAGATCCTGCTCCCGGATGACCGTCGTCATGAGCCGATGATGTCACCGAGGCCCCGCCGCGGCGGGGTGGAACACTCGGCCCGCCGCGGAGGGGTATCGAGCGCGGCGGGCCGAGAGTCAGCGGGCGAGGGGCAGAGCCTCGACACGTCGTTCGACCGGACTGAACTCCACGTCGAGCCCGAAACAGGCCGGTCCGAACACCGCCAGCGCCTCAGGTGTGCGCATCAGGTCGGGCGTGGAGATCCCGACCACGGTGACCCGTTGGCCGTAGCGCAGGCCCTCTGTGGTGATCGGCTCGGCGGTGTCGGCCTCGAGCACGCAGATCAGGTCCGGCACCGTGGCGACGACCTCGCCGTCGACTTCTGCGACCAGGTTCTCGTTCTGGAAGCGCAAATCCAGGTCGGACCCGCCGTCGTACGCGGTGAAGCGAGCGCGGCCGCGGGCGAAGCCCTCGACCGTACGGCGTTCCACGTCGACGACCTTGCCGCAGAAGAGTACCCGGAGGTGGGTGTAGAGCGTCGGCGCGAGTGCTGCCCGGATCGCCTCGATCGGATCGTCATGCGCAGCCCTGGCTTCACGGACCGCGCGCCCGATCGACAGGCCGAGGCTGAGTGTCCTGGGTACGGCGGTGCGCTTCACCTCGGCGCCCGTCATCGAGTACTCCGCGATGTGCGCGACGCCGCCGAGCCGGATCGTGATCCCGCGGGCCAGCCACTCCATCTGCTGGTTGTCCGTGCCGGTGTCGATGACGACGGTCTCGTCGTGCTCCCCGGCGATCGCCATCGGCGACCCGGGTACGCCGTACACCGAGAACGTCTCCATCTGGAGCTCGGGGAACGCGCGGCCCATGCCGTCGGCATCGACCACCGGCAGACCGGTCCGGGCGGCGACGAGCAGCGGGATCATCGAGTTGATGCCGCCGCACTCGATCGGCATGGTCGCATCCGCGGTGCGGCCGAGATGGCGCTCGAGGGCGCGCAACGCGCCGACCGGCTCACTGCCGCGCGGGATCTTCTCCACGATGACCGTCGGCGCACCCATCTGTGCGGTCGGGATGACGAAGGCGTCGTCGTCGAGCTCATCCGGGTCGAGGACCGTGACCGGCCCGTGCTCGCGGATCGCTTGCTCCACGAGCAATCGCCCGATCAGCGGATCGCCACCACCGCCGGTGCCGAGAATCGCAGCACCCCTCGCAAGGTCTCTCAGGTGCTCGATGTCGAGCTGCCAGCTCATACCGTCTCCAGCGCGCGGATCGGGTCGAGGTCGTAGCCGAAGTAGCGCGGGCCGACCAGCTCGATGCCTTCCGGTGAGTGCCACCGTTCGTCGGCGGGCGCGGCGAGCACGCTGACGCGGTGTCCGTAGCGCAACGCCTCGGTAGTGATGGGTTCGCCGGACTCGGTGTCGAGCACGATGATCAGGTCAGGCGTGGTCGCGACCGCGGTGCCGTCGATCTCGGCCACCAGGTGCTCGTTCTGGAAGTGCAGCGCCAGCAATCGCCCGAGCGATGCGTCCAGTCCGTCGATCGCGGCATCACCCCGGGCGAACCCGGTCGTCGTACGGCGCTGGACGTCGACCACCTTACCGACGTGCAGCAACCGGCCGCCGAGCTGATCGACCACGGCCGCGACCGGATCGCTGTGCTGTTGCTGCGCACGCTCGATCGCGTGACCGATCGCGAGGCACTGGCTGAGAGTTCCGGGGACGAACGCCTTGCGGATCTCGGTACCGGTCATCGCGTACAGCGAGACGATCGCCGAGCAACCCATGTCGACGGTCGCGGACCGGGCCAGCCGCTCGGCCCACGGGTTGTCGATCGTGTCGAAGACGCCGCGGTTGCCCTTCTCGTCGACAATCGACATCGGGGTCGCCTCGATGCCGGCCAGCGTCGGCAGCACCATCTGCAGTTCGGGGAACGCGCGGCCCATCCCGTCACCGTCCACCAACGGCAGACCGAGTTGCGCGGCGGCGATCACCGGGACGGTCGAGTTCACACCGCCCGCTTCGATGCACGCGATATGAGTCGGCGTCTTGCCGACATACCGAGCCAGGGTCTGGACGGCGACCGAGATCTGATCCGCCGACGGGAGCTTCTCGACCATGACGGTCGGCGCGCCCATCATCGCCACCGGCAACACACAGGCGTCGTCCGGAAGGTCGTCAACGGCAACCATTTCGACCGGCCCGTACTCCCGGACCGCCTGCTGCGCGAGCAGCCGGCCGATGTGCGGATCCCCGCCACCACCGGTGCCCAGCACGGCAGCCCCACGAGCAAGCGCGGCGAGATCGTCGGCACCCAGCCTCATCGCACTCCCCCCACCTGGGTTCATGACGCCCCCAGCCGGAGATCGCCGACCGCCTTGCAGCGGATGCGGGTCGCATTGCCTGGCAAATACGGAATGGGTACTTCGTCGAAGTCGACGATCCGCACCTGCGCCGGATCGGCGCCCGCGGCGACGGCTCGGTCGACCGCCTCCTGCCGCGCCTCGTCCACGACCGCGTCCCGCCGGCCGGGGTCGATCGCGTACACCCGGTCCACCTCACCGCCGACCTGGGCGATGGCCGCGCCGATCGCGTTCGCGACCGCGAAGTGATCGGGCCGGTGCACCGCGAGGCTCCCCGGCAGATCGTCCGGCAGGAGGATCGAACCACCGCCGACCGCGACTACCGGCAGCGGGTCGGGCGAGGTACGCATCCGCTCCACCGCGTCCGCGATGTCCGCCGCCACCCGGGCCAGCGCCGCCTTCACCAGCGTCGGATCGAGCTCGGCCACCGCCGCCGGGTCACCGATCTCGGCCCGGCCGGCCGCCACCGCGATGTCCGTCGCGGTGAGCGTCGTACCGCCGAAGACCAGCGCCTCCTCGGTCAGCCGATAGCCGACCGACCGCGGGCCGACCGTCACCAGGTCGTTGCCCTCGGCCACCAAGCTGCCACCGCCGATGCCGATGCTGAGCACATCCGGCATCCGGAAGTTGGTCCGGACGCCGGCCACGTCCACTTCCGTGGTCGCCTCCCGCGGGAAGCCGTGCGTGAGTACGCCGACGTCGGTCGTCGTACCGCCGACGTCGACGACGGCGCAGGTGTCCAGGCCGGACAGCAGCGCCGCGCCGCGCATCGAGTTGGTCGGGCCGGACGCGAACGTGGCGACCGGGTAGCGGCGGGCGAAGTCGACATCCATCAGCGTGCCGTCGTTCTGGCTGAGGTACAGCGGAGCCGCGATGCCGTGCCCCGCGACCGCGCCGGCCAGACCGTCCACGATGCTCGCGGCCAGCTCACGCAGCGCCGCGTTGATGATGGTCGCGTTCTCACGCTCGAGCAGGCCGATCCGGCCGATCTCGTGGGACAGCGAGATCGCCACGTCGTCGCCGAGTTCGGAGCGCAGGATCTCGGCCGCGCGCAGCTCGAACTCGTTGCTCACCGGCGAGAAGACCGACGAGATCGCCACCGACCGGACGCCGTGCGACACCATGTCCGCGGCATGCCGGCGCAGCTCGTCCTCGTCCAGCTCGGCGATGTGCCGCCCGTCGAACTCGTGCCCGCCATGGGCCAGGTAACTGCGCCCGCTGATCGCCTCGACGAGTCGCTCCGGCCAGTCGACCAGCGGCGGCAGCGACGCGGTGGCCGGCAGACCGAGCCGCAGCGCCGCCGTCGGGGCGAGCCGGCGCGCCTCGATCAGGGCGTTGATGAAGTGCGTGGTGCCGATCATCACCGCCTGGATCTGCGCCGGGTCGAAGGACCGCTCGGCCTGCAACCGGTCCAGGGTGTCGATGATGCCCGCGGTGACGTCCGCACTGGTGGCCGACTTGTTGGCGGCCAGCACGCTGACGCCGGTGCCCTCGCCCTCCAGCAGTACGGCGTCGGTGTTGGTACCACCGACATCGATCCCGATACGCATTCCCGATCCTCCCGTTGTGCCTAGCTGGTCGCCGGTACGGCGTTGATGGCGGTCTGCTCACTGTCCATGGTGCGACTCGTCCCGACGCCCCGGATCAGGCCGAGCCGGCCGGCGACGACGTACGCCGCGAAGCCGACCACCAGCGAGTTGATGCTGGGCAGACCCCAGGTGACGTACTTGCCGATCAGGGCGGCGGCGACCCAGATCACGATCGTGGCCGGTACCCAGGTCGGCGCGGTGGCGGGCAGCGTGCCGCCGGCCCGGGTCGCGTCCAGCTCGGGACGCCAGCGCTTCACCACGAAGTACTCCGCGACCATGATCCCGGCGATGGGCGGGAACGCGACGCCGAGCACGATCAGGAAGTCGGTGAACTTGTCCAGGATCCCGCCGGCCGCGAGCACGCTGCCGAGGATGCCGACCACGAGCGTGACGACGGCGCGGTTGACGTGCCGGCCGAAGACGGTGCCGATGAAGTTCACCACGCCGAGGCCCGAGCTGTAGAGATTCCAGTCGTTGATCTTGATCGTGCCCAGGATGATCACCAGTGTGCCGACCCAGCCGACCGTCGAGGTGACGATGGTGATCACGTTCGCCGAGCCGACCGCGTGCGCGAGCAGTACGCCGCACAGGCCGATCACGTACTCGCCGAGGGTGATGCCGAGAACGGTCTGCTTCACCACGTCCCCGACCGTCCGGTTGAAGCGGGTCATGTCCGGGGTGATCACCGCACCGACGATGAATCCGCCGGCGACGAGCGTCGTACCCTCCAGCAGGCTCAGCGGCGGACCCGGCGGCGCGGAGTTGACCAGGGCGCTGAGGCTGTGGTCGGACAGCTCGCTGATGATCGACCAGCCGACCAGGATGAGGAACGCGGGCACGGTCACATACGCGACCCACGCCATCGAGTGGAAGCCACGGAGCACGACCAGCGTGACCGCGAGACCGAAGACGAGCGACCAGCCCCACGCCGGCAGTACGCCAATCAACTGGCTCAGACCGGCTGCGGACACCGCGGACTGGATCCCGAACCAGCCGATCAGACTGATCCCGATCGCCAGCCCGATCAGGGCCGACCCGGCCTGACCGAACCCGGTCCAGCGGGCGATCACCGAAGTCTGCAGCCCCTCGCGGGCCCCGATGATCCCGATCAGGATCGCCACCAGCTCGAGGATCACCGCGCCGAGTGTCAGCGCCCAGAACGCGGTCCAGAAGTCCATCCCGAACCCGAGCGTCGCCCCGAGCAGAAACTGACTGAGCGCCGAGATCTGCCCGAACCGCTGCGTCGCGACCGACCACCACGAATATCGGGCGCTCTGCGGAACCCGAGCGAGCGCATAGTCGTCCGTACCAACAGATGAACCGGCCATGAGAACCTCCAGCCTGGGGATTTCATCGAACGTACGGCGCTGGGCGGGCCTGTTCACCGTCCATCGTGCACACCAGGCGGCCGCAGACTGTGCAATCAGCCCATGTCCCTGCTCTTGCTCACTCCGGGTTTTGCGGTTGCCAGTGGACCTGGAGGCCGTCGCGGCGGCCGATCTGTTCGATGCGTTGCGCGACGTGGGCGCTCAGTTCGTCCAGGCGGGCGGTGTCGGCTGCCTCGACCTGGAGGATCAGCTCGTCCGCGGCGCTGCGGATCGTCCACGTTCCCTCGCCCAGATCGATGACCAGCTCACCCGGACTACTCGCCAGCACCTTCATCCCGCCGGGCTGGTGACCGAAGTGGCTGGTCAGTTGTTCGACATACCGTGCCGCTCGCGGAGTCCCGACGTACGCCCGCACGACTGCCATCCACACACTCCTTTTTTTCAAAACAGAGTGTCTCGGATACGAACAGCCTGTCAAGGTAGGCTGATGGCCGTGCCGAAGTTGTGGGATGACAGCATTGCGACGCATCGGGAGGCGGTGCGGGGGGCTGTGCTCGACGCGGCCGCCGCGCTGGTGGTCGAGCGCGGCGTGACCGGGGTGACGATGTCGGAGGTTGCTCAGCGGGCCGGGGTCGGGCGGGCGACGCTGTACAAGTACTTCCCGGACGTCGAGTCGATCCTGGCCGCGTGGCATGAGCGACAGGTGGGTGAGCATCTCCGGCAACTCGAGGACATCTGGGAGCGTAGCGGGCAGCTCAGCGATGTGCTCGAGGCCTATGCGTTCATCTGCTACGAGCACCCGCAGTCGGAGCCGGCGGCGTCGCTGCATCGATCGGAGCCTGTGGCCAAGGCTCGTGTGCATCTCGTCGAGTTCCTGGCGGGTCTGATGACTGACGCGCGGGACGACGTTCCGCCCAAGGAGTTGGCGGCGTACTGCGTGCATGCCCTCGGCGCGGCAAGCGCCGTACCGTCGAAGGCCGCGGTACGGCGCCTGGTCGCGGTCACGCTGACCGGGTTACGCGGCGAGTCGAGCGGGTGAGAGGTCGAGGCGGCGCAGTAGCTGGGCGTTGAGGGCGACCACGATGGTCGAGATCGACATCAGGATCGCGCCGACGGCCGGGGAGACGACCACGCCGGCGAAGGCGAGTACGCCGGCCGCGAGCGGGACCGTGATCACGTTGTAGCCGGTGGCCCAGGCCAGGTTCTGCCACATCTTGCGGTAGCTGGCCTTCGACAGGGCGATCACCGAGAGGACCGCGCGCGGGTCGTCGGCGGCCAGGACCACGCCGGCCGATTCGATCGCGACGTCCGTGCCGGCGCCGATCGCGATGCCGACCTCGGCACGAGCCAGCGCGGGGGCGTCGTTCACGCCGTCGCCGACCATCGCGACCTTCAGGCCGCGTGCCTGCAGTTCGGCGACCTTCGCATCCTTGTCGTGCGGGAGGACCTCCGCGAAGACCTCGTCGATACCGAGCTCCTTGGCAACGGCGTCGGCGACCTGGTGTGCGTCGCCGGTGATCATCGCGACCTTCACCCCGCGCCGATGCAGCGCATCCACCCCCTGCCTCGACTCCTCGCGAACCTCGTCCTCCAACGCGACCGCCCCGACCACCTGCCCATCCCGAACCACATGCAGCACCGCGGCCCCACGCCCCTTCCAGGTCGCGACGTCCGTCTCCAGCTCCGCCGGCTCGGGTACGCCGTACTCCCGCAAGAACGCTGGTCCACCAACAGCAACCTCGGAACCGTCCACAACAGCCTGTACGCCGCGACCGGTGAGTGACTGGAATTCCGATGCCACCACACCTCGTCCGTGACCGACCGGCACCCGATCGGAGTGTGCTCGGACGATGGCCTTGGCCAGCGGGTGTTCGCTGTCGGCCTCGACCGCGGCGGCCAGCTCCAGCAATTCCTCGTCGGTGATCGGTCCGACCGTGGCGACGCCGGTCACCGCCGGCTCGCCCTTGGTCAGGGTGCCGGTCTTGTCGAACAGGACGATGTCGATCGTGCGCATCCGCTCCAGCGCCAGCCGGTCCTTCACCAGGACGCCGGCCTTCGCGGCGCGTTCGGTGGAGATCGCGATCACCAGCGGGATGGCCAGGCCGAGGGCGTGCGGGCAGGCGATCACCAGAACGGTCACGGTCCGCGTGACGGCCTCGTTGACCTCACCCAGCAGCGTCCACACCACGAACGTGATCAGCCCCGCGATCGACGCGAAGTAGAAGAGGAACGCCGCGGCCCGATCCGCCAGGGCCTGCGCGCGGGACGACGACGCCCGCGCCTCGGCGACCAGCCGCTGGATCCCGGCCAGCGCGGTGTCGTCCCCGACCGCCGTGATCTCGACCCGCAGAGCGTTGTCGGTGGCAACGGTCCCGGCGACCACGGAATCCCCGGCCGCCCGCAGGACCGGCCGCGACTCACCGGTGATCATCGACTCGTCGACCTCGGCCTGCCCGTCGATCACCGTCCCGTCCGCCGGCACGCGCCCGCCGGAGCGGACCAGTACGACGTCTCCCGCCAGCAACTCACCGAGCGGCACCTCGACCACGCCGTCGGCCGTCACCTTCTCCGCCGAGTCGGGCAGCAGCGCGGCCAACGCGTCGAGCGCACCGGACGCGGCGCCGAGCGCACGCATCTCCAGCCAGTGCCCGAGCAGCATGATCACGATCAGCAGCGCGAGCTCCCACCAGAAGTCCAGGTCGAACCCGCCGATGCCGAGCGTCGTCACCCAGGACGCCACGAACGCGACCGTGATCGCCATCGAGATCAGCAGCATCATCCCGGGACGACGGGACCTCAGTTCGCCCCAACCTCCGGTCAGGAACGGCTGCCCGCCGTACACGAAGATCACCGTCCCGAGGACCGGGGCGATCAGCCCCGACCCCGGGAACTCCGGCCGCGGGTACCCGAGCAGGTCGGCGAACATCGCACTGAAGAACACCACCGGCACCGCCAGCGCAAGGCTCACCCAGAACCGATCCTTGAACTGCGCCGCATGATCCCCGTGACCCGCGTGCCCACCGTGGTCAGCATGCCCAGTGTGGTCAGCGTGGTCAGCATGCGCGGTGTGGTCGTGATGCTCATCCATGCTCGAAACATACCCCCGAGGGGTATTAACCGCAACCAGCGAAACCGCCCCGCCGTCCAGCACGGACGACGGGCAACGGAGGTACGTCTGCACGTGGACAGGAGGTGCTGGCGGCGGCCGGCTGATCAGCTGGGATCTTCGGAAACAACTGTCCGCCAGGTGACCGGAATCCTCCGGAAAGCGACCTGCCCCATGGCACCCGGACAGCCGATCCCCGGGGCTGGGAGACCTTCTGGTGGGCTGCGACGGGGAATGACGGCTCCCCTGTCGTTTCCGTGGGTGTACCCGGGCCCGGCTCGCCACCTTGGGCACGGTTCAACCACGAAACCGCCCGCACAACGACCATCCCGTGCCCAAAGTCGACCCCGCGCCCCCGCCCGAGGTCGACATACCGATCGGGTCCTCAGGGCTCGGGGGCGGACGAGGGGGAGCGGGGAGAGGCCCCGGTGTACCGACGGACGGGTAGTGGTCAGCCCGCGCGGGCACCTGGGTGAGGTGGTTCAGCCTGAACGCCGGCCGGTCGAGTGGGGCGTGGCCGACCACTACCCGTTCCTCGGTACGCCGGGGCTTCCCCGGGGACTCGATCAAACAAACTCTCCAGACCTCGGACACCTGATCGAGACCGCGGACACCACACCCAATGTCCGCACTCCCCACCGAGTGACCCCGCAGCCCCCGAACCCACCGACCGCACCGCAGACCCCGGCCCCTATCACCCACACACCCAGCACAAGAGCCGGAATGACCTGTCCCAGCCCACCACTACCTGTCTCAACCCCCGACGACAGCCTGTCCTCTGAGAGGTCACACCCCGGCCAACCTCATGGCCTGAGTCCGACTACAGCGGATCGATGTCGGTCAGCGTGTCGGGGGTCAGTTCGACCCAGCGGGTGATGCCGATCTCGCGCAGGAACGGGAGGTCGTGGCTGGCGATGATCAGGGCACCGTTGTACGACGCGAGGGCGTCGCGGAGCTGGGCGACGCTGGCCAGGTCCAGGTTGTTGGTCGGCTCGTCTAGCATCAGCAACTGCGGTGGGGGCTCAGCCAGCAGCAGAGCCGCCAGCGTCGCCCGGAAGCGCTCGCCACCGGACAGCGTGCTGACCAGCTGATCGGCCGCGCGCCCGCGGAACAGGAAGCGTGCCAGCCGCGACCGCCGCTCCTGGTTCTCCGTGCTCGGGGCCAGCAGCGCGAGGTTGTCGACAATCGACAGGTCCTCCCGGAGCAGATCCAGCCGCTGCGGCAGGTACCGGAACGGCACCACCGGCAACCCACCGCTCGTGATCGACTGCAGCAGCGTCGTCTTGCCCGCGCCGTTCGGCCCGGTCAGCGCGATCCGCTCCGGCCCGCGGATCTCCAGGTCGACGTGTGCCCCGGTCCGCAGGACGTGATCCTCGAGCCGCAGCACCACCCGGCCCGCGGGTACGGCGGTCTTCGGCAGGTCGACGCGGATCGTGTCGTCGTCGTGGACGAGCTCCTCCGCGTCGGCCAGCGCCTCCCGCGCCGAGTCGAGCCGCTCGGACTGCATGCCGAGGTGCTTGCCGGCCGACACCTGCGCCGCCCGCTTCAGCCCACCCGCGACGATCTTCGGGATCCCGCCCTGCTCGAACGCCCGCTGTCCGCGGGCCCGGCGCTGGTCCATCTTCATCCGTGCCTCGATCAGGTCGCGCCGCTGCTTGCGGACGTCGGCCTCGGCCGACCGCAGCATCCGCTCGGCCGCCTCCTGCTCGATGGCCACCGCCTCCTCGTAGGCGGTGAGATTCCCGCCGTACCAGGTGACGTCGCCCTTGCGCAGCTCGCCGATCTGGTCGACCCGGTCCAGCAACTCGCGGTCGTGGCTGACGATCACCAACGCACCACGGAACTGCTCGACCGCGTCGTACAGATGCCGCCGCGCCCGCAGGTCCAGGTTGTTGGTCGGCTCGTCGAGCAGCAGTACGTCGGGACGCCGCAGCAGCTCGGCGGCCAGGCCGAGCAGGATCGTCTCGCCGCCGGACAGCTCACCGACGCTCCGGTCGAGGTCGATCGCGCCGAGGCCGAGCTTGCCGAGCAGCGCCTCGGCCCGTTCGTCGACATCCCAGTCGTCGCCGACGATCGCGAAGTTCTCCTCCGAGGCGTCACCGGACTCGATCGCCGTGATGGCGCGGCGGACGGCCTCGATGCCGAGCGCCTGATCGACCCGCAGGCCGGTGTCGAGGGTCAGATCCTGCGGCAGGTACCCGAGCTCGCCGCTGACCCGGATCGACCCGCGCTGCGGAGTGAGCCGTCCGGCGATGAGCCGGAGCAACGTCGACTTGCCGGCGCCGTTGCGGCCGACCAGCCCGGACCGCACGGGTCCGGCGACGAAGGTGAGCCCGTCGAACAGGACGTCGCCGTCCGGCCAGGCGAAGAAGAGGTCCGTACAGGACAGGGAAAAACTCATGTGCGTGCACTCCAGAAGAGGTCTCGGACGAGACCGCACACCAGGACGGGTGGCGATCGATCGGCTGAAGAGAAGACCTCGGAGCTACAACGCGGACCCCTGCCGTCGGGAATGGGACATCACCAAGGGTAGGCGGCACTCCCGGCCGGGTTCAACCGTTTTCCTGGCGCTTGCGCCAGGCAACGATCAGCAGGTCGACCAGCGCGACCACCGCGAGCGCACCGAACGCGATCACCCAGCCGACCGGCAGGTCGAAGACGACGGCCAGCACGGCTGCCGCGATCCACAGCGCCAGACCGAACGACGCGAGTACCAGACGCAGCGTCAGCGCACTGCGCGGCGGCGCCGGTTCGAAGGCCATGCCACCGGAGTACCTCAGGGTGCTTTGCGGAGCCAGGTCTCGACGCCGGCGATGTGCGCGGTCATCCAGGCCCGGGCCGCCTCGGCGTCACCGATCTCGATCGCGTCCAGGATCGCGGCGTGCTCCGACAGCGTCCGCTCGACCGCGCCGGCCTGGGTGACCCCGCGCCAGATCCGGGCCCGCTGGGTCGCACCGGAGATGCCGTCGAGCAGCGAGCACACGACCTGGTTCCCGGTCGCCTCGGCGATCGCGCGGTGGAACCGCAGGTCGTTGGCGACCAGGTCCTCGACCGGCGAGTCCGCCGTCAGGTCGCTGCAGAGCAGCCGCAGCTCGGTCAGCTGCTCATGGCTGATCCGGACCGCGGCCAGCGCCGCGACCCCGGGCTCGAGCAGCCGCCGGACCTCGAAGAACTGCAGCACCGAGTCGTCGCGATGCAGGTCGACCATGAAGTTCAGCGCGTCCAGCAGGTGCGCCGAGTCGAGACTGCTGACGAAAGTGCCGTCGCCGTGCCGGACGTCCAGCACGTTCACCAGCGTCAGCGCCTTGACCGCCTCGCGCAGCGAGTTCCGCGACAGGCCGAGCCGCGCCGCGAGATCCGCCTCCTTCGGCAGTCGATCCCCTGGACCCAATTCCCCCGAGGTGATCATCCCTTTGATCTTGACGATCGCCTCATCCGTCAACGCCATCTCGTCAGTATGCCGCCCTACGATCCCTTCATGACCACACCGGGCTACTCGGGCAAACCGCTCGCGGCGAAGCTGGGTATCAAGCCGGAGCACGTCGTACTGCTGGACAACGCGCCGGACGGTTTCGCAATCGAGGGCCTGCCGGCCGGTACGACGGTGGTCCGCCGGGCCGGCCGGACGTCGTACGACGCCGTACTGGCCTTCTGCCCGGACCGGAGCCGGCTGAGCAGACGCCTGCCGGTGCTGCTCGGCAAGACGGTGACCGCGGGGATGATCTGGATCGCGTGGCCGAAGCGGTCGTCCGGCGTACCGACCGACCTGGACGAGAACGGGATCCGCGAGCTGGCCCTGCCGCTCGGCGTGGTCGACGTGAAGGTGGCCGCGATCGACGCGACCTGGTCCGGCCTGAAGCTGGTCCGGCGGCTGAGTAACCGGTGAGCCCAGTCGCGGCGAACTGGACTGATCCAGAGGGTGACGTTGACCACATTTCTGCGTAGTCCTGATCATCACCACCGGCAAGCGCACAACTGCATACAGTGGCCAACCGCGCTCAAATGCTCTACACAGCGTCACCTCGGCGAGCAGCCGAAATCCCACCTCTGCAAGGGGTCCCGCAGTTCCGTCGGCTCCGGACCGTGCCGTCGGCCTCGGAGTCTCCGGCCGATGAGCTGAAACACCTGCCTGCACAGTGTTTCAGGCATCGATCGATCAAGCCGCCAGGGCCTGACCACCCGGCGCACTGGTCCGGTGGTCCCGGGCTGTGGAAGTGGTCGGCGTGCTATTAGCCTTGCCCTGGGACACCACCCATAACATCAGCAGTAACAACCGCGGTACCGGACCCGATCGGAAGAGGCGAACTGCCCAGTGGCCACCGAGCCATCAGACACCAATCCCCTAGCAGCCTTCGGTGCGAACGAATGGCTGGTCGACGAGCTGTACGAGAAGTACCAGCAGGACCCGAATTCGGTGGATCCGGCGTGGCTGGACTTCTTCAAGACCTACAAGCCTGGTGACGACGCGAAGCCGGTGAACACCACCCCGGCCGACGCTCCCCGGCCCGACGCGGTGTCCGACAACAAGACCCCTGAGGCGCCGAGCCGCGGTACGACGCCGTCCGCGCCCGCCTCCAGCGCACCCGCGGCCACCACGGCGGCCGCTCAGCCCACGCCGGCCGCTGCGCAGGCCGGCGTACCTCAGAATCAACCCGCAGCGAAGCAAGCGCCGGCCCAGAGCGGCACCCCAACCGGAGGCACGGTGAACCAGCCGCCCAGCGTCCAGTCCAAGCCGGCTCCCGCGACCAACTCCGACGGCGAGCGGCAGATCATGCGCGGCGCGCCCGCGCGGACCGCGCAGAACATGGAGACCAGCCTCACGGTCCCCACCGCGACCAGCGTCCGGCAGGTCCCGGTCAAGCTGCTGATCGACAACCGCATCGTCATCAACAACCACCTCAAGCGCGCCCGCGGCGGCAAGGTCTCCTTCACCCACCTGATCGGCTGGGCGCTGGTGAAGGCACTGAAGACGCTGCCGGAGATGAACGCGTCGTTCGACGAGACCGACGGCAAGCCGACGCACGTCCAGCCGGCCCACATCAACCTCGGCCTGGCCATCGACATGCAGAAGCCGGACGGCACGCGGCAGCTGCTGGTGCCGTCGATCAAGGCCGCCGAGACGATGACGTTCGCCGACTTCTGGATGGCCTACGAGGACATCGTCCGGCGGGCCCGGGACAACAAGCTGGCACTGCCGGACTTCCAGGGCACCACGATCAGCCTGACCAACCCCGGCACCATCGGCACGCAGCACTCGGTGCCGCGGCTGATGACCGGCCAGGGCACCATCATCGGCGTCGGCGCGATGGAGTACCCGCCGGAGTACCAGGGCGCGGCCGACGAGACGATGGCCAAGCTCGCGGTCAGCAAGGTGATGACGCTGACCTCGACGTACGACCACCGGATCATCCAGGGCGCCCAGTCGGGTGAGTACCTGCGCCGCCTGCACCAGCTGCTGCTCGGCGCGGAGGGCTTCTACGACGAGATCTTCCAGTCGCTGCGGATCCCCTACGAGCCGATCCGCTGGGCCGCCGACCTCCCGCACAGCCACGAGGAGGACGTCTCCAAGCAGGCGCGCATCCTCGAGATGATCCACGCCTACCGGGTCCGCGGCCACATCATGGCCGACACCGACCCGCTGGAGTACAAGCAGCGCAGCCACCCGGACCTGGACGTGGCCACCCACGGCCTGACCCTGTGGGACCTGGACCGCGAGTTCGCCACCGGCTCGTTCGGCGGCGGCGACCGGAAGTTCATGAAACTGCGCGAGATCCTCGGCATCCTGCGCGACTCGTACTGCCGGACCACCGGTGTCGAGTACATGCACATCCAGGACCCCGAGCAGCGCAAGTGGATCCAGGAGCGGGTGGAGCGGCCGCACACCAAGCCGCCGCGCGAGGAGCAGCTGCGGATCCTGGCCAAGCTGAACGAGGCCGAGGCGTTCGAGACCTTCCTGCAGACCAAGTACGTCGGTCAGCGCCGGTTCTCGCTGGAGGGCGCCGAGACCACCATCCCGCTGCTCGACGAGCTCTGCGAGGAGGCGGCCGGCGCCGGTCTGGCCGAGGTCGCGATCGGCATGGCCCACCGCGGCCGGCTGAACGTGCTGGCCAACATCGTCGGCAAGTCGTACGGCCAGATCTTCCGCGAGTTCGAGGGCAACATCGACCCGCGGACCGTGCAGGGCTCCGGTGACGTCAAGTACCACCTCGGCGCCGAGGGCGAATTCGTCTCCGAGTTCGGCGACAAGATCAAGGTCTCGGTCGCGGCGAACCCGTCCCACCTGGAGACGGTCGACCCGGTGCTCGAGGGCATCGTCCGGGCCAAGCAGGACCTGCTGGACCGCGGCGCCGCGTTCCCGGTGCTGCCGTTGCTGGTCCACGGTGACGCGGCGTTCGCCGGCCAGGGCGTGGTGGCGGAGACGCTGAACCTTTCCCAGCTGCGCGGCTACCGCACCGGTGGCACGATCCACGTGATCGTGAACAACCAGGTCGGCTTCACCACCTCACCGGCGTCGTCCCGCTCGTCGATGTACTCCACCGACGTTGCCCGGATGGTGCAGGCGCCGATCTTCCATGTGAACGGCGACGACCCCGAGGCGTGCATCCGGGTCGCCGACCTGGCCTTCGAGTACCGCCAGGCGTTCAACAAGGACGTCGTCATCGACCTGGTCTGCTACCGCCGCCGCGGCCACAACGAGGGTGACGACCCGAGCTTCACCCAGCCGTTGATGTACGACCTGATCGAGCAGAAGCGGTCCGTCCGCAAGCTCTACACCGAGGCCCTGATCGGTCGTGGCGACATCACGATCGAAGAGGCCGAGCAGGCCATGCAGGACTTCCAGCATCGCCTGGAGCGGGTCTTCGCCGAGGTCCGCGAGGCGAAGAGCCAGCCCGACACCCCGGCGCCGTACGTGACCGTCCCGATCTACCCGGACAAGCCGGAGGGCCCGGACGCGACCGCGACCACGCCCGAGGTGCTGAAGAAGATCGCCGACGCGCACACCACGCTGCCGGAGGGCTTCACCGTGCACCCGAAGGTGATGCCGCAGCTGCAGCGCCGGGCGCACGCGATCACCCAGGGCCCGATCGACTGGGCCAGCGCGGAGATCACCGCGTTCGGCTCGCTGTTGCTGGACGGGCGCCCGGTCCGGCTGGCCGGTCAGGACAGCCGCCGCGGCACCTTCGTGCAGCGGTTCGCCGCGGTCATCGACCGGGTCAACGCGCAGGACTACGTCCCGCTGCAGAACCTCGACGAGAACCAGGCGAACTTCTACGTCTACGACTCGCTACTGAGCGAGTACGCCGCGCTCGGCTTCGAGTACGGGTACTCCGTGGCCCGGCCGGAGGCGCTGACGCTCTGGGAGGCGCAGTTCGGCGACTTCGTCAACGGCGCGCAGTCGATCATCGACGAGTACATCTCGTCCGGTGAGGCGAAGTGGGGCCAGAAGTCCGGTGTCGTGCTGCTGCTGCCGCACGGCTACGAGGGCCAGGGCCCGGACCACACCTCGGCCCGGATCGAGCGGTTCCTCCAGCTCTGCGCCGAGAACGCGATGACGGTGGCGCAGCCGTCGACCCCGGCGTCGTACTTCCACCTGCTCCGTCGGCACACGCTGGGCGAGGAGCACAACCCGATGATCGTCTTCACGCCGAAGCAGCTGCTGCGGCGCAAGGAGGCGGTGTCGCAGCCGGAGGACCTGACCCACGGCACCTTCCGGCCGGTGATCAACGACGCCGAGGCCGAGGCGAGCCCAGCGACCGTCGAGCGCGTGATCCTGGCCTCCGGCCGGATCGTGTACGACCTGCTGGCGGAGCGGAAGAAGGTCGAGCCGGACAAGATCAGCACCGCGATCCTCCGGGTCGAGCAGCTCTACCCGCTGGCGGCCGAGGAGGTCGTCGCCGAGCTGGCGAAGTACCCGAACGCGACCGAGATCCGTTGGGTCCAGGACGAGCCCGCGAACCAGGGCCCGTGGCCGTTCATGGCGCTGAACCTGACCGAGCACCTCGGCGGCAAGCCGTTCTACCGGGTCTCCCGGCCGGCCATGTCCGCCCCGGCGGTCGGTTCGCACGGCGTCCACGGCACCGAGCAGGCGACCCTGCTCAAGCAGGCCTTCAGCTGACGTGTACTTCACCGACCGAGGGATCGAGGAACTCGAGGGCCGGCGTGGCGAGGAAGACGTCACGCTGGCTTGGGTGGCCGAACGGCTGCGCGAGTTCGTCGACCTGAACCCCGAGTTCGAAACCCCGATCGAGCGCTTCGCCACCTGGCTGGCCCGGCTGGACGACGAGGACGACTAAACCTGAGCCGGCGCCGTCGGCGGGGAACATTCCAGTCATCTGGAGCACATTTATTACCCCACCGCCTGGACAACAACCGGCCGAGCAACACCTAGTCGGTGTGTGGGGGTCTGGTGCGACGGGGTGGGTCGGGGGCCAGCGTGCCGTCGGGGGCGATGTGCTCGAAGATCTGGTCGACCAGGTTCAGCACGTGGGGGTCGTCGACGGTGTAGATGTGCCGGCGGCCTTCGCGGCGGGCGGTGATGATGCCGGCCAGCCGGAGCTTGCCGAGATGCTGGCTGGCGGTGGCGATACTCACGCCGACCCGCTCCGCCAGCGTGCCGACGTCGTACTCGCCCTGGGCCGCCAGTGACACCAGGTGCAGCCGCACCGGCGCGGAGAGCATCGCGAAGGTGCCGGCGGCGGAATCCAGCTGTGCCTTCGTCGGTTCAAGGGGTCTGGTCATCGCGCAGTCATTGTGACCGCTGGACCGGCCGGACGGCAGTCCGCCGAGCCGTGGTGTGCACGGTCTCACACTTTCGCAATTGCGAAAGTATCAAAACGGTGGCAGGCTGGAACCATGTTCCGAGCCCTCCGCCCTGTGCTCCTGCTGCTCGTGGTGGCGATCCCGGCGGTCGCCCTCCGGCTGACCGGCACCCACCTGCCGGCGCTCGCGTCGATCCTCGTCTTCGGCCTCGCCGTCGTCGCCGCGTCGTTCGTGCTGGCCTGGGCGGCGGAGGCCGCAGAGGTGGACATCTCGGGCGGTCTGGCGATCGCGCTGCTGGCGGTCATCGCCGTACTCCCGGAGTACGCCGTGGATCTCTACTTCGCGCACACCGCCGGCTCGAACCCGGACTATGTGCAGTTCGCCGCGGCCAACATGACCGGCTCGAACCGGCTGCTCCTGGGCCTCGGCTGGTCCAGCGTCGTCCTGGTCAGCCTGTATGTCGCCTCCCGGCGCAGTGGGCAGACGGTCAAGGCGCTCGTGCTCGAGTCCAGCTACCGCCGGGAGCTCGGCTTCCTCGCGATCGCCGGCCTGGTCGCATTCATCATCCCGGTGACCGGCGAGATCCACCTGGTGCTCGGCATCCTGCTGCTCGCGTTCTTCGCCTACTACCTGTACCGCGCGGCGATCTCCGAGCACGACGACGAGCCCGACCTGATCGGACCGGCGGCGACGATCGGCGGCCTGCCGACGGTGCAGCGGCGGATCACGGTGATCGGGATGTTCCTCGCATCGGCGGCCGTGATCCTGGCGTCGGCGGAGCCGTTCGCGGACTCGCTGGTCGAGGGTGGCCGGGCGCTCGGGATCGACCAGTTCCTGCTGGTCCAGTGGCTGGCTCCGCTGGCCTCGGAGGCGCCGGAGTTCATCGTCGCCCTGCTGTTCGCCTGGCGGGGCAAGGGCGCGGCCGCGCTGGGCCTGCTGATCTCGGCCAAGGTGAACCAGTGGACCCTGCTGATCGGCAGCCTCCCGATCGCGTACGGCGCCGGCGGTGGACCGATCGCGCTGCACCTGGACGGACGGCAGGTCGAGGAGTTCCTGCTGACGGCCACGCAGACGCTGCTCGGGCTCGCCGTACTGCTGAGTCTTCGCTTCCCGCGGTGGGCAGCCTGGACGCTGCTCGGTCTGTTCGCGGTCCAGTTCGCCGTACCGGGGCAGACCGGGCGGTATGTGCTGAGTGCGATCTACCTGGTGCTGGCGATCGTCGCGGTCGTCCACAACCGGCAGTACGTCGTCGCCACGCTGACGTCGCCGTTCCGGCGGACAGAAAAGCTCGCCGACACGGACCGCGCCGACGAGCTCCTCAACGCCTGATCAGCTGGCCTGCTGCTCTGCGACCTCGACCATCGGGTTGGCACGGCGGCGCTCCTGCGGGCCCGGGCGGCCGCGACGGCGGCCGTAGAGGAACTTCTCGCCGGCCGCGGTGCCGGTGAACTTGGTCCGGCGGGCCCACTCACGGCATTCCTCCAGCACCGGGCACGACGTCAGGCAGACCGCCTGGGCCTTGCGCTGCTCCCACTGGCTGGCGGTCTCGTCGTACGCCGGCGCCTGGCCGACGCAGGCGGCCCGGGTCATCCAACGGTCGGCGGGGTCGGCGATCACCGTCAAGGTCGGCCTCATGGGCACTCCTGCTCCTCATCGATCGGGCGGATCGAAACCGCGGGGGTTTCTCGCGGTAGGACCAGACTGAGCCAGCCTCGTTGCCCCGGTGCGACGCCCATGTTTCAGCCATGAAACGTCGTACGGCGCCTGTGTCACAGCTGTGCCAGTGACACTAGGCTCCCCGGCGGACCATCCGGAGCTCGGCGACGTCGAAGAACGGCTCGTCGGCGACCGTCCCGTCCGCGACGAAACCCTTGCGGCGGTAGAACGCCTGGGCCCGCTCGTTCCCCTCCAGCACCCACAGGCTGGCCGGCCCGTTGCCAATGGCAACCTCCATCAACCGGCTGCCGAGCCCCGTGCTCCACCAGGCCTTCCGGGTGTAGATCGCCTGCACCTCGATCGGGACCGGCGCGTCGTCATCCCGGGTCGGCCGGATCGCGATGAATCCGACCACCTGCTCCCGCACCGGCGCCTCGGGGTCCGGGTTCAGCGCGACCCACCACGGCCGGCCTTCCTTCGCGGCGGTCGTCCAGCGCTCGATCCGGGTGTCGATGTCGGCGGTCCGCTCGGCCAGCTTGGCGGGATCGACGAGATCGGCATACGCCTCCAGCCAGCACTGCAGATGACACCATGCGCCGGCTTCAGCGTCCTCGACCCTGGCCGGCCTGATCTCTGGTTGCACTCAGACAGTAAAGACGATCTTGCCGAAGACGTCGCCCTCGTTCAGCTTCGCGAAGCCCTTGCGGGCGTCGGCGAGCGGGAGCATCGAGTCGATGTGCGGCGAGATGCCGGCAGTCGCCATGAACTGCATGAGCTCGGCCAGCTCGGTCCGGGTGCCCATCGTCGAGCCCTGGACCCGCAACTGCAGGAAGAAGATCCGGTTCAGCTCGGCCGACTTCGGCGCCTGGCCGCTGGTCGCGCCGGAGATCACCAGGGTGCCGCCCTGCTTGAGCGACTTGAGCGAGTGCGACCAGGTCGCCTGGCCGACCGTCTCCATCACCGCGTCGACCCGCTCCGGCATCCGCGCCCCGGACTCGAACGCGTCGTGTGCGCCGATCTCCAGCGCCTTGGCCCGCTTCCCCTCGTCCCGGCTGGTCGCCCACACCCGCATCCCCGCGGCCCGCGCCAACGTGATCAACGCGGTCGCTACACCACCACCCGCGCCCTGCACCAGGACGG
This sequence comes from Kribbella sp. CWNU-51, assembly GCF_054073265.1. Classification (NCBI taxonomy): domain Bacteria; kingdom Bacillati; phylum Actinomycetota; class Actinomycetes; order Propionibacteriales; family Kribbellaceae; genus Kribbella; species Kribbella sp. CWNU-51. The sequence continues at coordinate 115,910 of NZ_JBSXMZ010000016.1, forward strand.
TGTCGCCCGGCTTGAGCCCCGACTGCGTGAACAGCATCCGGTACGCCGTCAGCCACGCGGTCGGCAGACACGCGGCCTGCTCGAAGCTCAGCCCGGCCGGCTTCGGTACGACGTTCCGCGCTGGTACGGCGACCTTCTCCGCAAGGGTGCCCTGGTAGCGCTCACTCAGCAGCGACCGCTTCGGGTCGAGCGTCTCGTCACCCTTCCACGCCGGGTCCGAGATCACCGCGTGCACGACGACCTCGTTGCCGTCCGGGTCGACCCCGGCCGCGTCGCAGCCGAGGATCATCGGCAGGCTCTGCTCGGCCAGCCCGACCCCCTTGAGCGACCAGAGGTCGTGGTGGTTGAGTGCAGTCGCCCGCACATCGATCGTCACCCAGCCCTCGGGCACCATCGGATCGGGGCGCTCCCCGACCTCCAGAGCGGCGATCGGGTCGTCGGCGTCGAACTTGGCGGCATAAGCAGCAAGCATGCGACCCACCCTAGACCGGTCGGCGGACAGCGTCAGTTACCGAATTCACCACTCGCACATACCCCCTGGTCAACGGACCGGCGATGTGGTTCGATCTGCAGGAATAACGGGCCTGGCCGTAATTCCCGAGGAGGACCGATGCTCCGTGCCCTGGTGACCGCCGGCGTGACCGCCGCCCTGCTGACCGGACCAGCCGTACCCGCCCCGGCCGCTCCCGCGCCGGCCACGACGAACGCGCAGGTCACCGGCGCCTATCTCCAGATCACCGCCGACGGCGTTGCCACCAGCCCCGGCCTCGAGGGCGCGACGCACGCGTTCGCCGCACTGGCGGCGATCTATGACGTGACCGGTGACCAGCAGCAGCGCCGGTCCGCCGACGAACTGCTCGGCTACATCCTGCGGGTGCGGCCAAGTCACATGAACACCGACATCGCCCTGCAGATGCTGCGCAGCCCCTACCTGCAAGGCGATCCGCGGCTGCGCACCAATCTCGAGACCTATCTGTCCGCGCTCCTCGATCTGTTCGCCGCCCATCCTGACGACGTCCTGCTCACCGGCGACATCCGCACCTTGAGCGGGCGGGCCGATGTCCTGGTCAAGTACGCAGACCAGTTGGAGCAGCGCTCCGGTGACCCGGCCCGGATCCGGGCCGCCGACACCGCGGCCAGGGAGATGCTGGATCGGCTGGCGGCACTGCAGTACACACGCCAAGAGGCGGTCTCGAGTTTCCGCAACGACCGGTACGTCGGCGCCTTTCCACACTTCATCGCCGGCGACGACGGCACTATGGGCAGCTGGGACGTCGAACACTGGGCGCCGTCGATGCTGTCCCTCGACCAGTACGCCGCGGTCCGCGCACTCGCCACCGGGTACGGCCGGTTCCACACAACCGCATACAACAACGCCTCCGCGTCCGGTACCCGGCATCTGCTCGGCACCACACAGATCGATCCCGACCTCATCTATGCCGGCGCCCCGGCCGGGTTCCCGCTGGACGGCGCGACGTACCAAACCGGCGAGGAGACCGGTGAGCAGCCGTACCTGATCACCTACGGCTGGTCCCCGAACGCAATCGCCCAGCTGGGTACGGCGTTGAAGGCCGTCCGGGACAACCGGGTCAAGGTGCCGCATTCGGCGGCCTGGCTGGCGTCGTACTGGCGTGGCACTCCACCGCGTGCCGTGCTGGCGCCGGGACAGTTCTGGCTCGGACTCGACGCGAAGATCCGTTACACGCACCAATTCATCGAGGCGACCCAGCTCCCGGTTCCCGCGAGCTTCCCCTGGCTCGGCCTGGAGCAGACCACCTTCCCCGGCACCGGTGCCGACGAGGTCCGCCGAGACGGCTGGTACGACGGCTCCGGCCGCGGCGCGATGTCAGCGGTCTACTCCCGGCTGGCGATGACCGGGTACGTCGAGTCCGGCGGCCACGACCTGGACATGCTGAACCGCGCCGCGCAGTGGTGGGAGCGCATGGTCGTCCGCGGCTGAGCTCAGGGTCGTGGCAGCCGGAGGCTCAGGCGCGGGCGACGCCGTCGGTGTGGGCGGCGGTGGCGACCGCGGCCGCGACCGCGGGGGCGACGCGCTCGTCGAAAGGCGACGGGATGATGTAGTCGGGGCGCAGGTCGGCTTCCGCGATCAGGTTCGCGAGCGCGTCGGCCGCGGCGAGTTTCATGCCTTCGGTGATGCGGGACGCGTTGGCGTCGAAGGCACCGCGGAAGATGCCGGGGAACGCCAGGACGTTGTTGATCTGGTTCGGGAAGTCCGAGCGGCCGGTCGCGACCACGGCGGCGTGCCGGTGCGCGATGTCCGGGTGCACCTCGGGGTTCGGGTTCGCCAGCGCGAAGATCATCGCCCCGTTGGCCATCCGCGCGATCGCTTCCTCGGGCACCGTCCCACCGGACACTCCGAGGAAGAGGTCCGCACCTTCCAGCGCATCGACCAGCCGGCCGGACAGCCCGCCGGTGTTGGTGTCGCGGGCCAGCGAGAGCTTCACCGGGTTCAGGTCGGCGCGATCCTCGTGCAGCACGCCCTTGCTGTCGACGACGGCCAGGTCGCCAACCCCTGCCTGCAGAAGGATCCGGGCACACGCCACCCCGGCCGCACCGGCGCCGGAGATGACCACGCGGATGTCGCTGATCGACTTCCCGGTCACCCGGAGCGCATTGCGCAAGGCCGCGAGTACGACGACGGCCGTGCCGTGCTGGTCGTCGTGGAAGACCGGGATGTCCAGCCGCTCCTTCAGCCGCCGCTCGATCTCGAAGCAGCGAGGTGCGGAGATGTCCTCCAGGTTGATGCCGCCGAACGTCGGCGCCATCCGGGCGACGGTCTCGACGAACTCGTCCACGTCGGTGCAGTCCAGCGCGATCGGCACCGAGTCGACGCCGCCGAACTCCTTGAACAGCAGGGCCTTGCCCTCCATCACCGGCAGCGACGCGGCCGGCCCGATGTCGCCGAGACCGAGGACGGCCGTGCCGTCGGTGACGACCGCGACCACGTTGGACTTCCAGGTGTAGCGGCGTACCAGGGACGGGTCCTCGGCGATCGCGGTGCAGACCCGGGCGACGCCCGGAGTATAGGCCTTGGACAGGTCGTCGGCGTCGCGGACGTGGACCGAGGACGTCACCTCGATCTTCCCACCGCGGTGCAGTTCGAAGACGGCGTCACCCGCGAACGGGTCGGGAACCTCAGGTGAAAATGGCTGGGCGACCATCAGAGCCCTTTCGGAAAACTTGGGAGGAAGTGTTCGACAGCAGGGGATCGCCCGTGCGTACGAGTAAACCACAGGGGTAACTGGTCTGCTGTGAGGGGTCCCACACGGGGTGACGATCCCGTCTCGCTCCCGGTCCGTGGCCGATCGCGGACTCTCTGTTGTGTCAGGATTCGCCGCGGCCGGGATCACCCTGGTGAAGTCCGGCAATCTGACCATCTGCACCCACCTGCCGTACAAGCCGTTCCAGTACAAGGACGGCACCAAGGTCGTCGGCTTCGACGTGGACCTGCTCGACCTGGTCGCCAAGGACCTCGGCGTCGAGCAGGACGTGGTCAACATCGAGTGGTCGCAGGTGACGTCCGGCGCCGCGTTCAAGGCGAAGAAGTGCGACATGGGCATGGGCGCGATGACGATCACGCCCGAGCGGCAGGCCGCGATCAGCATCACCGCGCCGTACATGGACGCCACCCAGGTGCTGATGGCGAAGAAGGACTCCGGCCTCAAGACCCTGGCCGACCTGCGCGGCAAGAAGGTCGGTGCCCAGGCCGACACCACCGGCAAGAAGTACGCCGACGAGAACGCGCAGGCCAACGGCTACACGGTGATCCCGTTCAACGACCTGGCCCTGCAGAAGAACAACGTCAAGTCCGGCCGGGTCGACGCCGCGATCAACGACAACGGCGTGCTCTACGACTTCGTCAAGGACAACTCGGACATGGCGGTAGTGGCCGAGTTCAACACCGGTGAGCAGTACGGCTTCGCCGCACTCAAGGACGGCAGCGGACCGAAGCCGGTGGAGAAGTTCAACGGCCTGCTGACCGCTGCGAAGTCGGACGGCAAGTACAACGAGATCCCGCATCTGTCCGTGCTGGGCAACTGCACGGTCGCCCAGCGGACCGTGCTGAAGCGCAGCCAGGCCGACGCGGACCGGATCGCCCGCGCCAACCTGGAGCGGGTCGGCCTGACCGAGAAGGTGCAGGCGTATCCGGACCAGCTGTCCGGCGGCCAGCAGCAACGGGTCGCGATCGCCCGTGCGCTGTCGATGGACCCGGCGCTGATGCTCTTCGACGAACCGACCTCGGCCCTGGACCCGGAACTCGTCGGCGACGTACTGACCGTGATGCGCAAACTGGCCCTCGACGGGATGACCATGCTCGTCGTCACCCACGAGATGGCCTTCGCCCGCGAGGCTGCCGATCGCGTCGTCTTCATGGACGGCGGCGTGATCGTCGAGCAGGGCCCACCCGCCGACGTGATCGGCAATCCGCGGGAGGAGCGCACCCGCACCTTCCTTCGCCGGGTCCTGGACCCGACCCACGTCGAGCCGAGCTGAGACGCCGTACGTCGTCACGCTGCGTGCCCGGGTGGTCGACGGGCCGCACGCGACGACTACGAATCGGTCTCCATTCCGGGTTGGTCCGTGCGTCCCACGCTTGCGGCTGTGTCAAGATGCGGACACATGGCGCCGGGCCTGCCGGTGCCCAGGTTTGGAGGGCTAGATGTCTGTCCTGCGTAGGACGCTCGTGTTGTCCGGCGTCCTGGTTCTGGCCGCGGCCGGCTGCGGTTCGAACTCGCTCGAAGGCGGTTCGACCAGTGCGCCGACCAGCGCCCCGTCGAGTGCACCCTCCAGTGGCGGCCCGGACCTGAGCGGGTCCCTGCCGCCGAAGGTCAAGAGTGCCGGCAAGATCGTCGTCGGCGTCGACGCCAGCTACCCGCCGAACGAGTTCCTGCAGGGCGGCAAGACCGTCGTCGGCATGGACGTCGACCTGTTCAACGCGGTGGCGCAGAAGTTCGGCGTCACGGTCGACTGGCAGCCGGCCGGGTTCGACACCATCATCACCGGTGTCCAGGGCGGCAAGTACGACGTCGGCGTCTCGTCGTTCACGATCAACGACAAGCGCAAGGCGCAGGTCAACATGGTGAGCTACTTCAACGCCGGCACGCTGTGGGCGACCGCGAAGGGCAACCCGAAGGGCGTCAACCCCGACGATGCGTGCGGCAAGACCGTCGCGGTCCAGAAGGGTACGACGCAACTCGAGGACGACATCCCGAAGCGGCAGGCCAAGTGCAAGGCCGCCGGCAAGCCGGAGATCAAGCTCGTCGTCCGGGAGAAGCAGGACCAGGCGACCGCGGACCTGGTCGGCGGCAAGGCCGACGCGATGCTGGCCGACTCCCCCGTCGTGCTGTACGCGATCAGCCAGACCAACGGTCAGCTCGAAAAGCTCGGCGACATCTACGACGCCGCGCCGTACGGCTACGTGGTCCCGAAGGCGCAGACCGCGTTCGCGCAGGCGATCGTCGAGGCGCTGAAGGCGATGAACGCCGACGGTTCGTACAAGTCCACGCTGGCCAAGTGGAACAACGACTCGGGTGCGATCACCGACTTCGCCGTGAACCCGTGAGTTCAGCATGACAACTGACACCGAAGCCCGCCCGGCCGCGTCGGATGCCGACCGGCCGGGCCGGATCGACGCCGTACCGGTCCGGCATCCCGGCCGCTGGGTCGCGATCGCGGTCATCGCCGTCCTGTTCGCGATGCTGGTGCACCTGCTGGTGACCAACAAGGCGTTCGACTGGAGCTTCGTCTTCCAGGCGATGAGCCAGCAGCCGGTGATCAACGGCTTCATCAAGGGCACCCTGCTGGTCACTGTGCTGTCGATGATCGTCGGCGTGGTGGGCGGCGTCATCCTGGCGGTGATGCGGCTGTCCGACAACCCGATCCTGGCCGGCGTGGCCTGGGTGTTCACCTGGTTCTTCCGGAGCATCCCGCGCTACATCCTGCTGTTCACGATGGGCACGCTGGGCATCCTGTTCCAGCAGGGTGTCTCCTTCGGGGTGCCCTTCGACTGGAAGATCATCGAGTGGCTGGGACTGTCCGGCGACTGGCGGTTCTACACCCTGGACGCGAACGAGATCTTCACCGGTCTGGTCGCCGGTGTGATCGGGCTCGGGCTGTCGGAGGCGGCGTACATGGCCGAGATCGCCCGGGCCGGCATCCTCAGCGTCGACAAGGGACAGGCCGAGGCGGCCGAGGCGCTCGGGATGGGCAGTGGCAAGGTGATGCGGCGCGTCGTGCTCCCCCAGGCGATGCGGGTGATCGTGCCGCCGACCGGGAACGAGACGATCGCGATGCTGAAGGACACCTCGCTGCTGCTGGCGGTTCCGGTCCTCGGCGAGTTGTTCTACCAGCTGCAGTCGATCGGGAGCACCTACTACAAGACGTTCCCGATCGCCGTCGCGGCGACGCTGTACTACCTGGCCGCGACGAGTGTGCTCATGGTCGGGCAGTACTTCCTCGAGCGGCACTTCGGCCGGGGCTTCGGGAACAAGGCGCCGCGGGCCACTCGCCCGGCCGGCGCGGGAGGTGTGTGATGACCGCCGCAGCGGCCGCTGAGCCGGTCGGGTCCCTGACCCAACCGCTCGTGCACGCGGTGAACGTGACCAAGGCCTTCCACCACGTCGAGGTGCTGAAGGGCATCGACCTCGACGTCGATCGCGGTCAGGTGGTCTGCCTGCTCGGCCCGTCGGGATCGGGCAAGACGACGTTCCTGCGCTGCATCAACCAGCTCGAGACGATCGACGGCGGCCGGATCTGGGTGGACGGCGACCTGATGGGGTACGACGACCGCGGCGGGCGGCTGTATCGCCTGAAGAACAAGCAGATCGCGGCCCAGCGACGCGAGATCGGGATGGTCTTCCAGCGGTTCAACCTGTTCCCGCACAAGACCGCGCTGCAGAACATCATCGAGGCGCCGACCCAGGTCCGGGGCGAGTCGAAGAAGAGCGCCCGGGAACGCGCGATGAAGCTGCTCGACCGGGTCGGTCTCGCGGATCGCTGCAACGCCTACCCGGCGCAGCTGTCCGGCGGCCAGCAACAGCGGGTCGCGATCGCCCGTGCGCTGGCGATGCAGCCGAAGCTGATGCTGTTCGACGAGCCGACCTCGGCGCTCGACCCGGAACTGGTCGGCGAGGTGCTCGCGGTGATGCGCGAGCTGGCCCTCGACGGCATGACCATGATCGTCGTGACGCACGAGATGTCGTTCGCCCGCGAGGTTGCCGACACCGTCGTGTTCATGGACGCCGGCGTGGTGGTCGAGGCTGGTCCGCCGAAGGATGTGATCGGCAATCCCCAGCACTCTCGGACCAAGACCTTCCTCACCCGGCTGCGCTCGGAGCACGAACAGCCGTGATGCCCCGCGAGAGGGCCGGTCCTGGCGACAGGACCGGCCCTCTCGCTGTGCATATCAAGCCGGCAGGGTGGAAGGATGTACGACGTGGTGGTCCAATCGGCCGCCCGACTCGAGGGAGGCAGTGTGAGCAGCACCGGACGTTCCGCCGAGGTCCGCCTGAGCATCCCGGCGGACAGCGCCTACATCGCCGTACCGCGGTCGGTGGTCGGGAACCTGGCTGCTCGCAACGACTTCACCCTGGACGCGATCGACGACCTGCGGATCGCCGTCGACGAGGCCTGCGCGCTGTTGCTGCCGCAGGCCTCGGACGGCGTGCTGGAGTGCGTGTTCGAGATCGAGCCGCCACAGCTGACCGTGCGCACGAGCGCCGTCGTCCCGAACGGCTGGCGGCCGGACACCAGCTCGTTCGGCTGGACCGTGCTGACCGCGCTGGTCGAGTCGGCGGCCGCCGAAACCATCGAGGGCCGGCTCACCATCACCGTGACGGCAACCGCCACCGCCACGGAGAAGGCGTGACCGACGACCGAACCCTGGGCGAGCCCCAGGAAACCCCAGATCTGCGTACCCGGACGGCTGCACTGTTCTCGGTGATGGCTGCCACCGGCGCGGGCGATCCGCGGCACACGGCGGCCCGGGACGGCCTGGTCGCGCTGCACATGCCGCTGGTCGAGCACCTGGCCCGCCGCTTCCGCAACCGCGGCGAGCCGTACGACGACCTCGTCCAGGTGGCCACCATCGGTTTGATCAAAGCGATCGATCGCTTCGACTCCGATCGTGGCGTCGAGTTCTCGACGTATGCGACGCCGACGATCCTGGGTGAGATCAAGCGGTACTTCCGGGACAAGGGCTGGGCGATCCGGGTGCCGCGGCGGCTGCAGGAGCTGCGGTTGTCGCTGACCGCGGCGACGGCCGAGCTGACCCAGGAGCTGGGCCGGGCGCCGACGGTGGCCGAGTTGTCCGACCGACTGGGACTCTCACCGGATCTGGTGATCGAGGGGCTCGAGTCCGCCAACGCCTACAATACGTTGTCCCTGGACGCCCCGGATCAGAACGAGGCAGACGCGACCACGGTCCTGGACGGACTCGGCGGCGAGGACGAAGCGTTGGAGAGCGTGGAGTACCGGGAGTCCCTGAAGCCGCTGCTGGCCCAGCTGGACACCCGGGAGAAGCGGATCCTGACGCTGCGCTTCTTCCGCGGCATGACACAGTCCCAGATCGCCGAGGAGATCGGGATCTCGCAGATGCACGTCTCCCGGCTGCTGGCCCGAACGCTGACCGAGCTGCGGACCGGGCTGCTGAAGGAGTAGCCGCCTAGAGGACCGGGTGGTCCTTGGTCGGGTTGTCGGCCAGAGCCTCGGTGGAGACCTTCTGGAAGAGGCAGATCAGGACGCCGACGGACGCGACCGCGAGCGCGATCGAGACGGCCTTGGTGGCTCCACCCCAGAAGCTGTAGGCGACCAGGAGCTGGATCAGCTGGGCGAACACGGTCGGACCCCGGCTCCAGGTCGACGCCCGGAACAGCCCACGGGCGACGAGTCCGAGGCCGGCGCCGTACGCGACGAAGAACGCGGCGGTGGTCAGACCGAGCACCAAACGGGATCGATCGAGGGTAAATGCTTCGGCAATTCCCAAAACGATGAGCACAAGCCCTTCCGCAGCGACCACGGCCGCGGCTACTTTGAGCGGTCTCGGTACGGCGGCAGCTGGGGAGTCGGTCGGCACTTCGCCAGCTTAGTGCCCCCTGCCGGGATGCAGTTCGGGCGCACGGGACGACCACCTGCTCTTTCCGCGAGCCCGACCGGTCGCGGAACCCTGGCCCCACAAGGGATTTGAGGTTGTGCGTAACCAAAAGGTGGTTGGAACGGTTACCTGCAGTGAACGGGTGATCGCAGCCGGAACCCTCTGTCCGATATTCGGATGGGGAGAACCGCTGTGCGCCGGTTCGGAGTGTTAAGGAAGTGTTGTGATCTGATCGACAACTCCAGAACCCTTGTTTCACCCAGCTGAGATTGGGAACATGGTCTCGTTCGTGAAAACGTTCACAACACGCTTCGCGCACGAACTTCCCGTGCGAGACGAATCACGAGTACAGCACCGCTGATCGGGCACAGACCTACCCGACAGGCTACGACTACTACTGAGAGAGATGGGATCCGCCATGGATTGGCGCCACCGGGCCGTATGCCTCGACGAGGACCCGGAACTGTTCTTCCCCATCGGCAACACCGGGCCCGCGATCATGCAGATCGAGGAGGCCAAGCAGGTGTGCCGTCGCTGCGACGTGCGTGAGCAGTGCCTCGCCTGGGCGCTGGAAGCCGGCCAGGACCACGGTGTCTGGGGTGGCCTGAGCGAGGACGAGCGCCGCGCCCTGAAGCGCCGTAACGCGCGGGCCCGCATCCGCACCGCCTGACCACATTCTCCGAGGCCCCGCGGATCAGCCCGCGGGGCCTTTCGCTTTCCGGCTACTCCTTGACCGGCAGGTCCAGGGTGACCTGGGTGCCGGCTTTGCCGTCGTGGCGGGGCCCGAACTGCAGGGTGCCGTCCAGTTCGCCGATGACGAGCGTACGGACGATGGACAGGCCGAGGTTCCCGGACAGCTCCGAATCGAAGTTCGCCGGCAGGCCTTGGCCGTCGTCTACCACGGTGACGTGCAGCCGGCCGACCGAGCGGTCCGCGGCCAGCTCGATCGTGCCGCTCGCCGCACCGCCCTCGCGCGTTCCGAACGCATGCTCCACCGAGTTCTGCATGAGCTCCGTGAGCACCATCGCCAGCGGGGTCGCGATCTCGGAGTCCAGAACGCCGAAGCTCCCACTCCGCTTGGTCTCGACGGAGGTGTTGACGGTCGACACATCGGCCACCATCAGCGCGATCCGGTCCGCGACGTCGTCGAAGTCCACGTGCTCGTCGAAGGACTCCGACAGCGTCTCGTGCACGATCGCGATCGACCCGACCCGCCGGACCGCCTCGGCCAGCGCGGCCTGGCCTTCCGGCACGGTGATCCGCCGTCCCTGCATCCGGAGTAACGCGGCGACGGTCTGCAAGTTGTTCTTGACGCGATGATGAATCTCCCGGATGGTCGCCTCCTTGGTGACCAGCTCCCGCTCCCGGCTCCGCAGTTCCGTCACGTCCCGGAGCAGGATCAGCGCTCCCACGTGCTGACCGTCCGCGCGCAGCGGGATCGCGCGCAGGAACAGCGTGGCGTCGGAGTTCTCGATCTCGATCTCCTTGGCCGCCCGCCCGGTCAGCACCGAGGCCAGCACGTCGTCCACCTTGTGCCCGCTGTGCAGCAGCTCACCGGTGACGTCCTTCAGCCTGCTCCCGACCAGGTCGGTGACGAGTCCCATCCGCCGGTACGCCGACAACGCGTTCGGGCTGGCGAACGTCACCATTCCGTGCCGATCGACCCGGATGCACCCGTCGCCCACGCGTGGAGTGGTGGACAGCAGCCGCTCGCCGCCGTACGGGAAGATGCCGTCGGTGATCATCCGGGCCAGGTCGGTCGCGCTCTGCAGGTAGGCGATCTCCAGCCGCGACGGCGTCCGGACGCCGAGCAGGTTGGTGTTGCGCGCGATCACCGCGATCACGCGCGTGCCGCGGCGTACCGGGATCGTCTCGACGCGGACGGGGACGTCGTCGCGCCACTCCGGGTCGCCCTCGCGACAGATCCGGCCGCCGTCGTACGCCTGGTCGAGCAGGTGCCGGCGGCCGCGCGGGATGAAGCTGCCGACGATGTCGTCCAGGTACGCCGTGGGCCCGGTGGTGGGCCGCATCTGCGCCCCGGCCCAGAACCCGAGCCCCTCGGTGTCGGGCAGCCAGAGCACCAGATCGGCGAACGACAGGTCGGCCAGCATCTGCCAGTCGGAGACGAGCAGCTGCAGGCGATCCAGGTCGGCCTGGTCCAGGGTCGTGTGGTTACGGGCCACGTCGGTCAGAGACGGCACGGTTCGATGCTACCGATGGCTTATACCAGTACCTGCGGTGGTCGGCTCGACAAGTAGGTGCAGGTAGGTGTTGATTGATCAGGGCCGGATGAAAGGATGCTCGGGTGGAGTCGACGTACTGGCAGGACGTGATGGCCGCGGACTACGCGGTACCGGGCGACCGTGCGCTGACCGACCTCACCGAGGAGCTCGTCCGCGGCCTCGCCAGCACCAACCCGCAGGTCCGCGACGCGCTGGCCTACCCGACGCTGGCGACCTGGCTGGAGCGCGGGGTGTACGACGATCTCCTGCCCGGGTTCGGGGACGGTCTGTGCGCCGGCCTGAACTACGGGCTGGGTGAGGACGGCACCGACACGGTGTTCCGCCGCTCGTTCACCGCGCTGACGCTCGCGGAGGTGATCCACCGCGACAACGCCGAGTTCCTGGTGCACGACGAGGTGGTGATGCGGTGGGGCGATCGGCTGGCCACCTGGCTGCTGCGGGAGCGCGACCTGCGCGGTTTCGTGCCGGACTGCGGCTGGGCGCATGCCGTTGCCCACGGCGCCGATGCGATCGGTGCGCTGGCCCGCTCCCGGCACTGTGATGCCGGCGTCCTGCGCGCGCTGCTCGACGTCCTCGCGGACCGGATCGTCAAGGACACGCAGTACCGCTGGGTGCACGAGGAGCACGACCGCGTCGCACATGCGGTGATGACGATCCTGCACCGGAACATGCTGACCAGCGACGAGCTCGAGCGCTGGCTGAAGCCGATCGCGGCGACCGCGGCGCAGCAGCCGTTGATGCACGAGACCCTGCCGGAGTGGCCGACACCGTCCGTGTTCAACGCCCGCGGCGTGCTGCACGTGCTGCTGAGCCAGCTCGCGATCGGTGTGAAGGGCTTCCCGATCCCCGGCGACGACGAGCTCTTCGGCCGGCCGATCGAGGCCCGCGCCGACCTGCTCCTGATGCTGACCGAATCGGTCCAGGCCTCGCAGCCCTACATCTACCGTCCCGCGACTAACCCGAGTTCATAGGTACGGCGACGGTCGCGACGACCGCACGGTGATCGGTGCCGGGGATCGCGTACGTCGTGAACCGCCCCGGCTGGAATTGCCGGGTCACCACCACGTGGTCGATCTGGGTCCGCACGATCGCCGGTTGATCCGCCGGCCAGGTCCCCACCAGCCCACCGCCCACCGCCGGCGCAACACTCCGGCAGTTGCCGCCCAGCGCGTGCCGGAACTCCGCATGATCGAGCGTCGCGTTGAAGTCGCCGGCCACGATCGTCGGCGGATCCTCCGAGCACCAGCGCCGGAGCACCTGGAGGTCCTGCTTCCAGGTCGTCACCGCGTCCGGCAGCGGCGGGAACCCGTGGTAGGCGATCAGCCGGATCTCCCCGAGATTGCCGCCGGTCACGATGATGTGGCCGAAGGCCGTCCCCGGCTCGGCCCGGAAGGCCACCGCACCGAGCGCCGGCGAGACCAGCACACTCGTCGCACTCTCCACCGCTTTGCTCGGCTGTGCCGTGTATCCCTTGTACTGCAGGTCTTGCAGCTGCGCGCGGATCTCCTCACGGACGTCGACCTGTGCCTCGGGCAACGAAACCAGATCGGGCCTCCGCTCCCGGACGACCTCGGCGACGGCGCCCGCGTCCGCCCCGCCGCCGAGCACGTTGGCCACCATGATCGTCAGCACCCGGGACCCGGCCGGTGCGGGTCGTGCGTCCGAGAACTGCCGCGGCGCGGTCAACGCGGCCCCGGTCAGGGCCAGTACGGCGACGAGGGCTGCCGCGACGCGCCAGCCCCGCCGTACGAGCATCACCAGGGCCAGCACCAGCGCCACGGCAAGCCCCTGTGGCCGGAAGGCGACGAGCTGGGCGAACGGCGTGACTTCGTCCAGCCCGAACAGCTCCGGATACAGCGGCACGGCAACGACCAGCAGGAACAACACGGACAGCACGACCCGCCGGACGAACCATGCCTTTTCGTTATCCATGCAGCACCCTGAAGATCTAGTCGGTCATGCGGACGAACGGTAGCGTGCTCCGTTGCGCCTGCTGTGTGTCCCGAGGAGGTTTGCAGTGTCCCGATTGTCCGCGGTCAAACCCGCGTACTGGATCTCCGGCGTTCTGCTGGCGATCGCGATCGTCGTACCGCTCCTGGTATCGACCTACGCCAAGGACAAGCCCAGGCTGTGGGGCTTCCCGTTCTTCTACTGGTACCAGCTCATGTGGGTCTTCCTGTCCGCGATCCTGGTGAGCATCTGCTACCGCCTGGTGAGCGTCGAGGAGCGCAAGCGGCGGGCCGCTCAGGGGCTTGGTGACCCTGAGCGTCCGGACGCCGGTACCGCGAAGGAGGCGGGCCGGTGAACACGAGTGTCGACTGGGTCCAGCTGATCATCGTCGTGGTGATCTTCGGCGCCGTCACCGTGATGGGCTTCATCGCCGCGCGCTGGCGCAGCGAGGGGCGGCTCGAGAGCCTGGACGAGTGGGGTCTGGGCGGCCGCGGGTTCGGGACCTTCATCACCTGGTTCCTGCTCGGTGGCGACCTCTACACGGCGTACACGTTCATCGCTGTACCGGCCGCGATGTACGCGACCGGCGCGATCAGCGGGTTCTTCGCGGTGCCGTACACGATCGTGGTCTACCCGATCATCTTCATCTTCATGTCCCGGCTGTGGTCGGTGTCGCACCGCAACGGCTACGTGACCCCGGCGGACTTCGTCGGCGGCCGGTACGGCAGCAAGGCGCTGTCGCTGGCGGTGGCGGTCACTGGGATCCTCGCCACGATGCCCTATATCGCCCTGCAGCTGGTCGGTATGCAGGCCGTGTTCGAGACGATGGGGCTTGGCGGCACCAACACGCTGGCCAAGGACCTGCCGTTGCTGATCGCGTTCGCGGTGCTGGCGGCGTACACCTACTCCTCGGGTCTGCGGGCGCCGGCGATGATCGCTTTCGTCAAGGACGGCCTGATCTACCTGGTGATCGCGGTGGCGATCTTCTATCTGCCGCACGTGCTCGGCGGGTGGGACGCGATCTTCGGCGCCGCGGAGAAGAAGCTGACCGCGACCAGCCCGGTCACCGGCAAGCCGGTCGGCGCGTTCATCCCCGGTGAGGCGGGCTTCTCGGCGTACTGGACGCTGGCGCTGGGTTCGGCGATGGCGCTGTTCATGTACCCGCACTCGGTGACCGCGGTGCTGTCCACGAAGAACCGCAACATCGTCCGGCGGAACGCCGCGATCCTGCCGGCGTACTCGCTGCTGCTCGGCCTGCTCGCGCTGCTCGGCTTCATGGCGATCAAGGCGAACGTGAACACGAAGGGCCTGGACGGCCTGACGAACCCGCAGCTGGCGATCCCGCGGCTGTTCGACCAGGAGTTCCCGTCCTGGTTCGCCGGGATCGCGTTCGCGGCGATCACGGTCGGCGCGCTGGTACCGGCGGCGATCATGTCGATCGCGGCGGCGAACCTGTTCACCCGCAACATCTACCGCGACTTCATCAAGCCGTCCGCGACGCCGGCCCAGGAGGCGAAGGTCTCCAAGCTCGCTTCGCTGCTGGTGAAGGTGGGCGCGCTGGTGTTCGTGCTCGGGATGGACAAGACGATCGCGCTGAACCTGCAGCTGCTCGGCGGGATCTGGATCCTGCAGACCTTCCCGGCCATCGTGGTCGGCCTGTACACCCGGTGGTTCCACCGCTGGGCGCTGCTGGCCGGCTGGGCGGTAGCGATGGTGTTTGGGACGATCGAGGCCCGCAACGTGATCAACCCGGCGACGAAGAAGCACTTCGGTGGTTCGCTGGCGAACATCCCGTTCACCCACACGCAGGCCTACATCGCGCTGACCGCCTTCGTGATCAACCTGATCGTGGTGATCGTGCTGACGGTGGTGTTCCGGGCGCTCAAGCTGCCGGACGGCGTCGACAGCACGCACCACACGGACTACGTCGCGGACAAGGGCGACCCGCGAGTGCAGGACCTGCCGGAGATCCTGGACGAGGGCGGCGCGGCGACAGCCAAGTCGTAATCGCTGGTGGCGGCGACCCTTCCGGTGTAGGGTCGCCGTCACGTTTTGCCGCCATGTCGACACGCTGCGGGGTCAGCTTGCCCGGATTCGGGCCGCCGGCGCGGCAGAATCGCCAGGGTGTTGCTGGTCCTCCTCGTCATGGTGCTCGCCGCCGCCGCGGCACTCGCGACCGGTGGACGGTTCGGGCGACTGGCCGACAACTCCATGACCGGCCTGCACTGGCTGGCCGCGGCCGCCATCGGCCAGCTCCTCGGCTCGCTCTTCGGTGGTACGGCGTACCCGGTCGGACTGATCGGGTCCGCGGTCTGCATCGCCGTCTTCCTGCGACTGAACCTCCGCCACCCCGGCGTCGGCCTACTGGCGCTGGGGTTCTTCTCCAACGCCCTGGTAGTGGCTCTGAACGGCGCTATGCCGGTATCGCTCGCTGCTCTGTCCCGCGCGGGCGTGGGCGCTGCTGTCCTGGGCGATCCGCGGCACGAGCTGTCCGACGCCGCAACCCGGTTGCCTTGGCTGGGAGACGTCGTACCAGTCGCTCTCCCGGGCTTCGGTCAGGCGGTCAGCCCAGGCGACGTACTGATTGCGGCCGGGGCCGGACTGCTCCTGTACGCCGGGATGGGCGGATCGGGCCGGGTCCCGGCCGAGACCGCGCCGGTGTGGGACGAGCTGGAACCCTGCGCCGGCACTCCGGCGCTGCTGCGCCTGTCCTCAGAAGCGGAAGCCGCGGCCGATCACGCACCGGAGTGACTCGACCACGAGCGGGTCGTACTCCGCGCCGATTCCCAGGCCGATCGACTCCATCGCCTTGTCCGGCGACTGTCCGGTCCCCTCACCCACCAGCTGTTCGTAGGCCAGGGCCACATTCACGATCCCGCTCTCGACCGGGATGTCGGAGTTGTTCGCCCGCCCGTGCCGGTACGGATCGTTGGAGTGCCGCACGATCTCCGCCACATGATCCAGCGCCCCCGACCGCTCGATCACCGCAGCCCCGATCGCCGCCGCCCGCTGCCGCTCCTCCCGGGTCCGCAGCAACGAAGCCCCACCAGGACTGGGATCCGCCAACGCCAGCTGGCCGACCCCCGACAACAACGCCGCATACTCCAACGCTTCCATCCGCGCCAGAGTCAGCCCCAGATCATTGCCCAGAGCCACCGCCAACTGCGCCGTCCGCGCGTTCTGCCCCGGACTACTGAACCCGGCGATCTCCGTACTCCGAGCCATCGACCGCACCGTGGTCCGATAAGTCCGCTGCGCCGAAGCAAACCGCCGAAAGGCGAACTGCGTCAGCAGCAACGGCACGATCACCACCGGCGGCGCCCACAGGCCGATCAGCGACGTGCCGGTGGCGAGCAGGATCGCCGTGATGCCCATGGCCAAGCCGATCCTGGTCATCACCGTGAGCTCGTCCCGCAAGGCCGCGGGAAAGGGCCGGTTGTAGCGCTCGGTCGCTTGTCCGGCACCGATCACCGCGTCGCTGATGCCGGCGCTCAGGACCGCGGCCAGCATCGCTCCGCCGATCCAGATCGCGTCCGACCAGTGACCCGTCCAGATGAGATCCGCAGGCGTCAGGGCGGCGAAGACCGCAGCCGCACAGGCGACGGAGATCCCACGGCGGCACGAGACGACGACATCCGACCGCAGGCCGGCGATCGCCCGCGGCAGGATCCCGGCGGCCGTCGCGATGGCGATGACCGCCGCGACCTGGGCGACGTCCGGCGGCAGCCCGAGCGACGGCCCGCGCAACATCGCGTACCCGAGCGCCGCGCTGGTGGCGATCGGAGCCCGGTTGCGGATGCGATCGACGCGGAACTGCACCATCTCGCCGATCGCGATCAGCGCACCGAAGGTCAGCGCGTAAGCCCATTCCGTGACGCCGTAGCGAGCCGTCACGACGATCGCTATCACGGCCAGGATCACACCGGCCGCGACGATGACCACGCCGCTGCCCATCCGGCGCAGCTCCTGCCCTTCGGTGAACCCGGCGGCCATCAGTCCGGCCCTGCCGCACTGCCGCTCGCTCCGCCACCGCTACCGAGGCTGAGGTCGTCGTGATCGATCGTGGCCAGTACCGTGCCGTCCGGCGCCGGCTGGTCGGCCGCCGTCGTCCAGCCGTCCTTCCGGATCACTTCGACGAACGCGTCCACCAAGCGGGGATCGAAGTGGCTGAACCGATCCTGGATGAGGATGGCAAGCGTCTCCTCGACGCCCCGCGCAGGACGATAGGAACGCGTCGACGTCAGGGAGTCGAAGGCATCCACGATGCCGATGATCCGGGCGAAGTACGGAATGTTCTCACCACTGAGTCCGGCGGGGTAGCCGGAGCCGTCGTACTTCTCGTGATGGTGCAGCACGGCGGACTTGACCTCTTCGAGGAACGGGATGTTGCCGATCAGCTCGACCCCGCGGGCCGGGTGCAGCCTGATCGCGTCCATCTCCGAATCGTCCAGCCGGCCGGACTTCTGGATGATGCTGGTCGGCACACCGACCTTGCCGACGTCGTGCAGGAGGCCGGCATGCTCGAGGGCCGTCTGCCGGTCGTCGGCCAGCCCCAACTGGCGGCCGAGCATCCCCACTCCCTCGCTGACCCGTTCGGAATGTCCCCGGGTGTAGAGGTCCTTGGTCTCGATCACCTGGATGAAGGCCCGCATGGTCGCAGCCTGCGCCCGTCGCTCGGCCTCGTACTGCGTGAGCGCCCAACGGCTGACGTACAGCGGCACGAAGATGAGCACGATCGAGAGAAAACTCAGACCGGACAGCCAGGCGACCGCGAGCAGGAGCCCGAGCAGTCCGTAGCCGAGCAGGGACGGCAACGTCGGCAACGCGACCTTCCGCAGGAACGCGAGCGGAGTCGGATCTCCCGGTTCGAGCGACAGCACCACGCACAGCAGCAACGCGTTGATGATCAGCCAGGCCAGATTGGCTGCGGTGGTGGTCCAGATCGCGTCCCACGGATTGCGCAGTACGGCGACACCGGTCGGACCTCCGGCGACGTGGAAGACCAAGCCGCCGGCTGCCGCACAGATCACCGACTGTGCGCCGTTGAACACCTTCTTGACCAGCGGGTGGCGCCGGTCCTGGGACAAGGCACCGACCGCGCCGACCAGGATTGCCGACGCGACTCCGGACAACAGGTAGAGCGCGATGACAACCACATAGTCGAGCGAGGTCCGATAGATCTGTCCCACTCGGGGCCGGAGTACGGTTCCGGCC
This sequence comes from Kribbella sp. CWNU-51, assembly GCF_054073265.1. Lineage (NCBI taxonomy): Bacteria > Bacillati > Actinomycetota > Actinomycetes > Propionibacteriales > Kribbellaceae > Kribbella > Kribbella sp. CWNU-51. Next base: position 134,429 of record NZ_JBSXMZ010000016.1, read on the forward strand.
AGCATCAACAGTCCGAGGCAGACGGTGGGCGCGTCAAACGTCGCGTGCGCTGCGGCGAATCCGAGAATGACCGCAGCCGTGGCAGTCGCGACGACCACCACGAGCCGAAGCAGCACCCGCCGGTTCACGCGCGCAACGCTACCCGGACGGACTCGATCGGACTACCAGTCCCAGCCGTCGGCAAACATGTCGCACCTCCGTTCAGCGGTTGCAGTCTTACGTCCCGAGGGGGGACCGGGGCGTAGGGGGGCAGACAGCACAACACTGACTGATCAGTATTTTTCTCATTCTCGCTGCGCCGAAACACTGTAAGCCAGACCGTGACCCGCCGCACGGGAGGAAGAGCCCGCCATGGTATGAGAGACTGTGACTCTTTGCAGTTGTTTCAAGGAGGCTTAGAAATGGGCAAGACCGGCCGCAAGCGCCGCGCACGCAAGAAGAAGGGCGCGAACCACGGTAAGCGCCCCAACGCCTGACAACGGGCGGCTACGCAAAGCGAGGACCCCGGCGAAATCCGGGGTCCTTGCAATTTGGTCACAGGTTTACACCAGACCAGCTTTCTCAGAGGTCCCGTATTCGGAGAGTCCTCGCGCGCATACTGAATGCTAGTTTCAAACGAGTGTTGGGTATTGCGGGCCGATCCGGCGACTCCCCTTCGCATACCGCCGCGGGAACGGCTCCAGGTCCCCCGTCCTGAACCGGTCCAGGTGACGGTGTGGATAACTTCGGCGGACAATCGGCGGATGCTCCTAGAGTTAGGGCCGGATGTCCTGACACCGTACGTAGCGGAGTGGCGACCAACGAGTGAGGGAGGTGGGTGGGCTGTCGACTGTGAACCTGAGCGAACTCCTGCGCGGGTTCCGGTCCAGGGCCGGGCTCACCCAAGCGGCCCTGGCCGAAAAGGCCGGTCTGAGCGAGCAGGCGATCAGCGTGCTCGAACGCGGCACTCGCAGCCGACCCCGGATGGACACCGTCCGATCACTGACCGCAGCCCTCGGACTCGACGCCGGCGAGGCCGAACAGTTCCTGGCCGTTGCCCGCGGCAAGAGCCACGGACCTCGCAGTCCCGCACCGGAAGCGGAGATCCCGGTGGCGAGCGACGCATTGCCGGTGCCCTGGCAACTGCCGCCCGCGGTGCCGGACTTCACCGGCCGCGCTGCCCAGGTCGAGGCAATGCTGTCGGTTCTGCGAGCTCCCGCCGGCCTGCGCGGCGATGCCGTCGGCCTGGTCACGGTCACCGGTATGGGCGGTATCGGCAAGACGGCGTTGGCGGTTCAAGCCGCGCACAGACTGGCCGGCAGTTACCCCGACGGCCATCTCTATCTCAACCTGCGCGGCTACGGGCCGGGTCAGCCGATGAGCGCCGCCGAGGCCCTGCGCCAGCTGCTTCGTTCGCTCGGTCTGGACGCCCAGCTGATCCCAGAAGCTGTCGAGGAAGCGGCTGCCCTGCTGCGATCGCAGCTCGCCGGGCGCCGGATGCTGATGCTCCTCGACAATGCAGCCGACGGACGGCAGGTGCTGCCGCTGCTCCCCGGCAGCCCGGGGTCGGCCGCGATCATCACCAGCCGTGGTTCGCTTGCAGCGTTGCCCGGTGCACGCCAGATCCGGCTCGACGCGTTGTCGGAGTCGGAGTCCATCGAGCTCCTCAGCGGAGTCATCGGCCAGTCCCGCGTCGCTGCCGAGCCGGACGCGGCGGAGATGCTCGCCTCGTTCACCGGTCGCCTGCCGCTGGCCGTGCGGCTGATCGGCGGCCGGCTCGCCGCCCGCCCGGCCTGGCCGATCCAGCACCTGGTCGATCTCCTCCACGACGAGGAACACCGGCTCGACAGCCTCGGCTCCGACGAGACCGGCGTCCGCGCGAGCATTGCCAGCTCCGTGCGCTTCCCCGCACGCCGCCCGAACGCGACGCCGCCCTCGAACGCATCCTCCGCTTCTACACCAGCGTCGCCTGGGCCTGCCAGGCCAAGACCCATGCGACCAGCCCGCGGATCGCCCTGGCCACCGTCCCCTTCACGCCACCTCCGATGGGGGCGGACGCGGAGTCGATGCTCAGCTGGCTCGACTCCGAGCAACGCAACCTGATCGATCGCCGTGACCAGGCAGCCGGCTCGTCGCTGGCTGGATCGGCTTTGCTCCCGGAGCTCGCGCTGGCGATGTTCGGCTACCACGAGTCCCGGTCCCGATGGGTGGAGATGCGAGAGCTGAGCGTCGGCTCGGTCGAGCTGGCGGAGAAGCTCGATCTGCGCTTGATGGCCGCCTGGCTGGAGCACGACCGCGCCATCCCGGAGGTGGAGAACGGGAGCCTCGACGCCGCCGCGGCACACCTGCTGACAGCCCTCGAGACGTTTCGTGCGCTGCCGGACCGCCTTGGTCAGGCCCGCTCCTGTACGTCGGCCACCCACGTGCTCGGACGACTCAACCGGGTGCCCGAGGCACTCGAGCTCGGCATCGAAGCGCTCCGGCTCAGCCAAGAGCAGGGGGACAAGACCATCGAACGGGTGTCCTACATCGCGCTCGGCGGGCTCTACGACCGCAACGGGGACTTCGCCCTCGCCGACGAGGCGTTCGAGCGTGGCATCGCGCTGGCCGCGATCGTCGGCGACGCCCGCTCACTCGGGAAGAGGTACCTCAACACCGGCTTCTCCCACCTGCTCGTCGGTCGCCTCGACGACGCCGTCGAACCGCTGCTGCAGAGCATCGAGATCGGAAGGCGGGCCAAGAACAACGATCTGCAGTCACAGGGACTGCAGTGTCTCGCCGCCGTGTTCGCGAGCCGAGGCGAATACGAGAAAGCCCACCAGCGGATCGAGGAAGGCATCGGCCTGATCCGTCCGCTCGGCAACCGGCTGCGCGAAGGCTGCTTCATCCTCGAGCACGGCAAGTTCAGCGCCGCGGCCGGCGATTTCCCCGCGGCCATTCAGTTCCTCGAGGCTGCGATCGCCGTACTGCACAACATCTCGCCGCATTTCGAGGCGGCCGCCGAGGAATTGCTGGAACTCGTTCGGCGCGGTGATCACTACACGTACAGTTTCGACGACTCCCAGGTCAGGTGATCGACGGAAGACCCCACACCATGACCGCTGGAAACGTCAGTCGGTGGTCGTGATGGTGGTTTCCACCTGGATTTGGGTTAGCCGGAGGAGGATTTTCTGGCGGAGGGCGTCGGGGGCGTGGTCGGAGCCGCAGGAGCGGTGGACCAGTTTCTTGACGCAGCGTTCCAGGTCGTATTCGTCCAGGCAGGGGGCGCACTCTTCGAGGTGCTGCCGGATCTCGTCGGTGCTGGCGTCCTCGAGTTCGTTGTCGATGAAGACGTAGACCCGCTGCAGGATCTCACTGCAGTCGACGTCGTGGTGCTCGCCGCAGCTCACGACTCCTCCTTCTCCGCGGTCGCGTCAGTGCTCGCGGCCGGCGTCGTCGCGTCGGCACTCTCGTCGGAGTCCGACGTCGGGATCAGGCCGCGATCCCGGGCGTAGTCCCCCAGCAGCTCACGCAGCTGGCGCCGCCCGCGGTGCAGCCGGGACATCACGGTGCCGACTGGCGTGCCCATGATGTCCGCGATCTCCTTGTAGGCAAAGCCCTCGACATCGGCCAGGTACACGGCCAGCCGGAAGTCCTCCGGGATGGTCTGCAGGGCTTCCTTGACGTCGGAGTCGGGCAAGTGCTCGAGGGCGACCGCCTCGGCCGACTTCAGGCCGCCGGGAGTGTGCGACTCGGCGGCGGTGAGCTGCCAGTCCTCGATCTCCTCGGTCGGCGACTGCGTCGGCTGACGCTGCCGCTTCCGGTATCCGTTGATGAACGTGTTCGTCAGGATCCGGTACAGCCACGCCTTCAGGTTGGTGCCCGGCGTGAACTGATGGAACGAGCTGTACGCCTTCGCGAAAGTGTCCTGCACCAGGTCTTCGGCGTCCGACGGATTACGGGTCATCCGCATCGCCGCGGCGTACATCTGGTCCAGGAAAGGCAGCGCCTCGCGCTCGAAGCGCGCGGTCCGCTGCTCGGGTGTCTCGGTCGTGGTGGGAGTCGGCATCGTGATCGAGAATACCGGGGTCTTCCCAGGTGTCCTCGCCGGAGCCTCTCTCGTCGCCATCATGTTGGTCACAACACGCCCGGTCGCAGCGCCATTCCCGCCTGCAGGGCCGGTCAGCGGCTGACCACTATCCGGACACTTCCCGGCTCACCCATTCGAACACCGCTTCGACCAGCAGGTCGTAGGCCTCCTGCTGATCCAGCTCCGCCCGCTTCGGCACCTTGAACGAGTGGTCGGCATCCGGAACGACGGCCATCTCGGTCAGCGGAGGGAATTCCTCGGGCGTCCCGAACGGATCCCGCTCCCCCTGCACGACCAGCGTCGGCAGCCCGGCCGCCTGCAACTCGTCGACGCGCGACTTCTCCGGCTTCCCCGGTGCGTGCAGCGGGAACGACAGCGCGAGTACGCCGGACGCCCCCAGACCGCTCGCGGTCCGGCAGGCCACCCGGGCCCCCGCGCTGCGGCCACCGATCACCAGCGGGGTACGGACGCGGAGCTGGCCGATGATCGCGATCCAGGCCTCGTCGAGGACCTTCGGCGCCGGCGCGAGCTTCTTCCCGGCCCGGCGCCAGGGCTGCTCGATCAGGAACACGTTGATGTCCTGCTTCGGCAGCCGGGCGGCCAGCGAGGCCAGGTCACCGGACTCGATCCCGGCCCCGGCGCCATGACCGAGGGCCAGCGTCGCCACCGGCCGCCGGGCCCGATGCGCCACGATCCGGGCGTCCCCGTGCGGCGTCCGCACAATCCGTTCGTCGGTCACCCGGCCCATCCTGTCATCCGGGCTACGTCGTGTCTGGTAATTCCGCGCCGTAGCGAGCAGGTGCCGAGTGCCGCGCAGTAGGCGGGGAATTGCCAGACACGACCTGGAATGAGTGGACACGAAACGTCAGAAGAGGGTGGTCTCCTCCGGCGCGGCCGGCTTGTCGATGGGATCCACGCCGTCAGGCGGCAGCGGGTCGAGCAGGTGGGGTCCGTTGTTCTTCGCCGAGCTGACCGCCCTCGAGACGGCGTACGCCTCCAACCGGCCGGGCGCGGCGGGCACCAACAGCTCGAGCAGATCGTCGGGATCCGACGACAGTGGGTCGAGCCACGCGTCGTACCGCTCCCGCTCGACCAGCAGCGGCATCCGGTCGTGGATCCGGCCGAGGTCGTCGGTGGCCGTGGTGGTCAGGACCGTGCAGGTCCACAGCCAGGCCTCGTCCTTGTCCGGGTCCTCGACCGACTTGTCCCGCCAGATCTCGTACAGCCCGGCCATCGCCAGCACGCCGCCGTCGGCCGGGTGGATGAAGTACGGCTGCTTGACGGGCTTGCCGTTCACCTTCTCCTCGGCCGTGTACCACTCGTAGTAGCCGTCCGCCGGCAGGATGCAGCGCCGGGTGGCGAACGCCTTCTTGAAGGCCGGCTTCTCGGCGATCGTCTCCATCCGCGCGTTGATCAGCCGGTTCCCGATCGAGGTGTCCTTCGCCCAGGACGGGACCAACCCCCACTTGACCGTCGTCAGCTTGCGGATCGTGTCGTCGGGGACCTCACGGTTCTTCCGCTCGACCACCGCGATCACCTGGTCGGTCGGCGCCACGTTGTAGTTGTCCGGCAACTCCTGCACGGCCTCGCGGACGTTGCCCGCCTCGATCTCGAACTCCACGACAAGATCGGACGGGTCCCGGCTGGACGCATACCTACCGCACATACCGACCAGCCTAGCGACGCCGCCGGACAGTTCCCGCCGTTGTCGTCTTACGGCACGAACCGGCGGCAGGGCGGGTGGGCCGGGAGGTGCGGATCCGGACGGAGCGTGACGTGCAGGGTCCGGTCGGTGGGGAGAGAAGTTTGCATCTGGTGACGAATTCTTTCCCCACCCGGCCGCCGCAAGGACGCCCCGGCTGTCGTTGTCGTGCCGTGACCGCGCCGGCCCGCTGCCCTACCCGGAGGGATGCCTCCGGGTAGCGAGATATAGTTAGTTTTGCTAACGAAGCCACCAATCCTCTGGAAGTGCCCAGTGAGTTCAGGCGACAAAGCGGCGTCCCGGTTCGCGGTCGACAGTGATCACCCGCGCTACAAGTGGGTGGCGTTGTCCAACACGACGCTCGGTGTGCTGATGGCGACCGTCAACTCGTCGATCGTGATCATCTCGCTGCCGGACATCTTTCGCGGCATCCAACTCGACCCGCTGCGCCCGGGCAACGTCAGTTACCTGCTGTGGATGCTGATGGGCTTCCTGGTCGTCACCGCGGTTCTTGTGGTGAGGCTGGGCAGGCTCGGCGACATCTACGGCCGGGTGCGGATCTACAACCTGGGCTTCGCAGTGTTCACCATCGGGTCCCTGGCACTGGTGTTCGACCCGCTGACACAGAGCGGTGGCGCGCTCTGGCTGATCCTTTGGCGCCTCGTCCAAGGGGTCGGCGCCGCGATGCTGTTCGCGAATTCGACCGCGATTCTGACCGACGCCTTTCCCGCGGATCGCCGGGGCTTCGCCCTCGGCATCAACCAGGTCGCGGCGATCGGCGGCTCGTTCATCGGGCTGATCGTCGGTGGACTGCTGGCTCCCGTCGACTGGCGCCTGGTGTTCTTTGTCTCCGTCCCGTTCGGCCTGCTCGGCACAGTGTGGTCCTACCGCAGCCTGCGGGAGACCAGTGAGCAGTCGGCGGCACACATCGACTGGTGGGGAAACGCCTTGTTCGCGGTCGGCGTGACGGCGGTCCTGGTCGCGATCACGTACGGGATCCAGCCCTACGGAGGGCACGAGATGGGCTGGACCAATCCCTGGGTGCTGACCGGGCTGGTCGGCGGCGGCGCGTTGCTGGCGGCGTTCTGCGTGGTCGAACTGCACACCGAAGACCCGATGTTCGACATGTCGCTGTTCCGGATCCAGGCGTTCTCCGCGGGCAACTTCGCCGGTCTGTTGTCCGCGGTCAGCCGCGGCGGGCTGCAGTTCATCCTGATCATCTGGCTGCAGGGCATCTGGCTGCCCCTGCACGGATACAGCTTCTCGAGCACCCCCCTGTGGGCCGGCATCTATCTGCTTCCGCTGACCGTGGCGTTCCTGTTCGCGGGGCCGCTGTCGGGCTACTTCTCGGACCGGCTCGGTGCGCGAAGCCTGGCGACTGGTGGGCTACTGCTGGTCGCAGTCAGCTTCGCCGGCCTGATGCTGCTGCCAACCGACTTCAGCTACTGGGCCTTCGCCGGCCTGCTGGTGCTCAACGGCATCGGCTCAGGACTGTTCTCGGCGCCGAACACGAGCGCGATCATGAGCAGTGTCCCGGCCAACCGGCGGGGTGCCGCGTCAGGAATGCGCGGCACGTTCCTCAACTCGGGTACGTCGCTGTCGATCGGCGTCTTCTTCACCCTGATGATCGTCGGGCTGGCGCGGACCTTGCCGGGCACGCTGACGGACGGCCTACGCGCTCATGGTGTACCGCAGGCGGTTGCCGCCGGCATCGGGAACCAACCACCGGTCGGCAGCCTGTTCGCCGCGTTCCTCGGCTACAACCCGATCGGAACAGCGCTCGGCGGCGTGCCGGCAGGAACCCTCAAGGGCGCCGATCTGGGCACCTTGACCAGCAAGGAGTTCTTCCCCGAGCTGATCTCGGGCCCCTTCCACCAGGGCTTGGTCATCGTGTTCGCGGTCGCCATCGGCATGTCGCTGGTCGGTGCTGCCGCCTCGCTCTTCCGCGGGCCGCGCTACATCCACACCGAACCGGGCGGGACACCCCGGCCGCAGCCCTCGGCGATGCCGGCCGAGCGCCGTACCTAGGCGATCAGGACAAGCG
>NZ_JBSXMZ010000016.1:142229-192483 GCF_054073265.1 Kribbella sp. CWNU-51
GGATCGCCCACCCCGTGTCGGGCGATCCGCCGCCGGCCTTTGCGTCCGGGCACCCCCCTGTTGGCGTCCGGACGCAGGTCCTAAGGTCTGGCGAGTTCGTCGAGAACCCTCCCCGCCATGGCGTCGGTGTTCGGCAGTCCTTCGATCCAGACCCGGGCGAGCTGGGGTACGTCGGTGTCCAGCCGCCACTGGGTGATCAGGGCTCGAGCCGTCGCGACCTGCTCCGGCAGGTTCGGCTCGCGGCCGACGAGCGCCGCCGCGCGGTGTGAGCCGACGCGGCCCAGTACGTCACCGCCGCAGAAGACGATCCGCAGGCACTCCGCCACGTCGACCAGCCGGAGCTCGCGATCGAACGGCGACGTCCCCGGGGGATTGAGCGGCTCGACAACCACCAGTGCGTGGGATCGCGATACGGAAGTGCCACGGAGTTCAGCCTCTCGATAGAGCTCGCCGAGCCGGGACCGCAGGTGCGCCAGGCTGGACAGCCCGGTCAGCGGGTCCTCGCAGGACAGCGAGTGCAGATAGACGAGGGAGGCCTCGGCCCAGCTGGAACTGAGTGCGCGTACCGCGTCGAAAGCCGGCTCGCCCCCGGCGATCGAGCGGTACAACGCACTCAGCCCATCAAGTGCCTCCACCAGCGAGACTCCGCCGGTCGCCAGTTGGCGCCCGACCTCGTCCGATGCAGGCACGACATCGGCCCCGTCCCGCAGTGCCTCGGCGATCGCGAGAAAAGCGCTGTGGTCGGTGCTGTCTGTGCCGTGTGGCTCCCTCCAACCCCACGGTTGTTCGGTTGGGGACGACGCCTCCGGCCGGTTCCGGGCGGGCGACCCCGCCAGGTTCAGGGACTTGTGCGGGCGCAGGTCGAACCGCTTGCGGATGTCCGCGAACAGCGACATGGCCCTCCTCAAGAAATCCCGTCAGTCTCCCGACCGGGCGGCCGGAAGCGTCGTTCGGAGGTGAGACAGGCGGCGGCGGAGATCATGACGCGGATTCGCAGAACTTTTTTCGCGTAACTTCCGGGCTGGTGCTCTCGTCAGGAAAGGTGCACGATTCCGCGTCAGGAAACGTGCACGGATCCGTCTCACGTGGGAACCTTGTTCCCGGCAACTATGTGACGGACCGTTACATCGCCGTACGGACAGTCGTGACACACCCACGGGGAGCTGGATGGAGACGCCGGAAGGACCGAGCGACGCCGAACTGATCGCGCGCGTCCGCACCGGCGATCTCGAGGCGTACGGCGAGCTCTTCGGCCGCCACCACCACGCGGCCGAGCGGATGGCGCGCCAGCTGGTCCCGGCCAACGACGCCGACGACCTGGCCAGTGACGCGTTCGCCAAGGTGCTGGAAGCGCTGCGCTCCGGCGGCGGCCCGGACATCTCCTTCCGCGCGTACCTGCTGACGACGGTACGGCGGGTGCACGTCGACCGGATCCGGTCCGGCCGGAAGGTGACGGCCACCGACGACATCGCGGCGTACGAGCGGGAGCCGGAGACCTTCGACGACCCGACCGTGACCGGGTTCGAGAGCGGTGCGGCGGCCAAGGCCTTCGCGAGCCTGCCCGAGCGGTGGCAGGCCGTCCTCTGGCACACCGAGGTCGAGGGCGAGAAGCCGGCCGCGATCGCTCCCCTGCTCGGCCTGACCGCGAACGGCGTGTCCGCGCTCGCCTACCGCGCTCGCGAGGGTCTGCGGCAGGCCTACCTGCAGCAGCACCTGGCCGACGTCGCCGGGGATCGCTGCCGCTGGACGACCGAGCGACTCGGCGCGTATGTCCGGGGCGGCCTGACCAAGCGGGAGAACCGCAACGTCCGCGAGCATCTGGACGGCTGCGCGAAGTGCGCCGCGGTCTACCTCGAGCTGGTCGAGGTCAACAGCGCGCTACCGGCGCTGCTCGCCCCGGCCCTGCTGGGCACCGCGGGTCTCGGCTACCTGGCCGCCGCCTCCGGCGCGAAGGTCGGCCTGGTCGGCTTCGTCGTCACCGGCTGGAAGAAGGCCACGGAGAACAGCACCCGTACGGCGGTCGGCGCCGGTGCGGTCGTGGTCGTCGCGGTTGCCGCCGTACTCGCGGCGATGGCGCTGACCGGCAACGACACTCCACCGGCCGCGATCAGCAAGCCGCCGGCACAGCAACCGATCCAGCCGCCGGGGAATCCGCCGACCGTGCCCCCGGTCAAGCCACCGACGGTCAAGCCGACGTCGACGCAGCCGACCACCGCACCGACCACAGCGCCCACCACCGCGCCGACAACCCAGCCGACCCAGCCCGCGACGACGCCGACCCCCGCGCCGACGTCCCCGACCGCGACGACGAGTCCGACCCCACCGTTGCCGACGACACCGATCCTGGATGAGGGCCTGCTGACGATCAGCATGCCGAGCGGAGGCGGCGGTCCCGCTGACCGGGCCGGCGGCACGCAGGCCCAGGCCGGCGTGCGGTTCGTCATCACGATCAAAGCCCCGGCGAACAACACCGATCCGGTGATGATCGGCCTCAAGCGCGGCGGTGCCCTGGACTGGCCGCTCGCCGGCAACCCGGCCGGCTGGACCTGCAACAAGGCGGCAGGCACCTGTACGGCGCTCAACCGGGCCACCCCCGCGTCGATGCCGGTGACGTTCACCGCCCCGGCCCGAGGATCGGCAGTCGATCGCACCTTCACCGTCTCGGCCAAGACCGGCCGGTTGTACGACGACGACTCGGCGACGCTGCAGGCGCCCACTCCCCCGCGGACCGACGAGAACCTGCTGAAGATCCTCGACGGCAAGGCCGACCCCGACGTCCACCACCGGATCCTGACCGTTGCCTCCGGCACAGACCGGAGCAGTGTGACGCTGAAGCTCAGCTACGGCTCATCGCTGGAGTGGCCGATCGCAGCGAACCCGGCCGGCTGGAAGTGCTCGGCCACGACCAAGACGTGTACGGCGCTCACCCCGGCGCGACCGGCTCCGCTCCCGGCGGACTTCGACGTACCCCAGGACGGGTCCGCGGCGGCGCGGACGTTCACCGTGGCCGCGACGGCGGGCCTGGTGAGCGACACCGATTCCGAGGTGCTGCCGGGGATCCAGGCGGACGAGTCGCTGCTGCAGATCGTCACGCCGACGCCGCAGACCGACCCGAACCCGTTCGTCTACAACCGGTTCCTGAAGGTCAACGGGGTCGGCAACCAGCGTGTGACGCTGGACATCTCGTGGGGCCGCAACCTGGCGTTCCTGAACTCCCAGGAGCCGGGCTGGACCTGCTCGCGGTCGAGCGACATCCACCGCGCCACCTGCTGGACCGACAACTACCGCAAGCCGTTCAACTCCGAGTGGACCGCGTGGTTGCCGGGCACCGGCACGAACAACCTGCTCACCGTGCACGCCCGGGTCGGCGGCCGCGAGGACACCGACACCGTGCAGATCCCGCCGTCATCGTCGCGGCGGTAACCCAGTTGGTGGTCGGTGACCTGGGTCGCTACGCTGGTGGTGTTCGCGCTGACGGAACCGAGTAGCGCCGTACGCCACGTCCGAGAGAGTCGCCGGTAGCTGTGAAGGCGATACGTGGAGCGGTGGCGAAGACACTCCCGAGCGACTGCAAGGCAAGAGGCCGGGTCGTCGATCCGGTGAAGGTGTGGTGGCACCGCGAGATCCCCTTCGCCCACACCTCCGGGGTACGAGAAACGACCTGGAGGTGAAAACAGCGATGCGCATTCTCAGCCATGAGATCCCCTCAGCAGTAGGCCAGACCGTCACGGTGGCCGGCTGGGTGCACCGAAGACGACGGCTCGCCGCCGTCAGTTTCCTGATCCTGCGCGACCGATCCGGTCTGAGCCAGATCGTCGTGAAGGCGCCGGAAACCCAAGCACAGCTGGACGAACTCGGTGAGGAGACCGTGGTCCAGGTGACCGGCACGGTCGCCGCCAACCCACAGGCGCCGGGCGGCGCCGAGATCGTCGACCCGGTGATCGAGCCGCTGACCGAGCCGGCTGCGACGCCGCCGATCGAGCTCTGGCGACCGACGGTGGGCGCCGGGCTGCCCGTCGTACTGGACAACGCGCCGGTCGCCTTGCGGCACCCGGTCGTGCGGGCCGGGTGGGAGATCGCCGCGGCGGCCTTGCACGGGTTCCGGTCGGCTCTGGACGGTCAGGGCTTCACCGAGATCCAGACGCCCAAGATCGTCGGTACGGCGACGGAGTCCGGTGCCAACGTCTTCGCACTGGACTACTTCGGCGGCCCGGCGTACCTGGCGCAGTCGCCGCAGTTCTACAAACAGACGATGGTCGGGGTGTTCGAGCGGGTCTTCGAGGTCGGGCCGGTGTTCCGGGCCGAGCCGCACGACACGGTCCGGCACCTGGCCGAGTACGTCTCACTGGACGCGGAGTTCGGGTTCATCCAGGACCATCGCGACGTGCTCGCCGTCCTGCGGTCGACCGTCGCCGGGATGCTGGCCGCGGTCGGCGAGCGGGCCGGCGGGGCGCTGGAGCGGCTCGGCGCGGAGTTGCCCGAGATCCCGGTCGACGTACCGATCGTGCACTTCAGCGAGGCGCTGAAGATCGCCGGTGCGGACCCGGACGAACCGGACCTCGCGCCGGCCGACGAGCGGGCCCTGGGTGAGTGGGCGCTGCGGGAACACGGCAGCGACTTCGTGGCGGTCGAGGGCTATCCGATGGTGAAGCGGCCGTTCTACACGCATCCGCAGCCGTCGGACCCGCGCTGGTCGAACTCATTCGACCTGCTGTTCCGCGGGATGGAGCTGGTCACCGGCGGGCAACGGCTGCACCGGTACAGCGACTACGTCGCGGCGCTGGAGGCGCAGGGTGAGTCGGCGGAGTCGCCGGCGTACCGCTCGTACCTGCAGGCGTTCAAGCACGGGATGCCGCCGCACGGCGGGTTCGCGATCGGGCTCGAGCGCTTCGTGGCCCGGTTGACCGGGGTGGAGAACGTCCGCGAGGTCACGCTGTTCCCCCGCGACCTGCACCGCCTCACCCCCTGATGGAGACCACCGAGTCGGTTGTCGCCGAGCTGAACGTTGCCCTGGGCACCGATTATCGGCTCGTCCGGCAACTGGCCGGTGGGCTGCAGTCCGGCGCGTACGAGCTCACCGACGGCGAAACCGCGGTCGTCCTGAAGTGGACGGCCGATCCGGGCTGGGCGCCGCGGGTCCGGCGGGCGCACGAGCTGGTCCGCCGGGCGCGCACGGTCGGCTACCCGACACCGGCATGGCTGACCATGGGCGAGACCGTGGCCGGCTCGCCGTACCAGCTGCAGGAGTTCGTCACCGGCGAGCCGCTTCGCGACGCGTCGGTGCTGGACACCCGGCTCGCCCAGGAGCTGATCGCGATCTGTGAACTGCAGCGGGACCTCGTCCCCGAAGACGGTGTGAGCTGGTCGGGGTGGTCGAGCGGCGTCGTCTTCGACGACTGGGACGGTGCGTGGGGCCGGGTGCACGAGTACGGCGGTGAGGTCACCGACCTGCTCGACCGCTACACCGAGTTGTGCCGGCCGTACCGTGGCGAGCTACTGCCCGACGACGATCTCGTGCACGGGGATCTCAATGTCGGCAACTTGATTGTCGACAATGGGCGGATCGTCGGGATCATCGATATCGAGGCGGCAGGCGGTGGGTCACGGGCCTATGACCTGGTCTCGCTGGCGACGTCGGCGGCACGCGACGGTGCGCCGGCCGGAGTCGACGAACTGTTCCTGGAGGCGGCGTTGCGGGCCGGTGGACGCGCGGCGGTCGCGGTGTGCGCGGCGTCGGCGTACGTGACGATCGCCGAATTCGTTCACGAACGCTCGAAGTTCTCGCAGGATCTGATCCAGCAGGGCGCACAGCGGGTGCTCGAACTGCTCGAGGCCTGACCCGCGCGGTGCATGATGTGCGCATGCTGAGTGAGGTGGAGCGGCGGGTGCTGGCCGCGGTCGACGACGCGCGGGTGATCGAGGATCTGCGTGACCTGGTGCGGATCCCGAGTGTCGACGGGACTCCGGCCGAGAGCGACGTACAGGCGTGGTGTGCGGAGCGGTTGGCGGCGCTTGGTCTGATTGTCGACAAATGGCCGATCGACATGCCTACGTTGACCGCCGATCCGGAATTCCCGGGCATGGAGGTCGAGCGGGGCGAGGCGTGGGGATGTGTCGGCGTACTCGGCGGGGACGGGACGCCGGGGCTGATCCTCAACGGGCATGTGGATGTGGTGCCGGGCGACGCCTTCGACGCGCGGATCGAGGACGGCGTGATGTGGGGTCGCGGCACCTGCGACATGAAGGGCGGCGTCGCGGCGATCCTCGGCGCGACGGCGGCGGTTGTTGCCGCCGGCATCACTTTGCGGAGGCCACTGGCGGTCCATACGGTGATCGGCGAGGAAGACGGCGGCGTCGGCGCGTTCGCAACCCTGCGCCGCGGTCATCGCGGCGAGGCCTGCCTGATCGCGGAGCCGACCGCCGGATCCGTGATCCCGGCCAACGCCGGCTCGTTGACCTTCCGGCTGGAGGTCCCGGGCCTGGCCACACACGGGTCGACCCGCAGCCGCGGGGTGAGCGCGATCGAGAAGTTCACCGTGATCCAGACCGCGCTGCAGGACCTCGAGGCCGCGCGCAACCGGGACCCACATCCGCTCCTTGCGCACCTCGACCTCGCCAACCCCCTGTCCGTCGGCACGATCGCGGCCGGAGACTGGGCGAGCACCGTGCCCGACCACCTGGTCGCGGAGGGCAGGTACGGCGTACGCCTCGGTGAACCGCTCGCGGACGCCCGGGCCGCCTTCGAGACGGCGATCGCGGAGACGTGTCTGAAGGACGACTGGCTCCGCGACCATCCGGTCAAGGTCAGCTGGCCCGGCGGCGAGTTCGCGTCCGGCCTCCTCCGGGACGACGACCCCCTCCTCGCCGACACCCGCCAGGCGGTGACCGACGCCGGCAGCCCGCCTCCAGAAGTCAGAGGCGCGCCGTACGGCTCCGATCTCCGTCAGTACGCGGCAGCAGGCATCCCGACCCTGCAGTACGGACCTGGTGACGTCAGGTACGCCCATGCGGCGGACGAACACGTGATCCTCGCGGAGGTTCTGCAAGCAGCCCGCGCTTACGCCCTCCTCGTCGTCCGCCGCTGTGCATCAGTCGTCCATTGACTGGTAGACGGTGGTCCAGAAGTCGTGCATGAGCTGTACCGAGTACGGCGCGGAGGTGCCGACCTGGGTGAGCAGGATTCCGACGAGCTGGTTGCTCGGGTCGGCGTAGGTCGACGTACCGGCTCCGCCGTCCCAACCGAACTGCCCGATGGGCGCGTAGTCACCGCGATAGGTGCGCACGGCCATCCCGAAGCCCCAGCCACCGTGCTGTCCCTGGCCGAACGAGATGTGGACGTTGTCGCGGGCCAAGGCCTCCCGGGCCGCCAGCTGCTCGGCCGTCAGGCGGTTGGTGGTCATCAGCTCCACGGCCGGTCGGGACAGGATCCGCTCGCCCTGATGCGTTCCGTGATTCAGCAGCATCCGGAGGTATGCGTGGTAGTCGTCGGCGGTGGAGTTCAGCCCACCGCCACCGCCCTGAAACGCCGGCGGACTGCTGTGCCGGCCGCCCTCTGCCTCGTCCCACACGTGGAACTCCCCGGTCTGCGGATCGGGCGCGTACAGCGGAGGCAGCCGGTCGATCTGGTCGGCGGGTACGGAGAAGCCGGTGTCCTTCATGCCCAGCGGCCCGAAGACGCGTTCACGGAGGAACGCGTCGTACGACTGTCCCGAGACCCTGGAGACGAGCACGCCGAGCAGGTCGCTGCTGATCTGGTACTGCCAGCGCTCTCCGGGCTGGTACATCAACGGAAGCGTGCCGAGGCGGCGCATCCACTCGTCCTGCTCGGGCATCGGCACCGGCAGGTTCGGCGTGATGCCCTGCTCGAAGACCGCGGCCATGATCGGCGTGCCGAGGACCGTCATGTCCATGCCGAGCCCGAACGTGGACGTGAGCACGTCCCGGACGGTGATCGGCCGCCGGGCGGGCACGGTGTCGTCCAGTTGGCTGTCGATGCGCTTCAGCACCTGGCGGTCGGCGAGCTCGGGCAGCCAGGGCTCCACCGGGTCGTCCAGTCGCAGCCGGCACTCGTCGAGCAGCACCATCGCCGCCGAGACCGAGACCGGCTTGGACGTCGAGGCCATCCGGAAGATCGTGTCCCGGCGCATCGCCGGCCCACCGTCGTGACGCATCGTCCCGATCGTCTCGACGTGCGGCTCACCGTCGCCCCGGCTGACCAGGGCGACCAGCCCGGGAATCTTCCCGGAGTCGACGTGCCGGGACAGTACGTCGTGCAGCCTGCGCAACCCTGCCGCGGAGAAGCCGGTAGCAGTGGTGGACATCGTGTTGCACTCCTTCGATTGAACGGGCGAATGGTGGTCAGGCGCCGGTGAGGTAGGCCACCGGATGGTGCTGCTCAGAGCGAGCGGGCGACGATGTCGCCGACGCTGGTGGTCGCGCGGATGGTGAGCGGGGCGGCGGCGCCTTCGGTGTTGTTGAGCGCGTTCTGGATCCGGCCGCTGAGGGTGCCGGCATCCAGGGTGGCCGAGACTCCGGCAGCGGCGCCGACCTCGATCTCGCCGGCGTCGGTGCGCAGTACGACCGCGCCGCGCACGGCCTCGGCGATCCGGATGTCGCCCTTGCTGGTGCGAATCTCCGCCGGCCCGTTGAGGCGGCCGACAGAGACGTCACCGGCGGCAGTGGTGACGCGGGCGCCCGCGACGTCCTCGAGATCGATCGAGCCGTGGTCGCTCTTGATGGCGACGTCGCCGAGCCGTCCGGCGGCCCGCAGTTCGGCACTGGCCGCGTTCACCTCGACCGCGGAGCCGGCCGGCAACTGCACTGTGACCGCGACGGCTCCGGACGGCCCGAAGTACTGGTTCTTCGCCAGGACCTCGATCCGCAGGACGCCATCGCCGTACGCGACCTTGGCCTCCTCCGCCACCGTCACGTCGCGGCCCTTCGAGGGATCCGCGGGCAGGATCTCGACGGCGGTGTCGGCCCGGTCGGCGGCGACGAACTGGATGCGTCCTGCGGGGATGTCCAGAACTGCGGAAATCGGCTCTGGGGTGTTGAAAGTCGGCATGTCGTACCTTCCTGATTCGCTAGTGACGAACTTGGTGACTGAAACCACGATCGAAGACCGCCCTGACACCGGACAGCCGCCGTGCTGACATGTCCTCTGACACGTCGCCATGGAAGAGCGGTTGTCAGCAGCCGAGGCGGTCGGCGATCAGACCCAGCACCTGCTGCAGATCACGTGCCATCCGGGCACGCAGACCGAGGTCGGCGATCCCGGGCGCGAACCCGGGGTGGTCAGGGAGGACGCGGTGGACGCGGTGAGTCACCCGGGTCCCTTCGGGACAACCGCTGACGGCGTGCACGCCGGCGTACCAGCTCTGTACTGCGAGTCTGGAACCGTCTACCTGGATCTCCACCGGCTCGACCTGTCCGGCCAGCTCTGCGCGGTAGGTGCCGGCCGCCCCGGACCCGGCCACGACAGTCATCGCGCCCTGGCGTGCCGCCGAAGCCCTGGCCAGGACCAGCAGGTTGTCATCGCCGACCCGGCCCTCGGCGACGGCGAGCAGCAGCCCGGCGACCGCTTCGACCGGCGCGGCGACCGTCCCGTGCACTTCCCACCGGGCGGGCAGCGCATCCAGTCCGGTCAGCAGCGAAGGGGTTGTGTGCATGACCGAAGCCTCAGTGTCGCGGCCTGTCCGACACAACCCATGCCGAGCCCTCCGGGACACGGGACGACCCACCGATCTCGGGCTGACCTGCGCAGTCACCCTCGCGGACAGCTGGTGGGAACGTGTCCCGGGACGGGACGGGACAGGCGGGCCAGCCCCGAACGCGCCGCCGGCACCAGGTAGCCGAAACCGTGAGCAGTGGCGAGTTCCACTGCGGCCTGGAAGTGCCGCGCCGCGGCGTCCCGATCGCCAGTGTCCAAGCACGCCTCGGCGTAGTGGAGGTGGACGCGCGCCAGCTGATCTGGCTCATCGGCCCGTTCGAGAATTCCGATGGCCTCGGCCTGCGTGGCTGCCGACTCCTCCGGGCGACCGAGGTGGAGTAGTGCGACGGCTACGTCGTTGAGGCTGATCGCCTCGAAGATCGCGTGATGGGTCGCCTGGCTGACGGCAACGGCCTGTTCGGCGTAGTCGAGCGCGGCTTGCAGATCCCCGAGGCCCAGCGCGGCTCGGCCGAGCACGTCCAGGCACATCCGCACCGTCTGGCGGTCCGACTCTCGGGTCGTCTCGATCACGTCCGTGGCGATCTCACAGGCCGCGGCATACTTCCCCAGGCTCACCAGGGCATGACTGAGACTGCTGCGTACCCGGGCTCCCACCGAGGCCTCGTGCGGTGGTAGCAGAGCGGCTGCCCGCTCCAGGATCTCGACGGCGCCTTCGGCGTCGGCGACTTGCTCTCGGAGCTCCCCCAGTTGGAAGAGCGCCATGGCCTCGCCGACGATGTCCCCCTCCGCAGCCATCAGCACGGCGGCCTCCTCGAGCTCCGGCAGCGCGTCGTCCAGCCGGCCCATGCGCAACAGCAGGACGCCCAGCAGGTAGCGGTGCGAGGCGAGCACGCGGCCGTCACCGAGCCTTTCGGCGGCGGGCAGGGTGACCTCGAGACCATCGCGCAGCTGCGCTGAACCACCGCGTCGCGCATGGGCGATCGTGGCGAGCTGTCCGAGCCCCACCGCCGCCAGGTCGATGCGCAGCTGCACAGTGAGCGCAAACGTCGCCGTGAGGTTGCCCCACTCGGTGTCCATCCAGCTGACAGCGCTGTCGTGGTCGGACAGGTCGGGAAGGGCCGACGGTGGCTGTGACACGGTGACCGGGAGTGGGATCAGGATCAGGATCAGCTTCTTCACGGCCAGTAGGCCGCTCAGGTAGTAGTCGGCCAAGCGGGCGATCGCCGGCACCGGATCAGCTGCGGGGTCGTCGGCGCGGGCGGCCTGCCGGAGTAAGTCATGCATCCGGTAGCGGCCGGCTGCGGGCTCCTGGACCAGATGGACGTCCACCAGGTCCTCCAGGAGAGCGCGGGCGTTGGCCAGTGGGATCCCGGCCAGCGCGGCTGCGCCGTACGCGTCGATGTCCTCGCCCGGCACCAGCCCGAGCAGCCGGAACATCCGCCGCTGCGCGGGGTCGAGCTGCCGCAGTGACATCTCGAACACGTCCGAGGCCACCAGTTCGCCATCGCGCAGCCGTTCCACCAACGTGTCGAGCGTCCACGCCGGTCGGTGCCGGAGCCGGGCGGCGGCCACCCGGATGGCCAGCGGCAGGTTGCCGCAGCGGCGCAGTACCGCGTCGACGTCGCCAGGCCGCACGCCACCCGCGGACTCGACGAACAGCTGTGCCGCCTCGTCACTTGGCAGGACGTCCAGCGAGACGGGCTGGGCGTCCAGCTCCACCATCCGCCGGCGGCTGGTGATCACGACGAAGGTCTGGCCGGCGCCGGGCAGCAGGTCACGCACGTGCTCGGCATCGGCGGCGTTGTCCAGCAGTACGATCGCACGTCGCGTCGCCAGCTCCGACCGCCACAGCGCGGCCCGCTCGGCGAGCCCGTCGGGAATCCTGCCGGGTGGCAGGCCGAGCGCGCACAGCAGGACGCGCAGCGCCTCTCCAGGCTCGAGCAGCTCCCGGCCCGGAGTGAACCCATGCAGGTCCAGGTAGAGCTGCCCATCGGGGAAGCCGGCGGTCAGTAGATGCGCGGCGTGCACGGCCAGCGCCGACTTCCCCACCCCGCCCATGCCGTCGATCGCCACCACCGACGTGGTCCGCGCGGCGTCGAGGAGGGCGTCCAGCTCTGCCCGGCGACCGGTGAACGCAGTGATGTCGTGCGGCAGATCATTGCGTACTGGCGGAGCCGCAGCCGGGCTCGCCTGCGGCCGGTCCTTGGCCCCCTCCCACACCTCACGCAGCGGCCTCGGGTCGCGACCGGCTGCCTTGCAGAGCGCCACCACGGTCGGCCAGGGTGGAACGGCCTGGCCGGAGAAGTACCGCGACAGCGAGGAGCTGCTGGCGTTGATGTCACGGGCGAGCTCACGCAGGCTCCGGCCGGTCAGATCACGCAGTTGCGACAACTGCCCCGCCAACTCATCGCGCACCCTTGCCAGCCCTCCTCCGGTTTCAGCGCGCCGAGTCTAGATGGCCCGCCGAACGGGGCCTGCGATCAGAGCAGGCGCTCGAGGGCCTCCAGCCCGATCGGTCCCCAGTGCGGCTTGCCGCCGGGCAGGCCCTTGTCGCCGTTGATCCCCATCGCGATCAGGAACAGCGCCCGCTGCACGGCCCAGCCGCGAGCTCGCCGTACCGTGGCGTCGTCCGCCGGGTAGTGCTCGAAGAACCGGTCGGCGGCGCCGGCCGGTAGCAGGATCCAGGCGGCCGCGAGGTCGGTCGCCGGATCGCCTGCGCACACCTCGCCGAAATCGATGACACCGGCAAGCGTGCCGTCGGCAACGACCACGTTCGCCGGGTGCAGGTCACCGTGCAGCCAGACCGGCGGCCGGTCCCACGCCGGTGCGGCGATCGCGTCCGCCCACACCGCACGCATCTCCTCACCACGGCCGATGTATTCGTGCACCTCGCTGAACCCTAGGCTCCGCGGCAGACCGGTTCGGTCGCTGACCGGTGCGTCGGCCGGGGCCTCGGTGTGCAGGGCCAGCAGGAAGTCGGCCAGCACGTCCGCTGCCGCAGGGTCTGTGATCGGTGCGTGGTCAGCTGGTTCGCCGGCTACCCAGGTGGTCACCAACCAGGTCCGCGGGAACCAATCCGACGGTTTGCCGAGGCGGACAGGGGTCTGGACGGGCAGCGGAACCCGGGCGGCGATATCAGGGACCAGGCGGTGCTCCTTGAGCAGCAGCTCCGGGGCCCCTTCGGTCCGGGGCATCCGGACCGCCAGGTCCGAACCGAGACGCCACATCTGATTGCCCCAGCCACCCACGACCTCCTTCAGCTCCAGCTCTGCCAGATCCGGATGCTGCTCTTGCAAGAGGGCGCGTATCAGTTCGTCGTCCACGGAGCGTCAGACGCGTCACAACCGGATCGGGTTCGGAATAGTGCTGGAACAACCCGAGTTGGCAACAACTATGCGCATTGATGTGTGGTCCGACGTTGTCTGCCCGTGGTGCTACATCGGGAAGCGTCGGCTCGAAGAGGCTCTGGCCGGCAGCGGTGACACCGCGACGATCGTCTGGCACAGCTTCCAGCTGGATCCGTCGTCCACCAACGACGACCAGCGGGACCTGGCGACCCGGCTGGGTGAGAAGTAAGATCGCGGCCGGGAGTGGGGTCGGCAGGCCAACGCTCACGTGACCGAGATCGCGGCCGAGCTGGGCCTCGAGTACAACCTCGAGCAGGCGAAGTCGGCCAACACCGTCGACGCCCACCGCCTGCTGCACCTGGCCCGCGAGCTCGTCGAAGCCGGGCAGGTGCCTGCCGACACTCAGGACCGCCTCAAGGAGCGCCTCCTCAAGGCGTACTTCACCGACGGCCTCCCCGTGGGCGATCACGCCACGCTGACCGAGCTGGCGACGGAGGCCGGCCTCCCGTCCGACCGTGTCCACGAGGTCCTCGCGAGTACGGCGTACGCCGAAGAGGTCGCCGCGGATCAGGCACAGGCCCTCGCGTACGGCGCGAACGGTGTGCCGTTCTTCGTCATCGACGAGAAGTACGGCGTCAGCGGCGCCCAACCGATCGAGGTGTTCCAGGAAGCGCTGCGCCGGGCGAACGCGGACCGCAAGCCGGTCACGCTCATCACCGGCCCCGGCGCGACCGACGACCCCACCTGCGGCCCGGACGGCTGCCCCATCTGAGCCTGAGCGGTTGAGCCGTGGGTACCGGAAGTCTGACAAGACGTGGTGTATGAAGGAGGCATGACTGTCGTGCGCGCACTGGCCAGGCCGCTGCTGTCCGTCATTTTCGTCGTGCAGGGCGCGAACGCGATTCGCAACCCCGAGCCGCTCGTGCCGAAGGCGCAACCGGTGACCGACCGGCTGGTGCCGCTGGTGAAGCGGGTGGCACCGGCGCAGGTCGGCGACCGCATCCCCGACACCACGGTCAACCTCGTCCGGCTGAACGGCGCGGTCCACGTGGTCGGCGGGCTCGCGCTGGCCAGCGGCAAGGGCCGGCGGCTGGCCGCGAGTGTTCTCGCGGCGTCGCTGGTGCCGACGACGATCGCGGGCCACCCGTTCTGGCTGGAGAAGGACAAGACGGTCCGGAACACCCAGCGGATCCAGTTCATGAAGAACCTCAGCCTGCTCGGCGGATTGCTGCTCGCGGCGGTCGACACCGAGGGCAAGCCGGGTGTCGCCTGGCGCGCCTCGCACGGCGCCAAGGCCGCGAAGCGCGAGACCAAGCGCGGCGCCAAGGCCGCGAAGCGTGAGACCAAGCGGAGCGCCGAGACCGCCAAGCGCCAGGCGAAGCGGCTGGCCCGCGAGGCGAAGCAGGCCGCGAAACTCAAGAAGGCCGAGCTCCACCTCGGCTGAGACGGAGGGGCCCAGTAGCGCCCATGCCCTAGGCTCAGAGTCGGAAACGACGAGCCGAAGGAGTGGGATGAGCACGGAGCAGGGCTTGGCGGCGCCGCGGGCGGGAGGACCGGTCACCGGCCGGATCACGGTGCCCGGATCGAAGTCGATCAGTAACCGCGCACTCATCCTGGCCGCGCTCGCCGATGGCCCGTCCCACCTGACCGGCCTGCTCGCCGCCCGCGACACCGCTCTGATGCGGTCCGCGCTGGTCTCCCTCGGCGTCGGCATCAGTGAGAGCGGTACGACGGTGACCGTGACCCCGGGTTCGTTGAAGGGCCCGGCCAACGTCGACTGCGGCCTGGCCGGCACCGTGATGCGCTTCGTCCCACCGGTCGCCGCGCTGGCCGACGGTGTGGTCGCGTTCGACGGCGATCCCTACGCCCGGGAGCGCCCGATGGGTGTCATCCTCGGCGCCCTGCGGACCCTCGGCGTACAGATCGACGACGCCGGCACCGGCCGGATGCCGTACACGGTCTCCGGCACGGGCTCGGTCCGCGGCGGGAAGGTGACCCTGGACGCGTCCGGTTCGAGCCAGTTCGTGTCCGCGCTGCTGCTGGCCGGAGCCCGGTACGACGAGGGCGTCGACCTCCGGCACGACGGGAAGCCGGTGCCGTCCCAGCCGCACCTGGACATGTCGGTGGCGATGCTGCGCGAACGCGGCGTGTCCGTCGACGACGGCGAGCCGAACCGTTGGGTCGTTACCCCCGGCCCCATTCGCGCGCTGGACACCGCGATCGAGCCGGACCTGTCCAACGCCGCGCCGTTCCTGGCCGCGGCCGTGATCACCGGTGGCGAGGTCACCGTGACCGGCTGGCCTTCGCAGACCACGCAGCCCGGCGACCAGTTGCGCGACATCTTCACTCGCTTCGGCGCGGAGGTCTCCCGCACCGACGACGGCCTGACGGTCCGTGGCACCGGTCGTGTGCAGGGTGTGGACCTCGACCTGAGTGAGGTCGGCGAGCTCTCGCCGGTTCTCCTCGCGGTGGCCGCGTTTGCGGACGGACCGTCATACCTGCGGGGGATCGCGCATCTGCGCAATCACGAGACGGATCGGCTGGCGGCGCTCGAGACCGAGTTCAACGCGCTCGGCGGGGACGTGACGCAGACGGCCGACGGGCTGGAGATCCGGCCGAAGCCCTTGCGTGGTGGGCTTTTCGGGACCTACCACGACCACCGGATGGCGCACGCCGCCGCCGTACTCGGGCTGCTCGTGGACGGGTTGGAGATCGAGAACATCGGGACCACGGCGAAGACGCTGCCGGAGTTCCCCGAGCTCTGGTCGGGGCTCGCGGGCTGATGTCGCGGTACGACGAGGAGGCCCGGTACGACCGTCCGAAGCGCCGGACCCGGCCGCGGACCAAGGACCGCCCGTCGTACGACGACGCCACCATCGGTTTCGTCTTCACCCGCGACCGCGGGCGCTACGCGTGCTGGGTCGAGGACTCCCACGGAGGCTACGAGGTCACCGCGATGAAGGCGCGCCAGCTCGGCCGCACGAGTGTGATCGTCGGCGATCGGGTCAAGCTCGACGGCGACGCGACCGGCGACGAGGGCACGCTGGCCCGGATCGTCGAGGTTCTTCCGCGGACGACGCTGCTGCGCCGGTCGGCCGATGACGACGACCCGGTCGAGCGACCGCTGGTCGCAAACGCGGATCAGCTCGTCATCGTCGTCGCGGTCGCGAACCCGGAGCCGCGGACCGGACTGATCGACCGCTTCCTGGTGGCGGCGTACGACGCCGGGATGCGGCCGCTGCTCTGCCTGACGAAGACCGACCTGGCCGACCCGGATCCGCTGCTGTCGATCTACCGCCCGCTCGGGGTCGAGTCCGTCGCGACGTACCAAGGTGGCGACCTGAGCGGGCTGCGCGAGCAACTCGACGACCGTACGAGCGTCCTCGTCGGCCACTCCGGTGTCGGCAAGTCAACGCTGGTGAACGGATTGATCCCCGGCGCGGATCGCGCGATCGGCGTGGTCAACGAGGTGACCGGCCGAGGGCGTCATACGTCGACCAACACCCTGGTACTGCGCCTGCCCGCCGGCGGGTGGCTCATCGACACCCCCGGCATCCGCACCTTCGGCCTGGCTCACGTCCAGCCCGACCAGTTGATCCACGCCTTCCCTGACCTGGCCGAGATCGCCGAGACCTGCCCCCGCGGTTGCACCCACACCGAGACCGCTCCCGACTGCGCCCTGGACGAGGCGGTTGCCGAAGGCCGCGCCGACGCCGACCGCGTCGCCTCCTTCCGCCGCCTCCTCGCCAGCCGCGAAGGCCGCGACACCCGCCAGGACGCCGTACCGGAGTAGGACGTCACTTAGGCAGGATGCCGGTCCAGACGGCTCTGGCGCCGGCGTCGCCGGTGCGGATCGTCTGGTAGATCACGACGACTCCCACCACCACGACAGCCGCGGTGACGACCAACTCGAGCGGGCGGCTGTTGGTTGCCTTCGCACCCTTTCCGCTCGCCAGCGCCGTCGGCCCGCTCAGGACCAGGAAGGCGATGACGACCAGCACGGCGAACGCCAGGACGAACCACAGCAGCAGATTCCCCCGCGACCGGTGCAGGGCGACCAGCTTGTCCAGTTGCGGGACCGCGGCCACGAACGCGTCCCCGCTCTTCTTCGCCACGAAGGCACACACCAGCGCACCCAGCCCGAGCACCA
This sequence comes from Kribbella sp. CWNU-51, assembly GCF_054073265.1. Lineage (NCBI taxonomy): Bacteria > Bacillati > Actinomycetota > Actinomycetes > Propionibacteriales > Kribbellaceae > Kribbella > Kribbella sp. CWNU-51. The sequence goes on from NZ_JBSXMZ010000016.1 coordinate 159,397, forward strand.
GCGCCGGCCAGCGCAGCAGCCAGCGCCACTTCGGTAGCACGGCGAACGCGATCGCGGTGAGCGCGGCCACCGGCAGCACCACCACCGCGAGGTGGATCACCAGCACGTGCAGCGGCAGGTCCCCGAAGCGCTCGAACATTGACGCCTCCATGGCGCTCATAGACGTGGTCAGACACTAGACTGCACGTTCAACGACCGTATTCGGTTCAATCCGCGCCGCAACCGATCCACAACGTTTGCCGCCGCGTGGCGCGCTGAGCAGGGGTTCAGGTTAGCCTTCCGGCATGCCTTCGCACACGGATGACCTGCGGCTCGCCCACATCCTGGCCGATGACGCGGACTCGACCACGATGGACCGCTACAAGGCGCTCGACCTGCACGTGGCCACCAAGCCGGACCTGACGCCGGTGAGTGAATCGGACAAAAAGGTCGAGGACGTGATGCGCAAGACGCTGTCCCGGGCCCGGCCCCGGGACGCCTTCGTCGGCGAAGAGGACGGCACCAGCGGCTGGGGCGTTCGCCGCTGGGTCGTCGACCCGATCGACGGCACCAAGAACTACATCCGTGGCGTCCCGGTCTGGGCCACGCTGATCAGCCTGATGATCGAGGACCAGGTGGTCGTCGGCGTGGTCTCCGCCCCGGCCCTCGGCAAGCGCTGGTGGGCGTCGTACGGCGACGGCGCCTGGACCGGCCGCGCCCTGCACTCGTCGCAGCCGTGCCGGGTCAGCGACGTGAGCAGGATCGAGGACGCCTCGCTGTCGTACGCGTCGCTCAAGGGCTGGGAGAAGATCGGCAAGAAGAACCAGTGGGCCGACCTGATGGATTCGGTCTGGCGCACCCGCGCGTACGGCGACTTCTGGTCCTACATGCTGGTCGCCGAGGGCGCGGTCGACATCGCCGCCGAGCCCGAGCTCAACCTCTACGACATGGCCGCGCTGGCGATCATCGTCGACGAGGCCGGCGGCAAGTTCACCTCCGTCGAGGGGGCTCCCGGCCCGAACGGTCCGAACGGTGTCGCCACCAACGGCCGCCTGCACGACGAGGTGCTCAAGCGCCTCGAGTGAGCCGCCGGACCAGGAAGTCCGCCTCGACCGCGTTGCTGGTGAACGCCAGCGCCTCCTCGTACGCCGCCTTCGCCTCAGCGTCTCGGCCAGTACGCCGAAGCAGTTCGGCGCGCGTGGACGCGAGGTACGGATAGGTGGCGAGAGCCGGATCGCCGGCCAACTCCTGGAGTTCGGTCAGCGCCACCTCGGGCCCGGAGACATAGCTGAGGGCGACCACCCGGTTCAAGGCGACCACCGGTGACGGCCAGCGCGCCAGGAGAAGATCGTAGAGGCCGAGGATCTCTGCCCAATCCGTATCCTCCCATCGCTCCGCCTCGGCATGGACGGCGGCAATGGCCGCCATCACGCCGAACCGCCCGACGCTCCCCCCTGGGGCCGTTGGTTGCCCGGCCAGCGCTTCGTGCACCAGCTCCAGCCCCTCGGCGATCTGCCCCCGGTCCCACAACGCCCGGTCCTGGTCTTCCATCAGCACCAACTGACCGGCGTCGTCGACGCGCGCAGCCTGCCGCGCCTGCGTCAGCAACAACAGTGCGAGCAGACCAGCCGCCTCCCCGCTGTCCGGCAAGAGCATCCGCACCATCCGGGCCAGCTCGATCCCTCGCCGGGCCAGATCCGGCCGGGTCAGTCCGTCCCCGTCCACCGCCGTGTGTCCCGCCGTATAGACCAGGTGTACGACGTCCAGCACCGCGTCGATGCGCTCCGGCAGATCCTCCAGCCGCGGGATCCGGTAGGCGATCCCGGACCGTGAGATCTTGTGCTTGGCCCGGGTGATCCGCGCCTGCATGGTGGCTTCCTTCACCAGGAACGCCTTCGCGATCTCCGTCGACGACAGCCCGCAGACGAGCCGCAGCGTCAGCGCGATCTGAGCCTCCTGCGCGAGCGCCGGATGGCAGCAGGTGAACACCAACCGCAGCCGGTCGTCCGGGAACACCCCGGCCGCAAGATCCTCGTCGTCGACCGGATCCGGCATCAGCAACGGCAGCTTCCGCGCCGCCACCCCGGCCCGCCGCCGATGCTCGAGCGCCCGCCGGGTGGCGACTGTCGTCAACCACGCGCCGGGCCGACGCGGCACGCCCTGCTCACGCCAGTGCACCAGCGCCTTGGCATACGCGTCCTGCACACAGTCCTCGGCCAGGTCGAGATCGGCCGCGACCCGTGCCGTGGCGGCCAGGACGAAGGCCCACTCGGTCGAGTGGGCCTCCGCCACCGCTTCGGCGACGGTGTCAGCCACCGTTGATGAGGGGCCGCACCTCGACGCCGCCCATCGGCGACGGGACCTGCTTGGCGATCGCGAGTGCCTCGTCCAGGTCGGCCGCCTCGATGATGTAGTACCCGCCCATCACCTCCTTGGTCTCCGCGAACGTCCCGTCGGTGACCACGAACCCGCCGTCGCCGTCGGACCGGATCGACGTGGCGGTGGTGCTCCCGTCCAACTGCCCGCCGCCGCGCAGGGCGGGGCCGTTCGCGTCCGCGAAGGCCTGGTGGTTCTTGTGGTTCTGCTCCATCACCGACGGATCGGCCGCGTCCCACTTGGCTTCGTCGTCGTAGATCATCACCAGGTACTTGCCCACTGATGTCACCTCTCCTGTCCATGTCTGATGCATGGCCGGTTCCAGCATCCACCACTCCGATGCGCGACCTGCAGCGAGATCGACATCTCACCCGAACAATTTCCGGACCACGTAGGGTGGCAGGCATGCCCTTGACGTACCCCATCGCGGAGCAGACGCTCGACAACGGCCTGCGGGTCGTCGTCAGCTCCGACCGCGCCGTCCCGATCGTCTCCGTGAACCTCTGGTACGACGTCGGATCGCGCCACGAGCCCGACGGGCTGACCGGGTTCGCGCACCTGTTCGAGCACTTGATGTTCCAGGGATCGCGCAACGTCGCCTCCGGTCAGCACTTCAGCCTGCTCGAGAACGCCGGCGCCAGCCTGAACGCGAGCACCTTCTTCGACCGCACGAACTACTTCGAGTCACTGCCCAGCGGCGGCCTCGACCTCGCGCTCTGGCTCGAGGCGGACCGGATGGGCTACCTGCTCGACGCGGTCAACCAGGAGAACCTCGACAACCAGCGCGACGTGGTCAAGGAGGAGAAGCGGCAGAGCTACGACAACCGCCCGTACGGCGACTCGTACGAGCGGCTGGTCAAGCTCGCCTTCCCCGCGGACCACCCGTACGCGCACATGACGATCGGCTCGATGGCCGACCTCGACGCGGCGTCCGTGGAGGACGTGCACGCGTTCTTCCGCACGTACTACGGCCCGAACAACGCCGTCCTCACGATCGTCGGGGACGTCAGCGTGGCGGACGCGTTCGACGCCGCCAAGCGGTACTTCGGCCACCTGCCCGCGATCCCGCAGCCGCCGGCCGCCCCGGACGGCACGATCGGCCCGCTGACCGGCGTACAGCGCGACGACGTGGTGTCCGACGTACCGTCCGACCTGATCACGATGATGTTCCGGCTGCCCGTGGACGGGACGCCGGAACTGGACGCGGCCGGTCTCGCCCTGGACATCCTGGCCGCCGGCCAGAGCGGCCGATTGAATCGCCGGCTGGTCCGCGACGAGCAGATCGCGCAGTCGGTGTCCGGCGGCGCGCTGCCGCTGATCGGCGGGGTCTCGTTCGGCACGCTGACCGGGATCGCGTCGGACGGTATCGACCTGCAGAAGGTCGAGGACGCGCTGCTCGAGGAGATCGAGAAGCTGGCCGAGAGCGGCGTCACCGAGGACGAGCTGGCCACCGTGCAGGCGCAGGCCGAGCGGGACTGGCTGGAGCAGCTGGCGACGTGCGCCGGCCGCGCCGACGAGATCTCCCACCACGCCCTGCTGTTCGGCGACCCGAACCGGATCAACACCCGGATCGACCAGGTCCGCGCGGTGACCGTCGAGCAGGTGCAGGCGGCCGCGGCGCAGTGGATCCGTGCCGACGGGCGCGTCCAGGTGACCTACCGCCGGGCCGAGACAGCTGCTGAGACTGCTGCCGAAACAGCTGCTGAAACCTTGGGAGAGCAGGAATGAACCAGGTGCTGACCACCCCACCGGCCGTCGGCGCTCCTCGCCCGTGGAAGTTCCCGGCCGCGACGACCACGATCACCAGCGTCGGCGCCCCGGTGCACGTCTTCGACCGCCCGGGTCAGTACGTCGCCACCGTCCGGGTCACGATCGCGATGCCGCTGATCGCCGAACCGCGAGACATCGAGGGCGTCGCCACGATCATGTCCCGCACCCTTGACGAGGGCACCGAGCTGCACTCGGCCAACGAGTTCGCGGCGGCCCTGGAGCGGCACGGAGCGGCGTACGGCGTCGACGTCAGCTCGGACGCACTGCACGTCGAGATCTCCGTGCCGGTGTCGCATCTGGCGCCGGCCGTGCAGCTGCTTGCGGAGGCGATCACGCGGCCCGCGTTCAACCAGGCCGACGTCGGCCGGCACGTGACGATCCGCCTCGGTGAGATCAACCAGGAGCGGGCGAACGCGGGCTACCGGGCGCGGGAGGCGTTCGCGGCCCATCTGTTCGACCCGTCGACGCGACGGTCCCGGCCGACCGCGGGGACGCCGGACACGATCCGCCCGCTGACGAACGTGCAGGTCGCCGACTTCTACCGGAACAACATCGGCCCCGAGCGGGCGGAGATCCTGTTCGCGGGCGACGCGACCGGGGTGGACGTCGCCGGGATCATCGACGAGGCCTTCGGCGGCTGGACCTCCACCGCCGGTTCGGCGCTCGAGACGCCGGAACCGCTGTACCTCCCGGGCAACCGCGTCGTACTGGTCGACCGGCCGGGCTCGGTGCAGAGCCAGCTGCTGATCGGCTGCGCCGGCCCGGACCGGCGGGACCCGGCCTGGGGTGCCGCCGCGGTCGCGAACCATGTGGTCGGCGGGACCATCACCTCGCGGGTGGACACGGTGCTGCGCGAGGAGAAGGGCTACACGTACGGCACGCGGACCAGCTTCGCCGCGCCGCGCAGGGGCGGCACCTTCAGCCTGGGCGGCGCCGTACGCACCGAGGTGACCGGCGCCGCGATCGGCGACGCGCTGCGGATCCTGCGGGAGGCCCGCGACGGGCTGACCGAGCAGGAGGTCCAGGAGGCGAAGGACAGCCTGATCCGGACCGCGCCGCTGCGCTACGAGCAGGCCGACTCGGTCGCCCAGCAGGTCGGCAGCAACATCGCGAACGGCGTACCGATCGACTTCGCCGACACCTACCTGGCCCAGATCGCCGCCACCACCGCCGCCGAGGCCACCGACGCCTACCGCCGGTACGTGGGAACCAACGGCCTACTGGTCGTCGTCGTAGGGGAAGCCAAGGACGTCCGCCCCCAGCTCGCGGAGCTGGGCGCAGACGTCGTGGGCGAACTGGTCGATCTCACGCCCTAGGAGCACAGGATGTCGTTCGTCGGACGGCCTACGGATGCCACGGACCGGACTCACACGTTCTACCCGCTCCAGCCCGGCTTCCCGGACCAACCGGCGTACGGCGTCCTGCGCGACCACTCCCAGGCCACGGTCGCTCTGGTCCTGGGCGTGATCGCGCTGTGCACCGGACTGCTGTTCGTGTCTCCGGTCGCCTGGTGGCTCGGCGCCCAGGCGGTCGCGGAGATCGACGCCACGCCCGGCGTCTACAACAACCGGGGCATGGCTCAGGCCGGGCAGATCTGTGGCCTGATCGGCACAGCCCTGCTCGGAGCCGGCCTGTTGTTCCTGCTGCTGATCGTGCTGCTCTTCGCGTCCGCCTAGCTGCTGATGCCTAGCTGCTGATGTAGTTGGAGAGTTGTTCGCGTTCGAACTCGAGCTCGCCGATCCGGGACTTGACCACGTCACCGATGCTGACCAGCCCGGCCAGGCTGCCGTCGACCACCACCGGCACGTGCCGGATCCGGTGCTCGGTCATCAGCCGCATCAGGTTGTCGATCAGGTCGTCCGGGGTGGCGGTCCGGACCTCGGCGGTCATGATCGCGCTCACCCGGACCTCGCCGGCCTCCGGCGTACGGTTCCAGAGCCGGACGATGTCGCGCTCGGACACGATGCCGTCCACCGACGACCCGTCCGCGCTGACCACCACCGCGCCGATGTTGTGTTCGGCCAGCAGTGCGAGCAGTTCGGTGACAGTGGCTTCTGGGGAGATGGTGACGACCTGGTTGCCCTTGCCGCGCAGTACGTCCTTGATCTTCACGGAGCCTCCTGCAGTTCGAGGACCAATACCCCAAGGTAGCGAAATCCACCCCAAACCGGCAGCCCCCGCATGTCCCCATCCGTGACAACGAAAGACAACCTCTCAACCTGTTGCCCACGGCACCAATCACCCACCAACCCCCACAAAATGAAGGTTCTTTCCCAATCGCCCCTGGTTCACCCACCGTGGGGCGCGAGGATCTTGTCGCAGCGGAAGTAGAGGAGGCCGGGGACCGACTGCCAGACCGGGCGATCGCCGATCGGCTCGATCATCCGGACGACGGGCAGGCCGGCCGTCGCCAAGGTGTTGACGTACGTCGACAGCATCCGGTGGTACGCGACGCGCGGCAGGACCTTCCACCGCGTGGCGCTGTTGAAGGGGCCCTCCTCGAAGTAGCGACCGGTGACGCGCCGGGTCGAGCCATCGACGTGATCGATCAGCTCACCGGCGGCGGGCGTCTTGTAGCACGGGTGCACGATCGACGCCGCGAACCAGCCGCCAGGCTTGAGGATCCGCGCGATCGACCGCACCGCCGGCTCGAGTTCGGGGATGTCCATCAGCGCCATGTGGCACACCACCGCGTCGAACGAGGCGCCGGGGATCCGGCCGAGATCCTGCGCGTCGCCATGGACGTACTCGATGCCGCGCGGTGTCTGCTGCTCGAGCCTCCGCGCGTGGGCCAGGAGCGACTCCGAGGCATCGATGCCGACCACCTCGGCGCCGAGATCGGCCAGACGTCGCGCGTCGCGGCCCTGTCCGCAGGCGACCGCGGCCACCCGCTGACCGCGCACGTCACCCACCAGTTCGTCGAACGTCGGATCGTCCAGGCCGGCGCCGTCGGGATCGACGGTCGCGTGGTAGACATCGGCCAGCTCTTCGTAGGCACTCGTCAAGTTCGTCATGTGCCTACCAACGGCAGCCGTCGTGCCGACGTTCCTTTTCTGCTAAGAGCCAACCGCACCACGCCGTCTCTGGACTAACTTGAGGCTGCCCCTGGGGCAGGCCCGATGCTGGGGAGCGAGACTGAGGAGGCCCACATGGATTTGCTCGAACCGCCTCGGGTTGTCGAGCGGCCGGAGACGGACTATCTCGGCATTCGGGTGGTCACGCCGTTCCGGGGCATGTTGAGCGTGCGGAACGAGCTGATCGACGAGCTCAGTGACTGGCTGGTTCGGGAGGGCGTGGACGACGCCGGACTGTTCTTCCTTCGGCTGCATGTGATCGACATGAACGGCCCGATGGACTTGGAGGTCGGCATGGTCACCCCCGGCCCGGTGGCCGGCGATGCTCGAGTGCGGCCCGCCGTACTGCCCGCGGGCCGTTACGTGACGCTGACCTACCGCAACCACTCCCTCCGCGCGAACCGTGCCCTCCTCGACTTTGCCGGCGCAGAGGACCTCACGCTCGACCGTCGCGACGTCGCCGAAGGCGACCTGTTCGGCTGCCGGTACGAGTTGTTCCGCACGGATCCCCGCAAAGAGCCTCGCAAGACGAAGTGGGAGGTCGAACTCAACATCCGCCTCGCCGAACCGCCCGGCACCGGGGACTGACGCACCACACCCGCACCGCGGCTCCTGGCTCTGCCCTGCGAAAAACACCAGGCCCTTCGGCCCCGGCACCTCATAGGATCGGCGGGTTCGGGAGAGGGGTTCGGGTGAGCTGGCGGCAGGATCTCGCGGTACTGCGGCATCGGGACGTGCGGATCTTCGTGTCGGCCCGGTTCGTGTCGTTGCTCGGCTCGGCGATCGCGCCGATCGCGTTGGTGTTCGCCGTACTGGACGTGTCCGACAAGGCCGGCGCCGTCGGCACGGTGCTCGCCGCGCGCAGCATCCCGAACATCGTCTTCCTGCTCGCCGGTGGCGTGATCTCGGACCGGCTCCCCCGCAACCTGGTGCTGGTCGTCGCGAACACGGTCAGCGGACTCACCCAGGGCCTCGCCGCCGCACTGGTGCTGTCCGGTCACGCGAAGATCTGGCAACTGGCCGCGATCGAGGCGCTGAACGGCGCCGCCGCCGCGTTCGTGATGCCGGCACTGACCGGCATCCTGCCGTCGATCGTGGACCGCGCGGAACTCCCTCAGGCGAACGCCGTGTCCGGTTTCGCCCGCTCGGTCGCGATGATCGGGGGCGGCGCGGTGGCCGGCGTGATCGTCGGCTTCACCGGCCCGGGCGTGGGCCTGGCGGTCGATGCGGTCACATTCCTGCTCGGGGCGTACCTGCTCGCCCGCCTGTCGATCCCGAGAATCGCTCGGTCGGCGAGCTCGGTACTGACCGATCTGCGGGTCGGCTGGGCCGAGTTCGTCTCGCGGCAGTGGGTCTGGACGGTCGTGCTGGGCTTCTGCCTGCTGAACGTGATCTTCGTGGCCTGCTACCGCACCCTCGGCCCGGTGATCGCCGACAACACCTTCGGCCGGACCGGCTGGGGTATCGCCAGCGCCTGCTTCGGAGTCGGACTCATCGTGGGCGGCGTACTGATGATCCGGGTCAAACCCCGCTACCCGCTGCGGATCGGCATGTTCGGCATCCTGCTCGGCGCACCGATCATGGTCGTCCTGGCGCTGTCCCCGAACACCGCCATGGTCGCGGCGATGTCGTTCCTGGTCGGCGTCAGCTACGAGATCTTCGGCATCGGCTGGGAGACCGCGCTCGGCCAGCACATCCCGATCGACAAGCTCTCCCGGGTCTCGTCGTACGACATGCTCGGCTCGATCATCGCGGTACCCATCGGCCAGTTGTCGGTCGGTGCCGTCGCAGCCGCCGCCGGCATCACCGCGGTCGAGCTGTACGGCGCCGGCCTGTACGTCGCCATCACCGCGGCAACCCTCATCGTCCCGTCCGTCTGGCACCTGAGGCGAACCGAGTAGCCACGTAAGGTTGTGGTGTGAGCTTCATCGTGCCGGGGCAGGGGAAGAAGAACGAAGAGGTCATCGGCACGCGCGCCGGCGCCAAACCGTTGATTCCCGAATCCACCACGCCGGCACCGGTCGAGGAGCCGCCGGTGGTGGAGTTCGCCGGGTGGCCGCCGGCGTTGCAGAAGGTGGTGCAGGACGACTTCCGCCGTACGAGCGCTCTCGCCGGATACCGCTGGAAGGCCGCCGACGCGGCTCTGGTCGACCTCGTCCGCGGGCTGGACGACCTCCTCGACCTGGCCGCCGACCGCATCCAGGACACAGAGCCAGGCCGTTCCGGGCGTCAGACCCGGAAGGCCTCTCCACCGACGGTCGAGGTCTCGTTCGACGAGGTGGCGGATCTGCTCGGCATACCGGCCGACGAGCTCGACGGGGCGATCGACGACGCCGGCCGTCCGATCCGCCGGTCCCGCGCTGACCGTCGTACGGCGCAGCGTGCCATCAAGCAGCTCCGCATTCAGCTGCAACAGGTCGAAGTCACGATGGATCACACTCGCCTCACGCCACTGACCCGCTTCATCGTGAGACTCGTACTCGCCCTCGGCACCGCCGTCGACTCACAGTCGGCGTCCCAACTGGCCACCGACGACGAGCACCTGGACACTCTGATCCCGCCGGCGGTCGGCGCGCTCGCCGCGTTCGCCCTCGAACGCAAGACTGCGGCGCTCGCGGACGCCTGGCACGAACACGAGCCGGCCACCCTCGCAGCCCAAACCCACAAGGACCTACTCGAGTCCCTGACCGAAGCCAAGCCGACCAACGACACGGCCGCCGCCTTCCGCCTCCTCGTCCGCTCCGCCCGCGCCTGGGTCGCCTGCTTCCAACTAGACCGCCCCGCCACCGAAAAACTCGAGTACTGGCAAGCCCTCGACGACCTCCCCGACGCAATCCGCGACGACTCCCTCCACCCCCTCCACGACCGCCTGAAGTCCTCGCCTCCACCCCGCTGAACCCTCACCGCGGTCGTCCAAGATTCCACACTCGAGTCGTGAGAGATGGTTGGCGAACGCCGCTTCTCTACGACCGAATCCCACGACTCGCGTCACACGACACGAACCACACGCCACGAGTCGGCGAACGTCAGCAACCACGAACCTCCGGCCACAGCTCGCGGCACGCGGCGACAGCCCGCACACGTAGGGGCGGATCGGCCTGCGTCGCACGCGCCGACACGAGCGTTCGTAGCGCGCCGCGAGGGTAAGTAGCCACATCACAAGCCATTACGGCACACGGCGCCAACTACGTCGGCGCGTGTTCCAGGCCGCGCACGCCGCCGGAGGCGGCCGACCGGACAGCCGCCGCGGAGGGGTGCCATTCAGCCCTTGATTGCGCCGCCCAGGGCGAACGCGCCGCCGAGCTTCTTGCTGAGGAGGAGGTAGAGGAGGAGGACGGGCATCGTGTAGATCAGGGAGTACGCCGCCAGCTGGCCGTAGTTCGGTTCGCCGTACTGGCTGAAGAAGGTGAAGATGCTGACCGAGGCCGGCAGGCGTTCGGGGGACAGCAGCAGCATGAACGGGACGAAGAAGTTCCCCCACATGCCGATGAAGGTGAAGATCAGCACCACTGCGATCCCCGGCCACATCAGCGGCAGGACGATCCGGCGCAGCGCCTGCATGTTGCCGGCACCGTCCACCCAGGCGGCTTCCTCGAGCGAGATCGGTACGCCGTCCATGAACGTCTTGGTCAGCCAGATCGCGAACGGCAGCGAGGCTGTCGCCATGAACATGATCGTGCCGCCGAGGGTGTCGATCAGGTTCAGCTGCACGAACAGCCCGTAGACCGGCACCATCACCGCAGTGATCGGCAGCCCGGTGCAGAACAGCACCGTCAGCAGGAACGGCCGGTTGAACTTCGACCTGAAGCGCGACAGCGGGTACGCCGCCAGCACCGCACAGACCATCGTCAGCAGCGCAGCCCCACCACACAGCACGATGCCGTTGAACACCGGCCGGTACGTCGTGTCGGTGTTCAGCACCGCCTTGAAGTTCCCGAGCGTCGGGTGCGTCGGGAACTCGACCCGCAGACCGGCGGTCCGGTTGATCGATGCGAACAGCACCCAGAGCAGCGGCAGCACGAACAGCACCCCGATCGCCAGCAGAACAAGGTTGGCGGTCAGTTTGCTGATCCGGTCGCGGGCAATCACGCTGCCTCCGAGTTGAGTCCACGCAGGTAGATCAGCGAGAAGATCGCACCGATCGCCAGCATCACCAGGGCGATCGCCGTACCGTAACCGATCTGGGAGAAGCTGAACGCCTGCTCGTACATGTACAGCGGCAACGTCTGACTCTTGGTCCCCGGGCCGCCACGGGTCATCGCGTAGATCAGGCCGAACACGCTCAGCGTCTGCAGCGTGATCAGCATCAGGTTGGTCATGATCGCCCGGCTGATCATCGGCAGCGTGACGAACAGCAGCCGCCGCAGACCGGAGGCGCCGTCCATCTCGGCCGACTCCTCGATCTCCTTCGGTACTTCGCTCAGCGCGGCGGAGTACACCAGCATCGAGAACGCCGTACCGCGCCAGATGTTGGCCAGTGACACCGCGATGATCGGTGCCGCGTACAACCAGTCCTGGCCGGGCAGACCGACGGCGTGCAGCATCACGTTCAGCGTGCCGTCGTCGTTGAAGAACGCGCTCAGCAGGTACGCCGCTACCACCTCCGGCAGCACCCACGCACCGATGACCGCCGCACCGACGAAGTTGCGGACCACCCTGGTGGACCTGCGCATCAGCAGCGACAGGCCGAGCCCGAGGGTGTTCTGCCCGATGATCGCGGAGATCAGCGTGAACACCAGCGTCAGCCAGATCGAGTTGGTGAACGCGCCGCTGCCGAAGGCCTTGCGGAAGTTGTCCAGCCCGACGAACTTCACGTTCGCCGCGCCGGTGCCGGTGAGCGCCATGTTGGTGAACGCGGCGTACAGGCAGTAGAGGATCGGGCCGGCCAGGAAGACCAGCATCAGCCCGATCGCCGGGCTCAGCGGCAGCATCCGGACCAGCTTGGCGGCCCGCGGCTTCCCGCTCTTTCCGGAGGACTTACCGGAAGGAGCGGGGGCCGCCGCCGTTGGAGCAATTGTCGTCGTCACAGGGGAGGATTCCTTCGTGGGACGAGGGTTACTGACTTGTGGTCGTCTTGTCCTTGCCGACGATCCCTTCGACCGCTTCGTCGTAGTTCTTCGCCGCCTTGTCCGGCGTGGACTGCCCGGTCATCACCGACTCCATCGCGGTGATGATCTCGTTCGAGACCTTCGGGTACTCCGGCAGCGCCGGCCGGTACACGGTGACCGAGACCAGGTCGGTGAAGAACTGCGTGCTCTTCGAGGACTCCTTGTAGCCGGCGTCCGAGGCAACGTCCTTGCGGACCGCGATCTGCGCGCCGTTGGTGGCGTACTTGGCCGCGTTCTGCTGCGTCTGCAGGGTCTTGATGAAGTCCCAGGCCGCGTCGGGCGACTTCGACTTCGCCGGGATCGCCCAGGTCCAGCCACCGGAGAGGCTGACCTTGCCCTTGCCGCCACCGTCCTGCGTCGGCATCGCGGTCTGGCCGAGCACCTCACTCCACTGCGGCCACGGCTTCGGGCCGGTGGTCTGCCAGTTGTTGTAGAGCCACGAACCGTCCAGCGCGATGGCCAGCTTGCCGCCCGGCAGCAGTTCGCTGCCGACGCGCGAGCCCATGTTCGGGTCGAGCGCTTCCTTCGGCGACGGGCCGATGCCCTCGGTGTAGACGGTCTTGACGAAGTTCAGCGCGTCCTTGAAGCCCTGGCTGCCGACGACCCACTTCTGCTGGTCGTAGTTGTAGAGCGTGTCCTTGGTGCCGTAGAGCAGCATCTCGAAGCCCTGCATGGCCGAGGCTTCACCCATCGGCTTGCCGGAGTACACGTTCAGCGGGGTGACGCCGGGCACCTTCTGCTTGATGGTGCGCGCGGTGTTCAGGACGTCGTCCCAGCTCTTCGGCGCCCACTCGGCGGGCAGGCCGGCCTTCTGGAAGATCTGCTTGTTGTACCAGAGCGCCCGGGTGTCGGTGCCGTCCGGAATGCCGTACGTCTTGCCGTCCTGGCCCTTCGCGGCGCCCTTGGCGGTCTCCTCGAACTGACCCCAGTCCGACCAGCCCTTGATGTAGTCGTCCAGCGGCTTCAGGTACCCCGCGGTGATGTCGGAGTTGATCAGGAAGGTGTCCTCGTAGACGATGTCCGGCGCGGTGTTCGGCGACCGCATCATCAGCTGCAGCTTGGTGTAGTAGTCGTTCTCGCTCGCCACGATCGGCACGATCTCGACCTTCGAACCCGGGTGGGCCGACTCGTACTCGGTCTTCACCCCGGTGAGGAAGGTCTTCATCACCGTGCCCGGGCCCCATTGCTGGTAGGCGATCTTGATGTTCGCCGGGCCGGCGCTCTGCGAGCTTCCAGCCTCCGGCTGCTTGGTCGTCGAGCCCTGGCTGCAGGCCGTCACCGCCAGCAGGACCGCACTCACAGCGGCGGCTACTTTGAAACGTTTCCTAGTCATCACGTCCACCTTCGGGCAATCGTTGTCATCCCGGTACCACGGCCCAAACCCAGCGGGCTTTCCGCGACCGTAGGAGTCCAAAGCGACCGAAGTCAATGCTTGACAGACAACGTTGTCCCCGCTTCCACGCGGTCACGCGGTGACCGGGAGGTAACAATCCGGTCACCGCGTTGTCATGACATTCAGACGGTAACGGGCTTTGCCTCGTGACGGGGCTGTACGGCGCGCTGTGACTTCATCGCTCCGAGTGCACAAAGGGCGAAGCCGGCGACCAGCCAGCACGTCAGTACGACGAGTGGCCGGGCGGCTCCCGCACCATCGAAGAAGCTCACCGAACGAAGCGCCGTACCCGCGGCTCCCGGCGGCAGCAGTTGACCCAGCGCACCCCAGCCGCTCGGCAGCATCTCGGGCGCACTCGTCATCCCGGACAGCGGGTTGCCCAGCAGCATCATCACCGCGCCACCCAGCGCCAGACCCGCCGTACCGAGCAACCACTCCAGACCGAGCAGCGTCAGGCTGATCGCCGCGATCGACATCGCGATCACGCCCGCGTTGCCCAAGTAGCTGCCTTCGAACGAACCCAGCCAGTACTGCAGTACGGCGGCCAACGCGAGCCCGCCCGTGATCGCGAACGCGACGGCGCCGATCATCCGCCTCGAACCGGACCGGACCAGTTGCGTCAGCGCGCCGGCGGCGATGATGCCACCCAGCACCAGCGGCAGCGCGCCGGCGGCCAGACCGGCACCGCGCGGATCATCCTTGGGCAGCGGCACGATATCCGTGACCTTCGCCGGGCTCTGCGGGGAGAGCCGGGTCGACAACTGCGTCAGCAACTGCGCGACGACGGGACCACCGGCCGACGCGGTCAGCACCTCGGGCTGCGCCGAGTCGAGCACGATCGCGCCGTACGCGTCCCGGTCCTGGATCAGCTGAACCGCCCCGGCCCGATCGGGTACGGCGGTGACGTCGAAGCCACCGGGCATCGCCTGATCGAGTCCCGCCTCGACCTGCGCGACGGCCGGGCCGGGACCCGCGACGGCGAGCGGCACGTCCCGCGGTTCGGAGCGCGCGGCCGGCCAGGCGAAGGCGATCAGGAGCACGGTGAGCAGGGCGGTCAGCAGCGTGATGACTGCGACCAGCGGCGGGCGGCGGCGTTCGGCCGCGTGCACCTCAGCGGACATGAGGAGACTCCTTATAAAACCGAATGACCGTTCTTTATCAGTTCCGAGCCTGGAACATCCTCGGCGACTTGTCAAGAACGGACATTCGTTTTATGTTCCAGGTATGCCCAAGGTCACCGAGGAGCACCGCTTGGCCCGCCGCGCGCAGATCGTCGCCGCGGCCCGCCGCTGCGTGATCGAGGAGGGCTTCCACAAGACGACGATGGCCGACGTGATCCGGGAGTCCGGCCTGTCCGCGGGCGCGGTCTACGGCTACTTCAAGAGCAAGGAGGAGATCGTCTCCGCCATCGCCGAGGACGCGCTGAGCACGATCGACGAGCTGTTCGAGGGGATCCTCGCCGACGATCGGCCGCTGTCCCCGCTGGCGGCCCTCGAAGCGACGATCACGCACGTGGTCAAGGTCGCCGAGGCACCCGGCGGCGACGTCACCCGGGTCGCGGTCCAGGCCTGGAGCGAGGCGCTCCGCAACGACGCGATCCTGCAGACCGCGCGCGGCAAGTACTGCCAGCTGCGCGACCACTTCCTCGAGGTCGCCCGTCGCGCGCAGGCCGACGGCACGGTCGACCCCGACGCCGACCCGCGGGACATCGCCCAGGTCATGTTCGGCATGGTCCCCGGCTTCGTCCTCCAGCGCCTGCTGATCGGCGACGTCACCCCCGCCTCCTACACGGCCGGACTGCGCGCGTTGCTCCGGTCGTAGGTGGGGTTTTACCCACCCCGTACGGTGGTCCAGCACCCTGGGGAGGCGGGTCCGCGCTCCGTAGCGTCAAGCGCATGAAGAAGACGCGACGGTTGCAGGAAGAAGTCGGCGGGACCGAGTACTCGGTCGTCCTGCACGACGTACGACGGGTCTACGGCCGCGGCACCAACGCCGTCACCGCCCTCAACGGCATCAGCATCAACTTCGCCCCCGGCACCTTCACCGCGGTGATGGGTCCGTCCGGGTCGGGCAAGAGCACGTTCCTGCACTGCGCCGCCGGCCTCGACCGGCCCACGTCCGGCAGCGTGTTCATCGACGGCCAGGCGCTGGCCGGTCTGAGCGAGCGGAGACTGACCGAGCTCCGCCGCGAGCGGATCGGGTTCGTGTTCCAGTCCTTCAACCTGTTGCCCGCGCTGACCGTCTGGCAGAACGTGACCCTGCCGCAGGAACTCGACGGCCGCCGGGTGAACCGCGCCGCGGTCCGTCAGGTCCTGGACCGCGTCGGGCTCGCCGACAAGCGCAAGAACCGCCCCGGCGAACTGTCCGGCGGCCAGCAGCAGCGCGTCGCCATCGCCCGCGCCCTGGTCGCACGGCCGGCGGTGATCTTCGCCGACGAACCGACCGGCGCCCTCGACACCCAGACCGCCGCCGACGTCCTCGAACTGCTCCGCGAGCCGGTCCACACCCAGGGCCAGACCGTCGTCATGGTCACCCACGACCCGGTCGCCGCGTCGTACGCCGACCAGGTCGTGTTCCTCGCCGACGGCGTACTGGCCGGCAGCCTCGCCGCTCCGACGGCCGAGCAGGTCGCCGACCGGATGACCCACCTCGGCGCGCGTTCGCAGCGAGGTTTGCAGGCGGTGCCACGATGATGCGCCTGGCCGTCCGCACCTTGCGGCACCGCAAGAGCGGCTTCATCGCCACCTTCGTCGCGGTCGTCTTCGGCACCGGGATCGTGATGGCCTGCGGCGGCCTGATGGAGACGGGCATCCGCTCCAACGTCGAACCTCAGCGGCTCGCCGCCAGCTCACTTGTTGTCACCGGCAAGCAGTCGCACCTCCGCCCGGGCGCCGAGGACGCGACCCCGCTTCCCGAACGTGTCGGCGTACCGGCCGATCTGGTCGCCAAGATCCGTTCTGTGCAAGGCGTTTCGGACGCGATCGGCGACCTCACCTTCCCGGCGGTCGGCGCGGCGGTTGCCGAAGGCCACAACTGGTCATCGGCGGTACTGGCGCCGTACAAGTTGACATCCGGTCACGCCCCACGCTCCGGCCAGGTCGTCATGCCAGGCGCCAAGGTCGGTAGCCAGGTCACCTTCGTGATCGACGGCGAGCCGAAGACCTTCACCGTCAGCGGCTCGGCCACCGGCCCCGCCGGGCACGCATTCTTCGCCGACCGGGAAGCGGCCCGCCTGGCCGGCAGCCCGGCGCGGTTCGCGGACATCGGCGTACTGGTTGCCCCCGGCACCAATATCGACGGCGTGCGAGACCGGATCAAGGCGCTGGACGGCAACATCACCGTCCGCGCCGGGATCGACCGTGGCCTGGCCGAGCACCCGGACGCCGAGTCGCACCGGACCGCGTTGATCTCGGTCGCCGGCTCCTTCGGCGGGATCGCGGCGATGACGATGATGTTCGTGGTCGCGTCCACGCTCGCGTTGTCCGCACAGCACCGCGAGCGCGAGTTCGCCCTGCTCCGTGGCATCGGTACGACGCCTGGTCAGGTCCGCCGGATGATCCTCGGCGAAGCACTGCTCGTCTCGCTCCCGGCGGTCGCCCTGGGTGCCGTGCCCGGGATCTTCCTCGGCCGCTTCCTGTTCGACCAGCTCGGTTCGCATGGCGTCGCGTCGCCGGTCGTCGAGTTCTCGCAAGGCCTGATCCCGTTCGCGGCCGGTGCGGGTGCCGCCGTACTCGCGGCCATCGGCGCCGCACTGATCGCGGCCCGCAAGTCGGCGAAGATCCGGCCGGTCGAAGCGCTGATGGAAGCCTCGCTGCAACGGAAGTGGTTCAGCTGGGTGCGCCTGCTCTTCGGCCTGGCGTTCCTCGGTGGTGGACTCGCGCTGCTGATCGTCACCGCGACGGTGATGACCGGTCCGCTCGCCGGCGCGACCGCTGGTCCGTCGATCCTCTGCTGGGCGATCGGTGTCGCACTGCTCGGCCCGTTCTGGACCAAGTTGGTCCTCGCGGTGTGGCGCTGGCCGGTGCAGGCGCTGACCCGGGTCAACGGCCGGCTCGCGATCCGCAATGTCACGGCTCGCTCGGTGGCGATGTCGGCCGCGGTGATGCCGGTGATGCTTGCCGTCGGCATCTCGACCGCCAACCTCTACATGCAGACGACCCAGGTACACGCGGCCTCCGCGGCGTTCACGCGAGACTTGCGGGCGGACGCCGTACTGGTCTCGGATGCCGGCCTGTCCCCCGCGATCGCGGAACAGGTCCGGGCCGTGCCGGGTGTGGCGAGTGCCTCCGCGTTCGTCCGCAGTACGGGAACCATCGACGAGCCGCGCAACGCACCCTTCGACGAGGACGGCGCTCCGTTGCTCGGCGTGGACGCGCAAGGCGCGGACGGTACGGCGCCGGTGCGGCTGACGAGTGGATCGCTGGCCGGCCTGACCGGGTCGACCGTGGCCTTGCCGGAGTACGTGGCCGGGAAAATCCACCGTGGGGTTGGCTCGACGATCGACATGACGCTGGGCGACGGGACCCCGGTGACGCTGCGGGTGGTCGCGACCTTCGCCGCCGAACGCGGGTACGAGAACATCATCCTGCCCGCGTCGCTGCTCGCCCCGCACACCACGGACGGACTGACCAAGCAGCTCCTGGTCCGCACCACGCCCGGTGCCGACGTCGGACCGGCCCTTGCCAAACTCGCCGCCGCGCATCCCGGCGTCCAGGTCGCCGACCGCGACTCTCTCGTCGCCGCCAACGCGGAAGACCTGCAGACACAGGCGTGGGTCAACTACATGCTCGTCGGCATGCTGATCGCGTACACCGCCGTCTCGGTCGTCAACACTCTCGTCTCCTCGACGCTGCGTCGCCGCCGCGAGTTCGCCTTGCAGCGCCTGACCGGGTCGACCCGCATGCAGGTCCTGCGGATGCTGACCACCGAGAGCATGCTGGTCACCCTGGCCGGCATCACCCTCGGGACCCTGGTAGCCCTGGCCTGCCTCATCCCCTTCTCGGCCAAGGTCTCCACCAGCGCCATCCCCACCGGCCCACTGTGGATCTATGGCGTCATCGTCGGAGCCGCGGCCGTCCTCACCTTCGGCTCAACCCTCCTCCCGGCCACCACGACCCTCCGCCACTCCCCCACCCAACCAACCCACACGGACTGAAGCCGGCCCGTTGAGCTGGGGGGTTGCCCCCTCAGATTTTCAGGGGGCAACCCTCCAGCTCCGTGGGCGCCCACTGAAATGGAGGGTTCGCCCCGCGCGGGCGCGTGCGCGGGCAGAGGCCGGCCCGGACTGGGGTCAGCGAGCCGGAGTGGGGTCAGCGAGCCGGAGTGGGTTCGGCGACTGGTTGGAGGGCGATGGTGGTGGCCTGGACGATGCCGGCGTTGTCGCGGATCCAGCCGGACAGGACCACATGCAGATCCTCGAGATCCCGTTCCTCGAGGATCACCCCGGGGACCGGCACACTCGCACCGAGCTCGGCCAGCACCGGCCGCAGATGCTGATCCGCCAGCAGCTTGTGACTCGGCGCCGCGGAGACCGTGACCGGCACCACGACCGCGCCCGCCAGCGCCTGCGGCCGCAAGACATCCAGGAAGCTCTTCAGCAAACCGGTGTAGCTGCCCTTGTACACAGGCGTCGCGACCACGATCACCGACGCCGACGACACCAGATCGACCGCACTCTCCAGCGACGCCCGCTCCTCGTCCGCGGCCCGCTCCCCCTGGAAGATCGCCGGCGCGAAGGTCACCAAGTCGACGAGTTCATCGATCCGGTACGGCGTACCGAGCTCGGAGGCGAGCAACTCCGCAACGGACGCCGCGGCGGCCGCGGTCCGCGATCCCGGCCTCGGGTTGCCGACCACAGTGACGACAGACTGCGGCCACACCGGCGGATCCGGCACAACCTGCGGTTCGAAAGCGACTGAGGGCATCTGACCCATCTCCTGAGCTCGGCAAGTGATGGATCGAGCGTAGTCAAAGTCGAGCTGGCTACTTGACTTTCTCAGGATCCGAACGCCGGGCCCGGATCTTCACCGCCACGAACCAGACCACGGCCGCCACCGCACCCGCGAGCACGAGCTTCTGGAAGACGCCCACCGAGGACTCCACCACGTGCCACCGCTCGCCGAGTTGATAGCCGGCGACGATCAGCAACGAGTTCCAGACCAGGCTGCCGATCGCGGTCAGCGGCAGGAACAGCGCCACCGACATCCGCTCGACGCCGGCCGGGACCGAGATCAGACTGCGCACGACCGGCACCAGGCGGCCGATCAGGACGACCTTCGGCTCATGCCGGTTGAACCAGTCCTCAGCCTTGTCGACGTCCCGCACCTTCACCAGCGGCAGCTTCCCGGCCATCGCCCTGGTGCGATCCCGGCCCAGCCCCGCGCCCACGCCGTACAAGGCGAGTGCGCCGACGATCGAACCGAGCGTGGTGAAGACGATCGCGCTGACCAGCCCCAGATCACCACGACTGGCCGCGAACCCGGCCAGCGGCCGGATGACCTCACTGGGCAGTGGCGGGAACAGATTCTCCAGCGCGACCGCGAGCCCCGCACCCGGCGCGCCCATACGCTCCATCAGGTCGATGGCTCAGCCTGCCACTCCTCCGGTCGGCTCCTGTGTCGCGTGCAGCGTGGTCATCATCACCTGATTCGTCGTGAACATGGCGACGACGCTAGGCCCGCGCACACCACCCGCACACTGAGGCCAACCGCCGTCTCCGGGTCGGGCCATCCACCGTATCGACTGGGGGAAAACCCCACGTGCTCAGGCGATCCGGGGTCCGAGGAACAGCCCGCCGGTGGCGTCCACGACCTGGCCGGTGATCCAGCGCGCGTCCTCCGAGGCGAGGAAGGCGACGATGTCGGCCACGTCCTCGCCACGACCGAGCCGGCCCAGTGCGGTGTGGTGAGTGACGAAGTCAACCAGCCCCGGCGTCTCGAAGAACGCGCCGTTCGCCTCGGTCCGGGTCGCGCCCGGAGCGACGGCGTTGACGGTGATGTCCCGCGGGCCCAACTCCTGGGCGAGCGTGAGGCTCATCGTCTCCACCGCGGCCTTGGTCATCGCGAACGAGGTCTGGATCGGGTTCGCGAAACGGGTCGCAGCCGACGAGAGCGAGATGATCCGGCCACCGTCGCGCATCATCGGCAGCAATCGCTGGGTCAGGAAGTACGGCGCTCGCACATTGACCGCGAACAGCCGATCGAACGCCATCACGGTGTCGGTCTCGATCGGGCCGGCCGGAGCCGCCGCGGCGTTGTTGACCAGGATGTCCAGCGGCCGACCGAGCAGTCCTTCCGACAACTGCCCGGCCACCTCATCCACGTCACCCGGGACTCCGAGCTCGGCGCCGATCAGGAAGCCACGCCCACCGATGCGTTCCAGCGTCTCGTCGGCTCCGGCCTTGTCGCTGTTGTAATGCACCGCGACCTCGGCCCCGCCCGCGGCGAGCCGCTCCGCGATCGCTCGCCCGATCCCGCGCGAGGCGCCCGTCACCAAGGCAACCTTGTCGCTCATGTTAGATACTCTCATGATGTTAGTATCTACCACGTGAGCCTGAGGCAGCGCCAGCGCGCGGAGACGAAGCAACGGATCCAGCGGCAGGCGATCCGGCTATTCGCCGAGCAGGGGTACGACGCCACCACTGTCAACGAGGTGGCGGCCGCGGCCGGCGTCGCCGCGATGACCGTGTACCGGAACTTCCCCACCAAGGAAGACCTCGTCCTGTACGACGACTTCGATCAGGTGGCCGCGGCGACGCTCACCGAACTCCCCGCGACCGGACCACTGGCGGACCGGATCGCGCGCACGATGCTGGCGACGTTCGATCTGGCGATCGCCCACGATCGGGACTTCCTGCTCACCCGGCTGCGGCTGATGATCTCGACACCAGCCCTCCAGGCCCGCCACCTCGACAGCCAGTACCGGCTGCAGGAGGCCTTCGTGACCGCGATTCGTGCCGGCTCCACCGACGCGGCGCTGGAGTTCCAGGCCCGCGCCGCCGCCAGCGCCTGCCTCGGCGTCGCCCACATCGCCTTACTCCGCTGGGCCTCCGAGGACGGCGAGACCAGCCTCCTCGACCTCTTCCGCGACGCCTTCACGGCAACGTTCGGCCACGCTGTCTGAGCCGTCGCGGACGGGCCGGACGGCGTATATTCCTGATATGGAAAGTGCGTTCGAGGTGCTGGCGGAGGGACGGCGGCG
This sequence comes from Kribbella sp. CWNU-51, assembly GCF_054073265.1. Classification (NCBI taxonomy): domain Bacteria; kingdom Bacillati; phylum Actinomycetota; class Actinomycetes; order Propionibacteriales; family Kribbellaceae; genus Kribbella; species Kribbella sp. CWNU-51. Next base: position 181,296 of record NZ_JBSXMZ010000016.1, read on the forward strand.
GGAGATCCTGGACCTGCTGCGCGCCGGTGAGCGGCCGGTCGGCGAGCTGGTCGACGAGCTCCATCTGAGTCAGCCCGCGGTGTCGAAGCACCTCAAGGTGTTGCGCGACGCCGGCCTGGTCGAGGTCCGCCGCGACGCGCAGCGCCGCTGGTACCGTCTCCGGCCAGCGCCGCTCGCCGAGATCGACGCCTGGCTCGAGCCCTACCGAGACCTGTGGCGCAACCGCCTGGACGCCTTGGAAGCCCACCTCGACACGATGGACTGAGCAACAGCAACTCAGCAACCGAGGGCTGAGCGAGCGGCGGCCGAGCAACGGCCCGGAGTTGGGTCCGGGCCGCGCTGGTCGGGTCGGACGCGATCAGGTGCGCTCGGGGACGCGGAGGTGCGCGAGGACCAGCTCGAACTCGCCGACGTCGAGCACCTGGGACCCGGCGTCCTTCGTGGTCGCCGACCGCATCGACGCGGCCGCCTCACGGTTCGCGTCCATCGCCTCCTGGCTGTCGTACGTCACCGACGACACCCCCCGGCCGGTGGTGCGGTCGACCAGCAGACTGGCGCTGCAGAAGCCCGCCAGGTCCTCGAGACGCGGCAGCGACGCCAGCTTGTAAACGTCGATCGCCCGCTCGAGGTTCGCGAGGTCAACGGTCACCCAGGTCGCCCGGACGCAAGCGCCGGCCGCCGAACGGTGATCACGGTGCAGTACGGCGATCTCCCACTCCTGCACCTTCGGACTGCCACCGATCGTCGCCGCGAGCCGGTCCCGGACCGGCCGGAGCTCTTCGTCGGTGGCCCGCATCGCGTCCGCCGACCGCCAGGCGCTGGTGGTGATGCACCGGCCCGACTCCCGGTCGGCCATCATCGACATGCCGATACAGCCGTCCAGCTCCAGCAGCCTGGGCATCACCTCGTCGCGCACCTGCGCGATGCCGGCGTCGAGCGATCCCGGTGCGGCGTGGATCGTGGTGGAACGCGCGTACACGACCCACCCCCTTACCCTCAAGGCAGCACCCCGCCGGCGCCGCCGGTCTATGCCCACCCTCCTCCCGCGGCCGCACCGGCGCAAGTGAGTCGCTAGCGGATCTCGGCCAGGTCGAAGACGTTGCCTTCGGGGTCGGCGAGGGTGATCCAGTGGGTGCCGTACTCGTCGTGTTCGTCGAGGCGCTTGGCACCGAGGCCGATCAGGCGGTCGAGTTCGGCCGACCAGTCGGCGCTGGCGAGGTCGACGTGCAGGCGGTTCTTGCCGGTGCGCGGCTCGGGGACCTGGACGAACATCAGCGTGGGCCCGTCGGCGGACCTGTTCACGGTGGCGAAGAACTGGTTGCTGTCAGCATCGACCTGGGTAACGAACACGTCGGCCCAGAAGGTCGCAAGCGCGCCCGCGTCGGCGCAGTCGAAGACGACGTTCTCGAGGGTGATGGACATGGATCAGCCTTTCAGTGCGGGGATCCGCTGGATCGGCCAGCAGATCTCGGTTCGATAGGTAGTGGGATCGGGGTCGTCCCCCGGCCCGACGACGTACAGCTCGCGGATCGGGCCCGGCGCGACCTCGCAGTGCTCCGCGACGTGCGAGCCGAGCGCGCCGTAGCTGCGGTCGAAGTCGGTCAGTGGCCCGCTGTGGACGGCGATTGCGAAGAACCCACCGGGCAGGTCGACGAGCTCGACCCCGTCGGCCGGCGCCTGGTCCGGCGCGACCGGCAGGAACGCGAGCACCTGACCGGCCTCCTCGGTGAAGAACTCGTCGCTGTACGTCGCTCCCGCCCTGGCCGCGATGTCACCGGCGACCGCGTCGAGCTTGCCGAAGGCGTATTCGCACCACGGGCCGATGTCGTCGCGGTCCACTCGACCCTGGACGCCGTACGCCCGGAACGGCGGAATGAACCGGTATTCGACATCCAGCACGGGCTGCCCCGGCGTCAGCAGTTCACGGAGGGATGTGACGACCTCGCGGGTGTGTGCGAGCTCCTTCTCCATCCGCTCGAGATGCGTCCGCAGTGTCTCCTCACGCTTGACACCGTCGGTCGACTCGACCAGATCCCGGACCTCGGGCAGCGGCATCCGCAGTTCGCGGAGCCGCCGGATCAGCAGCGCGGTCTCCACCTGAGTGGTGCCGTAGCGGCGGTAGCCGGACGACGGGTCGACGGACGCGGGCGCGAGCAGCCCGATCTCGTGGTAGTGGTGCAACGTCTTCACGCTCAGATGCGTGAGACGGGAGAACTCGCCGACTGTCACCGTTGCCGTCATGCGACAAGCTTCCACCCTCCGGTAACCGGAGGGTCAAACAGAACTCCTGCCGCGACGCTTCGCGTCGCGGCAGGAGGAGAAGAGAAGAGGCCGCGGTAACGACCGATCGGGCTCAGCCGCGGTAGCGGCCGATGACCTTGGTGTAGTCCCAGGGCTGCTGGGAGACGCCACCGCAGGAGTCCGCCGGCCCGCCGGTGCACGGGCGGTCACGGTTGACCGACCAGAACGTGAAGCGCGCCAGGTGGTGCTCCGACGCGTACGACAGCATCGACTCGAAGTCGGAGAGGTTGACCCGCTCGCCGGCTACATCGGTGACCTTCTGCCGAACGGCCGACTGAGCGAACTCCTGGTCCTCGATGTCGATGTCGATCGCCTTCAGCGACAGCGCGTTGATCACCTTCTGGTACGCGCCGGCCAGTTCACTTGCCGACCCACAGCTCTGCCCGAGCTTGTTGCCGGACCAGCCGCCGATCGAGACCACTGCGTCACCACCGTTGGAGCGGATCGTGTTCAGCGCCTGCTGATCGACGCCGCCCGTCAGCGGCCGGCCGCCGTCCCACATCGGGTTGCAGTACCCGTTGGACAGGATGAACGCCATCGTGAACCACTTCACGCCGGACGCGTTCATCACGGTCGCCGGGTTGGGCGGGCTGCCCCAGCCCTGGTACAGGTACGGCGCTGCCGCCATCGGCGCGCCACCGGTCGGCGGCGGTCCGTCATCGGCAGCCGGGACGTTCCATTTCTGGTTCGCCGTACCAGCGCAGGTCCACAGCTGCAACGGCGTACCGTTCGCGGAGTTGTTGCCGGTGACATCGAGACACTTGTTCGCCTGCGGGTTCACCAGATCCCGGCCGGCCGTATAGGTCCACTGCTGCGCGGCGCTGCCGTTGCAGGTCCACAGCTGGATGCGGGCACCGTTCGCCACCGAGCCGGCGCTGACATCCAGGCACTTGCCCAGCGCCGTCAACGTGCCGTTCGAGCTGCGGGTCCAGTTCTGCGCGCCCGTCCCGTTGCAGTCATACAGCTGTACGACGGTCCCGTCGGCACTGTTGGCCGCGGCAACGTCGGCGCACTTCCCGGCCAACCCCGTGATCGTCCCCGTCGCCGCCTGCGCGGGTGCAGCCGTCATGAGCAGTCCCGCACCGAGCACCAGAGCCGCGGCGACCGCCGCCACCCGGCGCATCAGACGGTCCACTTCTGGTTCGCGGCACCCGTGCAGGTCCAGAGCTGCAACGGGGTCGCGTTCGCGGAGTTGTTGCCGGTGACATCAAGACACTTGTTCGCCTGCGGATTCACCAGATCTCTCCCACTCGTGTAAGTCCACTGTTGCGCCGCACTGCCGTTGCACGAGTACAGCTGCACGCGAGCACCGTCGGCGACCGATCCGGCGTTCACGTCGAGACACTTGCCGAGGGCACGGATCGTGCCGTCACCCGGCCGGCTCCACTGCTGCGCCGCCGTACCGTTGCAGTCGTAGAGCTGCACCCCGGTCCCGTCCGCGCTGTTGGCTCCGGCGACATCGATGCACTTGCCGGCCAGGCCGGTGATCTGGGAGCCGCCGCCACCGCCGCCGCCCTGCGTGCCGGACCAGGTGAAGGTCGCGGACGTCTTGGTAGGCAGCGTGTAGACGAAGGACTGCGAACCCCAGTTCACCCGCACCGACTGCGAGCTGCCGGAGGTGTTGAACGCGATCAGCGCCTTCGAGCCGTCCGGGTTCTTCCAGGCCACGTTCTTCACCGAGGCGTTCGCGGTCGAGTCGATCCGCAGCGCGCCCGGCTTCACGAACTTGGTCAGGTGGCCCATGGTGTAGTACTCGACCGTCTTGGTGACCTGACCACGCTGGCCGTCGTTGCGGTGCACGGTGACCAGTCCGGTGCAGACGTTGCAGCCGGCACCGACGTACGGCAGGTGGGCCTCGTCCAGCGCGATGCCCCACTTCACCCACGACTTGTCCCAGTTGCGGGTGTAGTCGATCAGGTTGTTCATGTCCTCGACCTGCTGGTTCGGGATCCACGTGCCGCCCGAGTGCTCGGTCATGTACGCGTTCACGTTCGGGTACTGGTTGTGGATCTGGGTCTGCAGGTTCACGTCGCCGCCGTACCCGTGCCAGGCGATGCCACCGAAGTTCGGGTCGTTGCGTAACGCGGCATCCGCCAGCGGGACCGAACCGAGGTCGTTGTAGTTGCCCCAGTTGTAGTCGAGGATCAGCACCTTGGTGCTCAGCCCGGCGGCGTGCAGCGCGGGCATCAGGTTGTTCTTGGTGAACTCGAGCAGCCCGGACCCGTTCCAGTTCATCGAGGCGTAGCCGGTACTGTCAGTGCCGCAGCAGGTCGGCTCGTTCTGCACCGAGACGTAGTCGATGTGGTTGCCCTGGGCCTCGTTCTGCTGGATGTACTTGACGAAGTACTGCGCGTACATCGGGTAGTACTCGGCCTTCAGCCAGCCACGGTGGACGAAGTCGTTGTTGTCCTTCATCCAGGCCGGCGCGCTCCACGGCGAGCCCATCACCTTGACCGCCGGGTTGAGCTGCCGGGCCTGCTTGGTCAGCGGAACCACGTCGGCGAGGTCGTGGGAGATGCTGAAGTCGTTCAGGTCGCAGCAGGTGTCGTCGAAGGAGTAGTTGAACCGGGCCAGGTCGGAGGCGCCCATCGGGTTGCGGATGAAGGCCAGGCCGATCCCGTTGACCGGGTCGAACAGGTCCTTCATCACCTGGTCGCGGGTGGCCGCGGAGATCGTGTTGCTGCTGTTCAGCAGCCAGGCGGAACTGTCGGCGAACGACGCGCCACCGCCCTCGAAGGATTGGTACGTCGTGTTCTCGTTGACCGTGATCGTCTGGTTGGCCGAGCCGCCGGCCGGGCCGAAGGTGACCGGCGTCTGCTGCTGCAGGCCGCGGGTGACGTTCTGGCCGGCCGAGTCGTTCGTGGTGGTCAGCCAGATGTTGACCTGCTCACCGGCGGCCTGGGCGGGTGGGGCGGTGCCGAAACCGAGTCCGGCGGCGGCCACGCACAAGGCGGCGACCGCAACCGGCAGGATACGTTTCGCGGGCATGGGGCGGTTCTCCCTTGTACTAAAGGGTTCTGGGACATCACAGGGGTTGTCGGCGTCTGCCCGCGCCGCAACAGGTGGTCAGCACGAGGTAACCATCCGTGTACAGCCCTGTCAACGGCAGGCCTGACTTTTTTCAGGTCTTCTATTTAGTCACGACCTTGACGTGAAAGCGTTCTCACAGCAAGCTGCGGCCGAGCCCTGTCTCCCGACGCCCCCGTGAGAAATGAGGCATCCATGAAGCGTTCCCGTGTCGCGGCGCTCGTCGCGATCGGTGCCGCACTCGTCGGCACCACCCTCCTCCAAGCCCCCGCCCAGGCTCGTCAGCAGGCGCCCGCCGCGGCGACCGCGACGATCTGGGAGGACACCTTCGACGGCCCGGCCGGCCAGGCCCCTGATCCCGCCAAGTGGCGGTACGACATCGGCGGCTCCGGCTGGGGCAACGACGAGCGCGAGTACTACACCAACAGCACCCGCAACTCCGCGCTCGACGGGCAAGGCAACCTGGTGATCACCGCCCGCCAGGAGAACGGTGGCTTCCAGTGCCACTACGGCCCCTGCCAGTACACCTCGGCCCGGTTGCTCACCGCGCAGACGTTCACCCAGACCTACGGCCGATTCGAGGCCCGGATCAAGATTCCCGGCACACAAGGGGTTTGGCCCGCGTTCTGGATGCTTGGTGGCGGCAACTGGCCGAACGACGGCGAGATCGACATCATGGAGAACATCGGCCGCGAGCCGAACACCGTGCACGGCACGATCCACGGTCCCGGCTACTCCGGCGCCGGCGGCATCGGCGCGGCGTACAACTCTCCGGACGGACAGCCGTTCCGCAACGGGTTCCACACGTACCGGGTCGACTGGGAGCCGAACGCGATCACCTGGTTCGTCGACGGCGTCCAGTACCAGCGCCGTACGCCGGCCGACCTGAACGGCAACACCTGGGTCTACAACCACCCGTTCTTCCTGATCATGAACGTCGCGGTCGGCGGCTACTGGCCGGGCTACCCCGACGGCTCGACGGTGATGCCGCAGACGATGACGGTCGACTACGTCCGCGTCTCCAGCCTCGGCAGCAGCTCCGGCGGAACCCAGATCACCGGCCTGGCCGGCAAGTGCCTGGATGTCGCCGCCGCCAACTCCGCGGACGGTACGCCGGTTCAGCTCTACGACTGCAACGGCACCGGCGCCCAGCAGTGGACCCGCCCTGGCGACGGCACGATCCGTGCCCTGGGCAAGTGCCTCGACGTGAACGCGGGATCCCTTGCCGACGGTGCGAAAGTCCAGCTCTGGACCTGCAACGGGTCCGGCGCTCAGCAATGGACGTACTCGGCCGGCCATGACCTGGTGAATCCACAGGCCAACAAGTGCCTCGATGTCACCGGCAACAACTCCGCCAACGCGACCCCGGTCCAGACCTGGACCTGCACCGGCGCCGCCAACCAGAAGTGGACCGTCTGACCGGCCCGGCGGGGAAACTTCTCGTCACCCAGCGCACGTTTCTTTCCCCACCGCTCTAGCGGTTGCTCCGCAGCGGTACGACGCCACCGTCGCGGAGCAACCGCAGGACCGGGAGGGTCGCGGCACCCAACGCCACGGCGTCTCGGCCGAGCTCGCAGAGTTCGATGGAGACCTGGGAGTACGGAAGCCGCAACGCGTGCCGGCCGGCCACCTCGCGCAACTGCGGCAGGTAGCGCTCGCCCAGCATCAGTCCGGCCCATCCGCCGAGCACGATGCGCTCCGGATTCACCAGGTTGACCAGGTTGGCGAAACCGGCGGCCAGGTAGCCGATCGTCTCGTCCACGATCGTTGCCGCGAGCTCCGACGTACGCGCGGAGTCGAGTAACTCGACGAACGCCGCCTCTTCGTCGACTGCGACCAATGTCCCACCGGCCTCGCGGTAGCGCTCGAGCACGCCCTCCGCGCCGACGTACGCCTCAAGGCATCCGTCCGCGCCGCACCGGCACCGGCGGCCGCCGTACGCGATCGTCATGTGACCCCATTCGCCTGCGCTGCTGCGGGTCCCGCGGTAGCTGGAGCCACCGGCAACCAGTGCGGACCCGACGCCGGAGCCCACCAGCGCGACGACCGCGTCCGTCGCGCCGCGACCGGCGCCGAACCACATCTCCGCCTGGCCGAGCATGTTCGCGCCGTTGTCCACGTGGATCGGGATATCGATGCCCTCAGCAAGCATCTCCCCCAGCGGCACCGCGTCCCAACCGAGCGTCTGCGCGTCCACGACGGCGTTCCCCTCGACCACTCCGGAGACGGCGACGCCCAGGCCGAGGATCAGGTCGGACCGCACTCCGGCCGACGCGATCACCGTCGCCAGGCCGGCCAGCACATGTCGCACGACCGCCGCGGGCTGCGGCTCGTTGATCGGGTGATCCCAGGTGGCGAGCACGGTCATGGCCAGGTCGAACAGTTCGACGCGGATCCGGGTCTCGCCGACCTCGGCGCCGACGACGTACCGGAAGGTCGGTGACACCCGGAGCAGGACGCGCGGCCGGCCGCCCTCGGACTCGACCGAGCCGGCCTCCTCGACCACGCCTTCGGCGATCAGTTCGCCGACCAGGTTGCTGACGCTCGCGGCGCTCAGCGACGTCCGGACACTCAGCTCCTGGCGACTGAGCGGACCGTCGCGGTAGATGCCGGTGAGGAGCACGGACCGGTTGGACCGCCGCATGTCGCGCACAGTGGTCCGCCGAACGTCCATGCCCTCTGCCCCTGCCTGTCCGGCCCCCGGCAGGCCGCTCGCCCAGAGTCCATCACGTCGTACCGACAAGCCGGAAGGGGCACCTTCGTCCAGATCATGAATTAAGCCGCGATTCGTTACCACCCCGTGATTGACGACCCCTTGCTTACTCGGCTTCACTCTACGGAACCGCTTCCGAAACCGGTTCCGGCGCCAGCCGGAACCGCACCCGCCCGAGGGGAGCAGAGCAGTGTCGATCACCATCGCCGATGTCGCGGCGCGTGCCGGTGTCAGCAAGACGACCGTGTCGCGCGTGCTCAACGGCAAGGGTGAGCTCGACCTGCGCACCGCCGAGCGGGTCCGTCAGGTGATCGACGAGCTCGGCTACGTACCGAGCGCCCGTGCGGTCGGCCTGGCCCGCGGCCGGACCCGGATCGTCGGCATGCTGGTCCCGTCGCTCACCTGGCCCTGGATGGGCGAGGTGCTGCAGGGCGCCGTCGACGTGGTCGAGAGCGAGGGCTACGGACTGCTGCTGTTCACCTTCAACCGGGGTGAGGAGTCGATGCACCAGTTCGCCTCGCAGGTCTCGGCCCAGTCGTTCGACGGCCTGCTGGTGATCGAGCCGGAAGGCACGCTCACCTACATCGAGCAACTCCACGCGCGCGGCCTTCCGGTCGTCCTGATCGACGACCGGGCCCGGCGCCCACAGTTCCCGTCCGTCGCCACCACCAACCGGGCCGGGGGCGAGTGCGCCGCCCGGCACCTGCTCGAACTCGGCCGCCGCCGGCCACTGGTGATCACCGGCGTCGAACGGTTCGGCTGCACCCACGAACGCCTGGACGGCTTCCGCGACACCTACGCCGAGGCCGGCTTCGAGCTCGACCCGAGACTCGTGTTCGAAGGCGATTTCACCCATGCGAGCGGACGCCGCGGCGTCCAGTACGCACTCGACCAGCGACTCGAGTTCGACGCGATCTTCGCCCACAACGATCTGTCGGCCGGCGGCGCCATCCAGGCCGTCCGGGAGACCGGGCGGAACGTGCCGAACGACGTGTCGGTGGTCGGCTTCGACGACATTCCGTACGCCGAACACACCGAGCCGCCCCTGACCACGGTGCATCAGCCGATGCGTCAGATGGGTCAGGCCGCCGCCCGGATGCTGATGGGCTACTTCGGCGGCACCCCGCTGCCGGAGCAACCCCAAGTGCTGCCCACGACCCTCATCGTCCGCAGCTCCACCGCCCCAAAACCCGCCCCGCACCGCTTACGTCCGAAGAAGTGAGGGCCATGACCCACAGATCTTCGGACGCAACGGTCGACTGAAGACTCCGGCGGCGGGGCAGCTGCCCCTGTCCCGCCGCCGGCGAGAACCCCTTCGAGATCGATCCGTTAAGGCGTCCGCTCTTCCCATGAGAGCGTTCTCACGCCACGATGCACCTGCTCACGCGGCTCAGGCGTGAGCATCCGCCAACAGATACACAGGAGGAACCGATGCGAGCACGACGTACTGTCGCGCTGGCCCTGACGGGCTTGCTCGCGGCAGCCGCACTGGCTGCCTGCAGTAACGGGGACGGGAACAATGCCGCCAACACGTCGAGCAGCGCGGCCACCGTGCTGAACGTCGGCATGCCGAACGGCCCGCAGACCGAGAACCACAACCCGTTCCTCGGCTCCTCCTCGGGCGCCTCGCTGGGCTACCGCTGGATGATCTTCGAGCCGCTGGTGATGATCAACGGCATCAAGCCGACCGAGCCGGGCAAGCCGTGGCTGGCCACCGAGTGGAAGTGGGACGCGAACTTCACCAAGCTGTCGTTCACGATCCGCGACGGGGTGAAGTGGTCCGACGGCCAGCCGATGACGGCCGACGACGTCGCCTACTCGTTCCAGCTCCGCAAGGACCACGAGGGCCTGAACCAGGACGCGATCCCGTACGGCACCATCACCGCGTCCGGCAACAAGGTCGACCTGACCTTCACCCGGTCCCAGTTCACCAACCAGAACAAGATCCTGACCGTGTTCGTGGTCCCGAAGCACCAGTGGTCGACCCTGAAGGACCCGACCCAGGACACGCTGAAGAACCCGATCGGCACCGGTCCGTACACAGTGAAGTCGTTCACCCCGCAGACCACCACGCTGACGCTTCGGGACTCGTACTGGCAGGACCTGCCGAAGGTGAAGGAGCTGCGGTACACGTCGTACAACGACAACAACGCGCAGACCACCGCGCTGGCCAACGGCGCCTCGGAGTGGAGCTTCGTCTTCGTCCCGAACGTGAAGGCCGTCTACCAGGACAAGGACCCGAAGAACCACAAGCTCTGGTTCCCGGCGAACCTCGGCATCCACGGTCTGTGGATCAACACCACCCGCAAGCCCTTCGACAACCCGGCGCTGCGGCGGGCGATGGACAAGGTGATCAACCGCGACGACATCTTCCAGCAGGGTGAGGCCGGCTACTTCTACCCGAAGGTCGAGTCCGTCACGGGCATCCCGACCCCGGCCGGTGAGTCGTTCATCGCGCCGGACTACAAGGACAAGTCGCACGCGGTCGACGTCGACGGCGCGAAGAAGGACCTGACCGACGCCGGCTTCAAGCTCGAGGGCAACGTGCTGAAGGACCCGACCGGCAAGCCGGTGACGATCACGCTGACCGACCCGGCCGGCTGGTCCGACTACATCACCGACCTGGAGATCATCAAGGACAACCTGTCCACGATCGGGATCAAGGCCACCGTCGACAAGGCCAACCAGGACGCGTGGTTCAAGAACGTCGACGAGGGCAACTTCGACGCCGCGATGCACTGGACCAACGGCGGCGCGACGCCGTTCGACATCTACCAGAACATCATGGACGGCAAGATCCTGAAGCCGGTCGGCAAGGGTGGCGTGAGCGGCAACTACGGCCGGTTCAACAGCCCGGAGGCGACCAAGGCGCTGGACGAGTACGCCAACGCCGCCGACGACGCGACCCGGAGCACGGCGCTGAACACCCTGCAGAAGATCATGGTCGAGCAGATGCCGATGATCCCCACCTCGGCGTCCAACGTCGGCGGTCTCTACAGCACCAAGAACTGGGTCGGCTGGCCGGACGAGCAGAACCAGTACGGGCCGGCCCAGCCGACCCAGCAGAACGCGCTGCAGATCGTCCTGAACCTGAAGCCCGCCGGCAGCCAGTGAGGCCGGACCGCGGCGCCGGGAGTTCACGCTCCC
>NZ_JBSXMZ010000016.1:192488-198189 GCF_054073265.1 Kribbella sp. CWNU-51
GAGTTCACGCTCCCGGCGCCGCGGTGCCACGACAGGAGACCCGAATCCATGACGGTGACCGACACCGAGGTGGTCCTCGAGGCCGACGGCCTCACCAAGCATTTCCCGGTCCGGCGGGGAGTCCGCGACCTGCTCAGCCGCGATCGCAAGGCCGTCCACGCGGTGGACGACATCAAGCTCACCCTGCGCCGGGGCCGCGTGACCGCACTGGTCGGCGAGTCCGGTTCGGGTAAGTCGACCGTCGCCCGGCTGATGGCCCAGTTGTACGGGCGGACGTCCGGTGACATCCGGTTGCACGGCGAGTCCGTCACGGTCCACGGCGGCCGCAAGTTCCGAGCGTACTGCCGCCGGGTGCAGATGATCTTCCAGGACCCGTTCGCCTCGCTGAACCCGACGCACACCGTGCGGTACCACCTGACCCGGTCGCTGAAGATCCACGGCCGGGCGGGCGATCTCGAGGAGAACCTGCGCGACCTGCTGGTCCAGGTGCAGCTCACGCCGCCGGAGCGCTACCTCGACAAGTTCCCGCACGAACTGTCCGGCGGGCAGCGGCAGCGCGTCTCGATCGCCCGTGCCCTCGGCGCCGACCCGGAGGCACTGCTCGCGGACGAGCCGGTGTCGATGCTCGACGTGTCGATCCGGCTCGGCGTACTGAACCTGCTGCGCGACCTGAAGGAACGGCTCAACCTGGCCATCCTCTACATCACCCACGACATCGCGTCGGCCCGCTACTTCGCCGACGAGACGCTGGTGATGTACGCCGGCCGACTGGTCGAGGGCGGCGACTCGGAGACCGTCACCCAGAACCCGGCGCATCCGTACACCCGCCTGCTGATCGAGAGCGCCCCGGACCCTGATCGTCTGGACCGGGTCGGAGATCTGCGCGCACCGGAGGACCAGGGCAGCGGCGAGCCGCCGAGCCTGATCGCGCCGCCGTCCGGTTGCCGCTTCCACCCGCGCTGCGTGCACGCGATGCCGAAGTGCTCGACCGAACTCCCGCCCCGCTTCGACCTGCCGGCCAACCCTGACAACACCCCGGGCCACTGGGCCGCGTGCTGGCTCTACGAGGAAGGAGCGGCCAAGTGAGGTTCCTCCTGCAACGGATCGCCTTCTACCTCTTCACCGCGTGGGCCGCACTCACCATCAACTTCTTCATCCCGCGGCTGATCCCGGGCGACCCGGTCACCTCGCTGATCAATAAGTTCCAGGGCCAGATGAGCACCGAGGCGATCAACTCGCTGTACGTGCTGTTCGGCCTGGACAAGAACGCGTCACTCTGGAGCCAGTACGTCGACTACTGGGGCCAGGTGCTCCACGGCGACCTCGGGTTGTCGTTCACCTTCTTCCCCACGCCCGTCTCGGAGATCCTCCGGCAGAGCCTGCCGTGGACGATCGCGCTGGTCGGCATCACGACGTTCGCCAGCTTCATGATCGGTACGTCGCTCGGCGTCCTGGCGGGTTGGCGCCGCGGCTCCTGGCTGGACGGGCTGTTGCCCGCGACAACCTTCCTGTCGTCGATCCCGTACTTCTGGCTGGGCCTGCTGGCGATCACGCTGCTGGCCGGTCCGGGCAGCTTCTTCCCGTCGTCGGGCGGGTACGAGCCCGGCCTGGTGCCGTCCTGGGACAGCCAGTTCATCGGCAGCGCGATCCAGCACAGCCTGCTGCCGGCCGTCACGATCCTGATCTCGTCGGTCAGCGGCTGGATCCTCAGCATGCGGAACATGCTGGTGACCGTCGCATCCGAGGACTACATCACCGTTGCCCATGCCAAGGGTCTGCCCGAGCGCCGGGTGATGGTCGGCTACGCCGCCCGGAACGCGCTGCTGCCGAGCGTCTCCGGATTCGCGCTGTCGCTCGGCTTCATCGTCGGCGGCACGCTGCTGGTGGAGATCGTCTTCTCCTACCCGGGCATCGGCTACAACCTGTTCCAGGCCGTCGGCGCGAAGGACTACCCGCTGATGCAGGGCGTGTTCCTGGTGATCACGCTGTCCGTGCTCGTCGCCAACCTGATGGCCGACATCACCTACCTGCTGCTCGACCCGCGCACCCGGAAGGAGGGCTGATCACAGTGTCAGCGCCAGCCAGCACCATCACCGCGGTCACGCCGGGAGGTCCCGAGGTCGCCGCAGCACCGGCGAAGCGCCGCCGGTTGCGCTTCGTCGCCAACCCCAAGGCCGCCACCGGGCTGATCGTGCTCGCGTTCTTCTGCCTGATCGCGATCATCGGCCCGTGGATCGCGCCGTACGATCCGTCCGCCCGCAGCAGCGACCTGATCCAGCCGCCGTCCGGCAAGCACTGGTTCGGGACGACGCACCTCGGGCAGGACATCTTCAGCCAGGTCCTGGTCGGCGCCCGCGGCGTGATGTTCGTCGGCCTGCTGGCCGGCGTCGTGGCGACCGCGTTGTCGATCCTGATCGGTGTCAGCGCGGGCTTCCTCGGCGGCGCCGCGGACGAGAGTCTGTCGGCCTTGTCGAACGTCTTCCTGGTCATCCCGGCGTTGCCGCTGATCATCATCGTCGCCTCGACCATCCCTTCGGCCGGCGATCTCATGGTTGCCTTGGTCATCGGGTTCACCTCGTGGGCCTGGGGCGCGCGAGTGCTGCGCGCGCAGACGCTGTCGTTGCGACGGCGCGACTACGTCGAGGCCGCGCGGGCGACCGGTGAGAGCACCTGGCGGATCATCACCGCCGAGATCATGCCGAACCTGACCGCGATCATCGCTTCCGGCTTCGTCGGCACGGTCATCTTCGCGGTGATGTCCGAGATCACGCTGGCCTTCATCGGCATCTCCACGATCTCCGAATGGAACTGGGGAACGATCCTGTTCTGGGCGCAAAGCCAGCAGGCCCTGGCTCAGGGTGCCTGGTGGTGGTTCGTCCCGGCCGGTCTCGCGATCGCGATCCTCGGTACGGCGCTGTCGCTGATCAACTTCGGGATCGACGAGTTCGTCAGCCCGCGGTTGCGCAGCAGCGGTCACACCCGGGTGAAAACCACGGACGGTCACTCGGTCCGGATGCGGGTCGGGTTCACCCCGGTCCTGTCGTCCAAGGATGCGCCCGCGACTCCCGTCGTACGCCGGAAGGAGGACGCGGCATGAGAGAGCCGGTGCTGGAGATCAGGAACTTCCACGTCGACTACGGTCTCGGCGATCAGGCGGTGCAGGCGGTCCGCGATGTCACGCTGACGCTGCATCGCGGCGAGGTGCTCGGGCTGGCCGGCGAGAGCGGCAGCGGCAAGTCGACGCTGGCGTACGGCGTGACGCGACTGCTGCCACCACCTGGCGTGATCAGCGGGGGCTCGGTGATCTACCACCCGCCGAGCGGCGACGCGTACGACGTGATGGCGCTGACGGACCCGGAGTTGCGGAAGTTCCGCTGGGCCGAGACGTCGATCGTGTTCCAGGGCGCGATGAACTCGCTGAACCCGGTGCACAAGGTCTCGACCCAGATGCTCGACGTGATCAAGGCGCACGAGCCGCAGTTGGGTCCGCAGGGACGGGTCGCGCGCGCGAAGGAGATGCTCAAGCTCGTCGGCATCTCCACCGACCGGATGGACGCCTACCCACATCAGCTGTCCGGCGGCATGCGGCAGCGCGTGATGATCGGGATGGCGCTCGTACTCGAACCGCAGATCGTCATCATGGACGAGCCGACCACCGCGCTCGACGTGGTCATGCAGCGGCAGATCCTGGCCCAGCTGGTCGAGCTGCGCGAGCGGCTCGGGTTCTCGGTGCTGTTCATCACGCACGACCTGTCGCTGCTGGTCGAGTTCTCCGACCGGATCGCGATCATGTACGGCGGCCGGATCGTCGAGGAGGCGCGCTCGGCGGACCTGTACAAGGACTCGTTGCATCCTTACAGCGAAGGGCTTTTGAAGTCCTTCCCGGCGCTGCGCGGCCCACGTCGGGAGCTGGCCGGGATCCCGGGTTCACCACCCGATCTGCGCGGCATGCCCTCCGGCTGTGCGTTCCACCCGCGCTGCCCGCACGCGTTCGACCGCTGCTCGACCGACATCCCGCTGCTGGGAATCCCGTCGGCGCGCAACGACCCCAGCCGGTCCGTCGCCTGCTGGCTCCCCGGCCGCGTCGGCTGACACCATCCCCTTGCGTCCGAAGATCCGTGGCCTATTGCCCGCGATTCTTCGGACGTAAGCTCTTATCACTTCTCGCAGGGAGATCGTTGAGTATGAGCACTGCATTTGTGGCGGGGCTGCCGGCTGGATTCCGGTGGGGTGTCGCGACGTCGGCGTACCAGATCGAGGGCGCCATCGACGCCGACGGCCGGACGCCGTCGATCTGGGACACCTACTGCCGGGTGCCGGGCGCGATCGACAACGGCGACACCGGGGATCTCGCCTGCGACCACTATCACCGGATGCCTGCTGATGTTGCCCTGATCAAGGACCTCGGGTTCGACACCTACCGGTTCTCGGTGGCCTGGCCGCGGGTGCAGCCGCGTGGCAGGGGTCCGGTGAACCCGGCCGGGATCGCGTTCTACGACCGGCTCGTCGACGAGCTGCTTGCCCAGGGCATCGATCCGTGGGTGACGCTGTACCACTGGGATCTGCCGCAGGAGCTCGAGGACGCCGGCGGCTGGCCGGTGCGCGACACGGCGTACCGGTTCGCGGACTACTCGATGATGGTGTTCGACGCGCTGAAGGATCGGGTCGACACGTGGACCACGCTGAACGAGCCGTGGTGCTCGGCGATGCTCGGCTACGCGTACGGCGCTCATGCGCCCGGTCGACGCGAGTACCCGGCGGCACTGGCAGCCGTTCATCACCTGCTGCTCGGACACGGATTGGCGACCTCCCGCCTGCGCGAGGCAGCGCCGCGCAAGCTCGACATCGGGATCACGCTAAACGTGGCGACGGCGTACCCGGCTTCGGACGCGGAGCCGGATGTCGAGGCGGCACGACGTGCGGACGGGTTGGGACGACGGATCTACCTCGACCCGCTCGTCTTCGGCCGCTACCCCGCCGACGTGGTCGCCGACCTGGCCCGCGAAGGTGTCGAACTCCCGGTGCTCGACGGCGATCTGGACATCATCTCGGCGCCGATCGACGTACTCGGGGTGAACTACTACTTCAGCCAGAAGTTCACCGGCTACGCCGAGGACGGCAGCACGGTGGACGCGGACGGGCTGCCGATCAGCCGCACGCTCCCGTTGGGCAAGCCGCGCACCGCGATGGACTGGGAGATCGTCCCCGAAGGGTTCACCGACCTTCTCGTCGGCATCGCCCGCGACTACCCGGGCCTCCCGATGGTCATCACCGAGAACGGCTCCGCCTTCGAGGACGTCCCCGACGCCACCGGTTTCGTCGACGACACCGACCGCACCGCCTACTTCGCCTCCCACCTCGCCGCCGTGGCCGAAGCCATCCGCCAGGGCGCCGACATCCGCGGCTACCTGGCCTGGTCCCTGATGGACAACTTCGAATGGGCCTACGGCTACGTCAAACGCTTCGGCATCGTCCGCGTCGACTACGACACCCAAACCCGCATCCCCAAGGCGAGCGCCGCGTACCTCAAGCACCTCGCCGAACAACACCGAGCGCGATAGCCCGATCGGCAACTGGAGTCCGTCGGGGCAGCCGATGTGGGGAAACTAATGTGCACCTGGCGACGGCAGATTCAGGGGATTGTTGCAACGCCTGATTGTTGGAGGGTGTTGTGATGGGGCGGAAGTTGTCCGAGGTGCGG
>NZ_JBSXMZ010000017.1:0-23445 GCF_054073265.1 Kribbella sp. CWNU-51
GACAGGACTCAAACAGTCCAGGAGGTATCAGTGCTCACCCACCAGCGGCTACCAGCCACCGAGTCTGTCACCAACCGACCCGATAACACCCATTAGGAGGTAGTGGCGGTGCGCGCCGTCACCCCGGGAACCCGCCCGCTGCCGGCGGTGACTACCTCCTGTCGTTCGGAACAGGTGGTCAGGTGTCGTGTTCGAGGATCCGGACCCGCGGGACCTTGAGGATCTTGCGGGCCTTCGTGATCCAGTCTGAGCAGAGGAAGCGGGCGGCGGTCTCGGGCCAGGCGACCACGACGACCTCCTGGCTCCGGGTGCTCTTGACCAGCGACATCAGGGCCAGCAGCACCTCGCCATGCGTGATCGAGACGTTGACCGGGTAGCGGCTCGCGTCGCGGAGCCGGTGCGAACTGTGCTCGATCACCGAGGCCAGGTCGTCGGCCGGGTCGGCGAGGGCCGACGATGCTCGCCTCGCGGCCACCGTTGGGCTGACGCGTGCTGACGGGCCGGTCGCGGACCCGACCACAGGCGCGGAGCCGGTGAGGCCGGCCACATCCGCGAAGGTCGAGCCCAGCAACGCCATCGGACCACCGAATCCACGCTCCGGGTGGCTGGAGATCAGCAGGTCGTACTTCACGGGTTCCTCGCGCCTTGCGTGCAGGGCGGCAACACGGCGCGCGTCGCCCTCGCTCATCTCCCGCTCGATGAGCACCACCACGTCATACGTCATTCGTGGCTCCCTTCGCCATCACTTCCGTTGTACTCCTGCTCCGAAGCGCACCAAAGCACGCACCGCGCGGCCGTCACGGAAATGTCAAACTCTTCTCAGGCTCCTGCCAGACTCGCCCGAGCGCGGGTCAGGCTCAGCCGGGCAGCGGCGCGTGCGCCCGGGTGTCGGGAGCCAGTACGGCGAGCAGGTGTGGAGCGTCGATCAGCGTGTGACTCGCGTGGTCGAGAAGACGCGGGTGCAGCGCGTAGATCTCGGCACCCGAGCGAGGGGTGACGTCGCCGGTGAGGACCGCGACGAAGTCGGCTCGGTCGGCGGCGTCCTCGTCCCAGACCCGGTCAGGCTCCAAACGAGCCGTGAGTCGCCGCGCGAACGTCGCGAGGTCCTCGGCAGGGTCGCGCCGGTAGCCGACCACAGACCCGTCGGCACACCGTACGGCGATCTCGTCGGCGCGGGCGGCCGCGTGCCAGCAGCAGATCTCCCACAGGCTGACCCGGTCGCCGGAGCCGTGCACTTCCTCCAGGGTCGCCGCCATCAGCGCCAGGTGGCCGCCGTACCGCGCGATGTTGTGACCGTAACCGGCCGCGCTGAGGTTGACGTCGTACCAGCGCAGTTCCTTCGTCAGGAGGTCGACGCCGAACGGCAGCAGGATCTTCGCCGGGCCGGTCAGGTCGAACCGCTCCTCGACCGCTGCCGGATCGAACAGGCCGTTCGGCTGCCGCAGGACGCCGACGAACCCGCGCTCGAGCTCGTCGAACGGCACGTTGTTGTGGCTGAAGACCACCGGCAGCACATACCGGCCGCCGACTCGCCTGACCGCGCGCAGGTCGAGATCCACGAACTCCGTCGACCCGGCCGGCGACGGCGCGGAGGTCAGGTCGCCCGAATGCACCAACGCGTCCTGGTCGAAGCGCAGTCGCATGTAGTCGCACAGCCCGACGAAACCCCACTCCTCGTCGAACACCGCCACCGACAGATCGAGATTGACCCGCCGGCCGCTCGGCTCGACCCAGTGCAGGAACAACCGCAGCAGCTCGTCCGGCGGGATCGGAACCGCACTCCCCCGCGTCATCCGCAGCAACGTCGACGACGAGCCCCGCTCCGACCCCGGGGCCGCCAGCCGGGTCAGCTCCTCGTCCAGGAAGACCCGTCGCCACCGCGGCAAATCCGTTGCCCGACGCAACATTTCGCCGACGAGTGCGCCGGACAGCGCGGCGGTCAGCTCGGGCGGCAACGGTTCACGCTCGTCCACCGCCGTCCAGATCCGCGCCGTCCCACCACGCGGGAAGAACAACCGGAGATCGCCCGGCGGCGTGCGCACCTGACCGAGCGCGGCCGTGATGACCGCCGGAGACACATCCGAGACCGCGGTCGTCAACGCGTCCACCAGCGCACCCTGCTGATCAGTGGGCAAGGCCCGCGCCAAGTGCACGAGGCGCCGCACCAACTCCCCCGGCCGTTGCCGCAACAGGTCGAGCGCGTGCTCCGGTCGCCCGGTCGCCAGCGCGCCCTCGACTCGCGACGCAAACGTGCTCGTGGCCAGCCGCCCATCCTCCAAACGGATGAAGGGATGCCGCGCCGCTTCGCTCGCCACCGCTCGCCCGGCCGCCGTCCTCAGGTCCACATTGGTACGACGCACGATGCTGAATGCCAGCGCCGCCACCGGATACCGGGCCGCGAACTCGAACGGATGCAGGTTCTCCGCCATCCGCTTCCAGGCCCGCTCGTGCCGGAGCATGTCCTCGATCAGCGGCTCGGCCGGCAGCCGGTCGAGCCGCTGCAGTACCAGCCGCCGCGTTGCCCGAGGCAACGACTTCCGCCGGGCCGGCGGCGTCCGTAACCCGGGATCGGCATCCATCAGCGCGTAGAGCAGCCGCAGTACGTCGGTCGCCGTAGCGGCGCGATCGATCAGCTCGGGATCATCGTCGAGGAAGTGTGCGATGACGAGCGCACGCGTCTCCCGGACCGGGATGTCGCCGGGCAGCCAGGACGGATCGGCACCTACGAGCAGCACCTGCAGGTCGGCACGATCCACGGCCGACAGCGGAGAGCGTCGTACGAGGAGAGCTTCGACGGTCTGTCTCGCCGCGTCGGCCGTCGCCAGGGAGAGCAGGCGCAGGCGCTCGGAGCGCACGTGCGCCGACTGCACTTCGTCGAACGCTGGTTTGAGGAACGGATCCTTCGGGTCGATCCTGCGCAGGCAGAGCGGGCAGGCGCTGAAGTCCGAACCGTCCCAGCAGGTCCGGCAGACCAGATGTGCGCACGGCGAGACGGCGTGCACCGACTTCGCGTCGCCGCACAGGACGCAGGGCTGCTCGGGCTCTTGCAGGAGTCGCGCGAAGACTCGGTTGACGTAGAACGTGTCCGTGTCGCCGGGAACACTCTCCGGAAAACCGCGGAACAGCGGGGTGTGGTCGGTGTCGTGACCGGACTCGGCGTCGAGCAGGTCGAGCAGCGCTTTGCCGAAGCCCGCGAGGGCCGGCGCTGACAGCGAGCCGCAGTGCCGGTAGAGCTCGACGGACAGCAGGAAGCCGCGCTGGATCAGGTCGGCCTGCAGTGCTGACAGTCCGACCTGGATGGTGAGCGGACGACGAAGCCAGTGCCAGGCGGAACGTCGCACTGGCGGGGTCAGCGTGGTGACGTCGACGAGGCGTCGGCGGCGCAGCAGCACGGCCGCCTGTGCCTCGGCCGCGGTGTGCGTCCCCAGATCCGGCATCGCGTCTCCCCACAGGTGGCGTGGACAAAGGCGCCAGGGGCGGAGAGCGGACGCGCTACTTGGCCTGGTGAAGGAGAAGGAAGCACGTCCCGGAGCCGCCCCTGGCACTGAGAACGCTACCGGTGACCACGGACAGTTTTCGCTCCGCCCGGTCAGGCAATTTGCGTGCGGGCTGGGCCCCACAAAGAAGAGCTCCGGTAGCAGGGTCGGGGCCGCCCCGCCCAGACCCCGCTACCGGAGAACTCCAGAGTAGAACGTTCACCCAAACTCGTCACAACCGGGTGCCCCATGTGGCACTGATGCGCCGTGAACAAACCTTTGAACCAGGGCTCTGCCGCCGGAGGGAAACCCTTTCAGTCACAGCCGGGATGTGTCACGCCACGGATTGTGGTTAAGGTCTTAGGCATGGTGGGTGGGGTCATCGAGCGTGCGCGCTGGCGGGACGTGTTCGGACACGCCGAGTTCAGGGCGTTGTTCCTGGCCGGCGTTCTATCCGTCGCAGGCGACCAGCTGGCGCGTGTGGCGCTGTCGGTCCTGGTCTTCGACCGCACCGACTCCGCGGGGCTGACCGCGCTCACCTACGCCCTGACCTACGTGCCGGACCTGCTGTTCGGGCCGCTACTGGCCGGAATCGCCGACCGGTATCCGCGCCGTACTGTCATGATCGTCACCGACCTCGCGCGTGCGGTTCTCGTCGCAGCCATGGCGATCCAGGCGTTGCCACTGGTGGTGGTCGTCCTGCTCCTGCTCGCTCTGCAGGCGTTCGGCTCGCCTTTCAACGCCGCACGAGCAGCGACGCTCCCCGCCGTACTCCCGGGGGATCACTACGTCCTCGGCAAGGCTGCGAACGACATGGTCGTGCAGTTCAGCCAGGTCCTCGGCTTCGGCACCGGTGGCGTGGTTGTGGTCGCCGTCGGGACGTCCGGTGGCCTCCTGCTGGACTCCGCGACTTTTTTGCTGTCCGCAGTGCTGATAGCGATCGGCGTACGACGCCGCGCTGTGCCTGCCCGTGACACTGATGCGCCACCGACCAACTACTTCAAAGACCTGTCCGCCGGCGTCTCCCTGGTCGCTCGTACGCCGAAACTGCGCGCACTGGTCGTCCTGGCGACGATCGCCGGCTTCTACGTGACCGTGGAGGGCCTGGCGGTCCCCTACGCGCACGAGATCGGCCAGGGCACCACAGCCGCCGGACTCCTGCTGGCCGCCAGCCCGGCGGGCGCTGTCGCAGGGATGTGGCTCATCACTCTCTGGTCACCCGAGCGCCGCATGAACCTCCTTGGCCCATTGGCCATGCTGGCGTGCGCTCCACTGATCGTCTGCTTCCTGGCGCCAGGACTCGCCGTCACAGTGGCGCTGTGGGCCGTGTCAGGCCTCGCCTCGGCGTACCACCTGCCTACCAGTGCGGCGTTCGTCCAGGCGGTGCCGGACGCGCAGCGAGGACAGGCGTTCGGAGTCGCCAGCACAGCTCTCAAGAGCAGTCAGGGTGCAGGCATTCTGCTCGCGGGCCTGATCGCCAACGAGTCCTCGCCGTCGGTCGCTCTGGGAGTGATGGGCGGCTTAGGCACGATCGCCGCCCTGGCGGCGGGCGCCGCGTGGACACGCGCCCGCCGATCCCGGGCCGGCACCGCCGAAAACGGTGCCGGACGAGTGGCCGGAGATTCAGGGGAAAATACCTCCGGACACGCTCCGTAAAATGTCAGTAAAGAAATTTCGGTGCGGAGCCGTGGATCACCATTCGTTGCCGCTGATGAACCATTCGTTACCGGATCCGCCGGACTGACGGAACCACTCGTTGCCACTCTGCGTGAACCACTCGTTCCCACCGTGGAACCACTCGTTCCCGCCGTGGAACCACTCGTTGCCGCCGGTGAACCACTCGTTGCCGCCGTGGAGCCACTCGTTGCCGGTGCTGATCTTCGCCATGGTGCCGATCCTTCCTTCGCCATCCGCCAGATGGAATTGATGCGGGTCAGGGGTGACCTCGCGTGAACAGTCAGTTACTATTCAAGAATTACCGCTCAGGTCTATCCGTGTGAGGCCACCATGATTCTGATCGGTCGGAGCAAGTGGGTGCCACCCCGCCACTGGAAGCTCTGGTCGTTGCCGCGTCCCGCGCTGAGTTATGTGCTCGGCGTCGACGCGGTTGCAGTCATCATCACCGCCTTGGCTGTGGCCTCGACGGTGTCCGGCGCCCGAACCGGCGTCAGGCCGGCCGAGTGGGCCGCCTTCGCGGTACTGGCGGCCGCCTCGGTGCTTCACCTCGAGTCTGCCCGCGGAATCGAGCGCCGACGCGAAATGGCGGCGAATACTTCGCCGTACACGAACCTGAAGAGCCTCTGGGTGTTCGCCGGCCTGCTGCTGCTCCCGCTCAGCCTGGTCGTCGCACTGATCGTCGTCTCGTACGGATACTCCTGGATCCGGGTCTACGGCCGGACCATCGCGCACCGCAAGGTGTTCTCCGCCAGCACGTTCCTCCTGGCCAGTGCCGCGGCCGCCGCGGTGCTGCGGGCCGGAGGCCTGCTGTTCGAGCCGCGCGTGCCGACCGGACCGTGGTCCCTGCTCGTCGTGGTGGCCGCGGCCACCACGTGGTGGCTGGTGAACTTCGCACTGGTGATCGGTGCGATCCTGCTGTCGTCTCCAGATGCCACCGCTCGTGGTGCTCTAGGCGATCTGGCCGACCAGCTTGTCGTGGTCGCGGGTCTCGGTCTCGGTGTGGCGGTTGCCGCGCTCCAGGCGTCGTACCCATGGGTGGTGCCCATCCTCATGGTGACAGTGCTGACGCTGCACCGCGACCTCCTGCTTCCGCAGTTCCAGCGGGCCGCGGGGACCGACGTCAAGACCGGTCTGGCGACGCCGGCGTACTGGGCCAGCGCTGTGCCGGTGGAGTTGGCTCGTGCCGAGACTCTGCGCAGCACCGTGGGTCTGCTGATGCTGGACCTGGACAAGTTCAAGGAGATCAACGACACCTACGGTCATCCGGCCGGTGACCAGGCGTTGCGTGCGGTCGGCGAGAGCGTCCGCGCAGAAGTCCGGCAGGGTGATCTGGTCGCCCGCGTCGGCGGCGACGAACTGGCGGTGCTGCTGCCTGGAGCCTCGGAGACCGAGGTCCTGGAAGTGGCCGAGCGGATCCGCGACCGGCTCAGCGCCTTGAACGTGTCGGTGGCCACCACGACCGCCAGCACCGCTGTGATCGCCGGCGTGCCGGCCTCGTTCGGCGCGGCGGTGTACCCGGATGTCGCGGAGACGATGGACCAGCTCGTACTCGCGGCGGACAACGCACTGCTGAGCGCCAAGCGGGACGGGCGGAACCGGATCGTCACCGCCCGGCCCATCCCGCCCGCTGTCACCGACCACAGTGATCAGCCGGTCACCGACTGACTCTGATCAGGGCCTTGCCGCGGAGGGCGCGGTTCTCCAAAGCGGCGTGCGCGTCGGCGACATGGTCGAGGTCGTAGACCCGGTCGATCACGGGGACGAGGTCGCCGGCGACAGCTCGCCTGATCACCTCCGCGCCGGTGACTGTCGTGGTGGTCGTATCGGCGCGAAGGTCGGCGATGCCCTTCACCGTGATCCCGCGGTGTTGCGCCTCGGCAGCGTCGTACGCCGCGAAGCCGCCACTCGGGGCTCCGTGGGCCGAGAACCAGCCGCCCTCCCTGACCACTGTGAACGCGGTGGCGCCGAGCTCACCGCCGGCGCCTTCGAACACGATGTCGGCTCCGTGGTTATTCGTTGCCTCTAGCACCAACTTCTCCCAGCCGGGCCTCCCGTAGTCGATCACCGTGTCGGCTCCTTGTGCCTTGCTGAGGTCGAGCTTCTCCTGCCCGCGGGCGGCAGCGATGACATGCGCGCCGGCCTGGCGCGCCAGCTGCGTCAGGAGCAGGCCCATGCCGCCGGCGGACGCGGTGATCAGCACGTCCTTGCCGTTCATCGGTGGCGCCAGTTCCTCGAGCATGAGAGCGGTGAAGCCGTCGCCGAAGACAGCAACTGCGGTCTCGAGGTCCAGCTCGGCGGGCACTTCGATCAGATCGGCTGTTGTCAGCGCCAGCTCGGCGTGAGCGCCGAAGCCGATGGCGCGGCCCACGACGGTCTTGCCGATCCACTCCCCCGGTACGTCGGCGCCGACGGCTCGGACCCGACCGCCCAGGGAACCTCCTGGCACGTAAGGCGGTTTCACGTCGAAGAACTTGCTGTGCTGTCCCTTCCGGATGGCAGTCTCGACGAAGATGACGTCGGCGACCATCACCTCGACCAGGACCTGGCCGGCGGCCGGCACCGGGTCCGGCCGGTCCTGGATCTTGATCACGTCCGGGCCGCCGAACTCGGTCACCACTGCTGCGCGCATAGCGTGCTCCCTCATCGTCTGTGAGCTCCGAGCCTGCAACCTCAACGCTTGTTCAGGTCAACTCGGGCGGTTGTCCACAGGTTCGGTGTGACGGGCGGAAAGTTGTCGGTGGTCCGGCGTACTGTGCAGGGCATGTTCGACGCCGTCTTCGTTCCCGCCGACCCGCCGCGCGCGGGGCGGTTGGCGTTGTACGGCGACCTCGCGGCGGCCGGTGAGGTCGCCGACGGGACGGTCGATCTCGTGCTGCCGAAGGGGTCGGCCGTGCGACGGACCACGGTGCCGGCCCGGCTCCTGCGGATCGACGAGGTCCTCTCGCGACTGGGTTCCGACAACGGAGCCAGCTCGGCCAGCTCCTTGACGAGCTCGGCGCTGGGCTCGGCCAGCTCCTTGGCAGGCTCGGCTAGTTCGTCGGCCGACTCGACCAACTCGGCGGCCGGCTCAGCCGGTTCCTTGACGGGTTCGGCCAGCTCGGCGAGTTGGGAGGCATGGCGGGCGGCCGCGCTCGCGGGTCTGGGGCTGATCGGGCGGGGCCGGCTCGTCCCGGATCGAAGTCCTGATGGGTACGGCGCTTGGCGGGTGGCGCCGCTGGATCCGTTGGACCTCGGCTGGTTGCGGAACCTCGGCGCCGCGATGCCGGCGTACGGACATGCACTGCCGATCGCGGGGACGCGGCCGGTGCGACTGGTCGATCCTGAGCAGTTGGTGCGAGCGTTCTGGGACGCGCTGGCGGACACGCTCGTACGGACGCCGGCCGCTCCCGTCGCCGTACGTCCTGGTGCGGCTCCTTTTGCTTCCTCGGATCCGATCGAGCTGAGCGGACCTTCCGGGTGGCTGGACGAGACTGCTTTGAGTGAAGCGGCCGGCGCGCGGCTGGTGCTGCGGATCGAGCCGCCGTCCGAGTCAGTTGACGCGTTCCGGGCTGTGCTGCAGTTGCGGAGCGGCGTGGATCCGAGCCTCCTGGTCGATGTGTCGGACGTGTGGAATGCGCCGGCCGCTGTGCTCGCCGCTCTTGGGGAGCGTGCGGAGACCGATCTGCTGCTGGCGTTGCGTCGTGGGGCTCGGGTCTGGCCGCCGCTGGGTGCCGCGTTGCGCGATGCGGGCGCCGGCGGAAGTCGGTATTGATGATGCGGCGTTGGAGGAGTTGGCCGAAGGCAGCACGGCGTTGGAAGGCGCCGGGATCGAGGTGCTCTGGCCGACCGAACTCTTTGCCGGTGAGCTGGCAGTGCGCGGGACGGTCGCGACGCCGGCTCCTGGTGCTGTGACCGGGCCGGACTTCAGCTTGACCGACCTGGTCGCGTTCAGATGGCGGCCGACGTTGGACGGGCAGGAGCTGACGGAGCAGGAGGTCGCCGCGCTCGCGGAGGCGAAGCGGCCGATGGTCCGGATGCGCGGGCGCTGGGTCCGAGTCGATCACGACCTGGTCCGGAAGCTGCGTCGCGGCGGCACGCGGAAGCTGACCGGAGCGGAGGCGCTCGGTGCCGCGTTGACCGGGACCATCGAGGTCGACGGCGAGCTTGTCGCGTTCGACGCCGACGGGTCGCTGGCGTCGATGCTCGCACGGTTGCGCGCGGCCGAGGAGCCGGCGCCGTTCGTGGAGCCCATTGGGTTGCAGGCCACGCTGCGCGATTACCAGCGGCGCGGGGTCGCATGGATGGCGCAGCTCGCGGATCTCGGTCTCGGTGGCTGTCTTGCCGACGACATGGGTCTGGGCAAGACGATCCAGGTCATCGCGTTGCACCTTCACCTGCTCGGACGCGGTCGTGGGCCGACGTTGGTGGTCTGCCCGTCGACGTTGCTGGGGACGTGGGAGCGTGAGTTCGCGCGCTTCGCGCCGGACGTGCCGACGCGGCGCTACCACGGAGCCGGGAGGACATTGAGCGACCTGACTCCGGAGGAGGTCGTCCTGACGACGTACGGCGTGGTGCGGCAGGACCATCGGGTTCTCGGCGAGGTGTTCTGGGGGCTCGCGGTCGCGGACGAGGCTCAGCACGCGAAGAACCCGTTGTCGCGGACCGCGCGCTCGCTGAGGACGTTGCCGTCGGCAACGAGGATCGCCCTGACCGGGACGCCGGTGGAGAACCGGTTGTCCGAGCTGTGGTCGATCCTGGACTGGGCGGCGCCCGGGCTGCTGGGGACACTCGATCGGTTCCGGCACGATGTCGCCGTACCCGTGGAGCGGTATCACGACGAGGAGGCGACCGCTCGGCTCGCGCGCGTGACTCGGCCGTTCCTGCTGCGGCGGAAGAAGAGCGACCCCGGGATCGCGCCGGAGTTGCCGCAGAAGACCGAGCACGATGTCGTCGTGCCGCTGACGACCGAGCAGGCGACGTTGTATCAAGCGGTCGCGAAGGAGACGCTGGCCAAGATCGAGTCCGCGGAAGGGATTGCGCGGCGCGGGCTGGTGCTGAGCCTGCTCACGCAGTTGAAGCAGGTGTGCAACCACCCGGCGCAGTTCCTGCACGAGCCGGGTCCGCTGGAGCGCCGGTCGGGCAAGCTCGCGGCGCTGGACGAACTCCTCGACGTAATCCTGGCCGAGGGCGAGTCGGTGCTGATCTTCAGCCAGTACGTCGAGATGTGCCGGCTGATCGAGGCCCATCTGGCGGCGCGGCAGGTCAAGACGTTGTTCCTGCACGGCGGGATCGGCGTACGGAAGCGGGAGCAGCTGGTCTCGCAGTTCCAGGGCGGCGAGGCGCAGGTGTTCCTGTTGTCGCTGAAGGCCGGTGGAGTCGGGCTGACACTGACCCGCGCGACGCACGTCGTCCACTACGACCGCTGGTGGAATCCGGCGGTCGAAGACCAGGCCACCGACCGCGCCTACCGCATCGGCCAGGACCGCCCGGTGCAGGTCCACCGCCTCGTCACCGAGAACACCCTGGAAGACCGCATCTCCACAGTCATAGCCGCCAAACGCAACCTAGCCGACGCGGTGGTCGGCTCGGGCGAGGCTTGGTTGAGTGAACTGTCCGACACCGAGCTGTCCGAGCTCGTGGAGCTGTCCACGACTCCTCTACGAGCCGGCGCCGCAGGTCCCCACAACCCATCAGTCGTTGGTCGCGTGTCCCCGGCCGGTGAGCCCGATGAGTGACCAACCACCCCGCAACCCCGCCGACGACCTGGACAACCAGACCTCCCGAGAGGCAGCCGACGACTCGGTGCCGCCGAGGGCGTCGGGGTCGCTGGAGTTGCTGTCACCGGGTGGGCGGGCGGCGCGGGAAGGTCAGGGGGCTTCGGGTGAGCGGGCGCCGTGGCAGGGGTGGCGGCGGAAGGGAGGTACGCCGTACCAGGTGACGGTCCGAATCCGTGCGTTCTCGACCACCGAATGGGACGCCGTCCTCGACGTCGTCTCAGCCCAGATCGGCCGCGTGGCAGCGCTCCTCGACGGCGAACTCCCACCCGAGGTCGTCGACGACGTCCACGCCGCCGGCTTGGACCTGCTGCCAGGCGCAGGCGAGGTCCTCACCAACTGCAGCTGCCCCGACTTCGCCGTCCCCTGCAAACACTCCGCCGCGGTCTGCTACCTCGTCGCCGACGCCCTCGACGACGACCCGTTCGCCCTCCTACTCCTCCGCGGCCGCCGCAAGGACGAACTCCTCGCCGCCCTCCGCGCGCGGCGCTCGGCCCCAGCAGTCCCCACCACGGTTGTCCGCACTCCCCCACCCCCAGGCATCCCCGCCATAGCGGCCTTCTCCCGCTACCTCGCGTCCGAAGACGGAGCCAGCACCCCGGGCCCGGTTCCAGTGCCCGTTCCACCGAGGCCAATGGGATCGCCCGGTACGCC
This sequence comes from Kribbella sp. CWNU-51, assembly GCF_054073265.1. Lineage (NCBI taxonomy): Bacteria > Bacillati > Actinomycetota > Actinomycetes > Propionibacteriales > Kribbellaceae > Kribbella > Kribbella sp. CWNU-51. The sequence continues at coordinate 11,561 of NZ_JBSXMZ010000017.1, forward strand.
GGCGGCCGTGCGAGTCCTGGACCCACCACGATCCTCGGGCATCGACGTACGAGACCTCGTCGTGCTGGCCACCGACGCCGCCCGACGAGCCTGGGAGCTCGCCTCCGGCGACGGCGACGGTGGTCTTGACCTGACCTTCGAACAGGATCTCGCCCGCCGCGCAGCCTTGGTCCTTGGTACGCCAGACCTCGCCGATCTCGCGCATCGAGCCGGCGTACCAGCCCGCCAACTCACGAGCTGGGCCGTCGCCTGGCGCGAAGCCGGCCCCGGCGGCCTCGCAGCCGCAGTCGACGAACCAACCGACGTCGACCCAACATCCCTGGCCGAAGCCCTCGAGGCTCTCCCCGGCGCCACCACCCACGCCAACCGCGTCACCGCCGGCAAAACCCAACTCCGCCTAGGCGCCGACGCCCTCTGGTACCGCTTCAACCAACACTTCAACGACTGGACACTGACCGGCCCACCCTCCCCCGACCCCCGCGACCTGCTGACGCCCTAAACGCACCGGGTCCGCGATCGCGCCGGCACCCGGGAGCTAGTGCCGCGCCGGACCGATGGGTTGACGAACACCCGGCAGGCCCGCGCCGCCACCGTTGAGGGGCCAGCCCCGCAGGTGGTGGGTTGCGGAGGCAAATTTTGGTTCCGCAACCCGCACGCCAAGGGGTTGACCCCTCAAACGGCGGCGGATTGGCAGCAACTCGGGGGCGTGGTCGTCACGAGGCGACAGGCATGGCCGGACGGGTCAGCCCGGTCGCGGTTACGACCCAATGTCCTTGCCCCAGCACTAACCGCGGGCGGCGACGAAGGCCTGGGTCAGCCGGGTGATGACGTCGTACGGGATCGGGTCCTTCAGTGGGAACTTGAGGGTGCCTTTGCCGGAGCGGTAGGGCTCGATCGCGGTCGCGAGGGCGTCGTCGACGGGCGGGATCGGGTAGACGGAGATGTGTTCCTTCCAGCCGCTGAAGTACAGCAGCGACTTGCCGTCGAGGGTGATCGTGGGGATCTGGTAGCTGATCTTCTCCCCCGCCCCGGGCACGGCCGCGTGGACAGTACGCCGTACCTGCTCCAGCACCTCTCGGACTTCCGCCGGGAACGACGCGATGTACTCGTCCACAGTCGAGAACTTCTCCGCCATACCCTCATCCTCTCAGCGCCGGAGCGAGGTGTGCTCCTCCAGCGCCGGGATCAGCTGGGCGGCGATCTTCGCGTGGCCGGCGGCCGTCGGATGGACGAGGTCGGTGCAGTCGTCCTCGGTGATCCAGCCGGTGGAGTCGATGCAGACGAGGTTCGGATCGTCGAGGGACTTCACCGCGGCCTGGATGGTCTCGGCATGCTTGCCGCTGAACGGGGTGAGCGCCACGATCGTCGTCTCCGGGTACGCCGAGCGCACCCGCGAAACGTAACCGGAGTATTCCTCCGGCTTCAGCGTCGGGTCGTTCACACCGAGATTGATCACGACGACGTCGGCCGGCTCGACCCGTTCGGCGGGCGAGCCGGCGAAGTTCCAGCCGAACGAGTCCACCCCGGCCGGCACCTCGCCGTTGCCCGGCTTGCTGATCCCCTGACTCCCGAAGCCGACCTGGTACGACGTTGCGCCGAACGCGCGGGCGGTCAGATAGGCGTACGTCGTCGTACCGTCGGCACCCTCCGACTCGGAGTGCGAGCTCAGCGACCGCACGCCCTGCGTGATCGAGTCACCGTAGAACTCGAGCCGCGGACCGGCCGGCCGGCTGCTCAGCCGCAGCCGCGAGTTCACGTCGAGCACGAGACCGGCAAACACGACCGCACACTCGAACGGCGGGTTCCACCGGTTGACGTGCTCGTTCACGTCCTTCACCACGACCTCGACCCGGTGCTGTCCGGTCGGCGCGGACAGCTCGATCACCGGGTCGTCGATCAGGTGGAGCTCCGGCTCGCCGTCGTCGACCGTGATCCAGAGATGCGGCGCGACGGTGAGACCCTCCGTGTCGAACAGCAACTGGAGCCGTTCGCCCGCGAACGAGAACGAGATCCGCGAGCCGGAGTTGACGGTGATCGCCACTCCCGGCTGCTGACCCCACTGGCCTTCGAGGACGATGCGCGGATCTGACGGGGCGACGACCTCGCCTGGCTCGAACGGCACGGGCACTCCTTGTTCATCGGTGGCGGTGTCATTCTGCCTGGCCTTTCACCAGCCTTCCTTCCGAGCCCGCGCTTCGAACAGAAGGATGCCGGCCGACAGCGCGACGTTGAGCGAATCCGCTTGGCCGAGCATCGGGATCGACACCGCGCCGAAGCCCTGCTCGTGCCACTCGCGCGACAAGCCCGCCCCTTCGGAACCGACCACGAAGGCCGTCGGTCCGTCGTACTGCGGGACCCGATAGCTACCCGTGGCCGCCGGGTCGGCGAGGTGGACGCGGAAGCCGTGGTCGCGCAACCACGTCGCGGCTGCCGGGATGTCATCGAACTCCAGGACCGGAGTGGACAGGACAGTCCCTCGGCTGGCGGAGTACACGGCCGGGTGGCTCGGCCGCGCGCGTCGGCTGGTGAGGACGAGGCAGTCCGCCTTGGCCGCGTCAGCGGTACGGATCAGGGTGCCGAGGTTCCCGGCGTACTCGACTCCATCCGCGACGAGCACCAGTGACTCGCTGGTGAATCGGAACGCGTGCGGCGACCACACCGGCAGCCGAGCGATCGAGATCAACCCGTCGGAGCGGGTCTTGCGGGAAAGGCGGGCGAGCAGCTTCTCCGAGATGCGGTACACCTCGGCGGCGCGTTCCGCGATCCGGTGTACGGCGGACGTCGTACTGGCCTCGGGGCACCAGAAGAAGGCGTCGATCGGGGCCTGGGTGGTGAGCAGGCGGTCGTGTTCCCAACTGCCTTCCACCATGATCCGGCCGGGTGAGGCGTCCTTGCGGACAGTGAGCAGGTCGCGGACGCGGGGGTGTTGCGCGCCGATCGAGCGCGCGTCATGCACGGTCATGTGCAAAGCTCCGGAAGGAGAGAATCAGCAAGCGCGCCGGGGACCCTGTACTGGGCCCACACCGGCGTGGCGAACGCCCGAAGGCGCCGTGGGACTGACGCGGTCTACCTGGACCGCATCAGCCAAGGATTCTCTTCACACTCGGATCGTAAACACCCCCCGCCTGGACCGTCATCCGGTTTTCCACAGACCCCCCGCAACCCGCTCCCGGCCCGCCTGTGCAAGTTGTCCACAGGTGCCGGGTAGCCCGGTTTTGGTCTGTCGGTGCGGGTGGTTAGAGTCCTTTTCTCTGGTAGCCGGTCGCTATCACACGGGAGGGAGCACCGATGGACGCGACATTGCTGGACGCCGAGGCCGAGGCAGCAGTCCTCCGCGTCTACCGTCAGGTCTTCGCCGTCCTCGCCCGCGAGGCCGGCGCAATGATCGTCGACCCCGACCTCCTCGACGTCGATCAGGCGATCCTGGACGCCTTCGCCGAGGCCGGCAGCGACGGCCTCACCGTCGAGCAAGCCACGCTGGCCTGCCGCGCCTATCCGCACGACGTGATCGTCCGGCGCTTCGACGTACTCCGCCAGTACGGCGCAATCACCAAACTCGTCGACCGCCCGAACGAACTCCGCCACCGCGCCGCGTTCGCCCCCTACGTGATGCTGATGTTCCTCCGCCGTATGTCGGTCCAGGGCGGCCAAGCGGAGCTGCACCAACTGCTCACCCTGGAGGCCCACAGCGTCAGCGACCCACAGGCGACCTCAGAGCAAGGCCAGGCGTCGATCGAGCGACTGACCAAGGTCTTCCGCCTCCTCGGCAACGAGCTAGCCATCCTCGTCTCCACCAGCACCACCACCCAACTCCGAGAGAACGCCCAGCTCGCCTGGGGCAACGAACGCCTGATCGAGCAAGCAGAGAAGGTCCACCGGATCGTCCTGGACCGCTGGCCGGCCCTGCATCGCGCCTGCACCTCACTGCGAATGTCCCTGGCCGCGTACGCCGACGCCGTACAGCTGGCCGCCGGGCGCTTGGTGGAGCGAGCAGGTACGACGCGCGCACTCGGCCTCCTGCCCATCGAAACCTGGCTGACCTTCACACGAAGCAGCGAACCGGACGTCCTGGCCGGCGTCCTAGACGGACTGTTATTCGACGCAGCCGCCCCAGACTTCTCGCCGCAAACAATGGTCGAGGCAATAGAGACAGGCCGCCGCACCGGCACCGCCCGCATGGCGCCACCCCGCCCCACCGCGGACGCCGACGCCCCGGAATCAGCCGCCGCAACAGACCGCGAAGAACTACGCGCCGAAGCTGAACGCGTCCTAGCCGGACGAACGTCGGTAAACATCGTCGAGGTCATAGACAACGCCGGCGACTGGCTCACCGCCCGCCGAGTGCTAGCCGACCTAACAGCGGCCCACCTCCACGACGAACTCGACTACGAACTCGTCTGGTCCGACGGCATGCGAATAGACCCCACCGCCGGCACCCCCTGGGCCACCGAAGGCACCTTCCGCCGGGTGACCCAATGAGCACCCAGTCCCCGGAGGGCGGCGAGCGGCGGTCGTCCGAGGCTGTGGAGCGGCGGCTGTACAACGCGTTGTGGTGGGCGAAGGTGCAGTCTGCCGGCCCGCTCGAGGCCGAGCCGGACACACCGGCGGTCGCCGGCCTCACGCGGGCACCATCGCCCGACGGCTCAACCGTCTGGCTAGTGCCCACGCTGCCCTCAGGCGCCGGTCACACTGTCCTGGAGGAGCTCGGCACTCCCCCGGTCGCCGTCGAACAGCCAAACGAGACCGCCCGGGTCCTCGCCATCTGCGTCACCTGCTGCTGGACCGACCGCAGCGGCCCAGCCTGGCCGGGCTCGACAGGCACGCTCGCCCAGATCAGATCCGTGTACGCCGCCATGCGCGGCCGCCCAGAGCAGCCCAGCGACCTGACCCTGATCATCGGCAGCCTCCGCCGTCTCCACGCCACCCATTGGCTCCTTTGGAACGAGAAGGCCGGCGAAGTCCGCCTGGGTCCCCGGGTCATCACGTGGACCCCCACCGACCAATCCACCCTCCGAGACCTCTGCCGCCACCTCCCCGACCCACCCCCACCCCTCCTGGCAACCCCCACCACCCCAACCCCAGACGCAGACCCCCTCCCCGCCGAAGCGAACCTGACGCCGGCCTCCACCCGGGAGGGGTCCGATGAGTGAGCAGCATGTGTTGTTTGATTCGTTGTTGCTGGATTTGAGTGATCGGGCTCGGGATGAGGTGCTGGCTGCGTTCAGTGCGGTGCAGTACGCCGCACACCCGGTGGCTGAGGTGCAGTTGGCCGGGCTCAGGGACGTGACGCTTCGGCGGCATGTGCAGAAGATGCTGAAGCTCATCGGGCGGACGCTGGTCCACGTCGACGGCACCCACTGGACGTCCGGGTACGCCGACGACATCGCCGCGACGCTGACCGCCCAGGGCTGGCAGCCGCTGTCCGTCATCGACCGCGCAGTGCTCGTCCTCGTACTGATCCACTCGGTAGCGATCCCCCGCAGCGAAGGCATCCTGACCGGCGACAGCTGGAAGTCCGCCCGCCCCACGACGGTCGACGAGTTGCGGACGACCAGGATCAGCGGCGAGGAGCGACGTCTAGCACTTCAACGCCTCCGCGCCGCCGGCCTGATCCAACTCTCCGGCGACCACTCCGGTGGCCCCAGCTACATCCCCGGACCTCAACTCCAGCGACTCACCCCGGCCGCCCGCCGCCGGCTCCAAGACCAGCTGATCCTCGCCACCGCCCCTGCGAGCCCCATCGCCGAAGCCATCCGAGCCCGCAACGGCAGCAGCATCACGATCGACAGCAGCACAGAAGAAGGAGCTATATGAGCAGCGCAGCAGAGGACGGTCCGTTCGACATCCTCGGGTCCAAGGTGCTGCTCGGCGTACAGGTCGTCGACTTGTCCCGCCTCTCGACGCACCCGATCCCGATGGTCGGCCAGGGTCTCGTCACGGTCGCCGGCCAGGGCCCGACCGACTCGAACGGCGCCGGCAAGTCCTCCTGGATCGCGGCGCTCAGCCTCCTGCACGCCGACGACCAGTGGCGCTTGACCAGCGGCGCTCCCGGCGCGGCCGAACTACTGTTCACCGCCGAAGCCGCCGGCCAAGAGGGCAACTGGTCGAACGTCGACCACGGCTACATCGTCGGCGTCTTCTCCGACCCCGACCTGACCGACCTCGCCGAGATCGAGGCGGCCGCGATCACCGTCTGGATCCGCATCAACCGCAAAGCGTCGTACATCGACCTGCGCTGGAAGAACGGCCTGCACGTCCCGTACGGCGCAACCGAGGCCGAGCGTGCCGCCGGCGCCGACGCGCTGTGGTCCGCCCTCCCGCACTCGAACGGCCGCACCGACTTCCACGCCAACAAGCTGTCCACAGTCCTGTACGGCGGTCAGGTCCGATGCGTCTCGTTCCTGTCCACCTCGGTGCGGTCCAGCCCGACGGCCAACCTCCTCGCCGAGCCGCTCAACGAGCTCGGCCCGGCGCGCATCTTCAACGCGATCGCCACCCTCACCGGCCTCGACCACGAGCTCGAGCAGGAGCAGGCGCATCGATCCGCCGAGCACACCCAACGCGAGGCGACCAAGCAGGCGACGACCGACCTGCAGCGCTGGGAGCAGGAGATGGCGACCGTCGAGGCCGGCATCCTGCAGCGCGACGCAGCCCGGGATGCGCTCGCCGCGGCGAAGGAGTCCTGGCAGGCCCGGTGCGCTCGGCATCTGATCGAGGGCGCGGCACGGAACGACGAGATCCTGCAGGAACTCGCCGTACTCGACGAACGCGTCGCCGAGCAGGAGGCGCGACGCGAGGCCGTCGACTCCGAGATCGAAGCCTTCGGCAACGAGGAGCTCCTGCTGCGGGACGTCCAGCTGACGCGGCAGGAGCGCGACAAGCTGGACGCGCGTGACCGTGAGCTCGATCTGGCGCAGCGTTCGGTGCGCGAGCAGCTGGAGCGGCTCGGCCAGGAGCACCGCCGACTGCTGGACGCGGGACGTTCGGCGGACGGACGTGACTTGGCCGCCGCGGCCGAGGAGCAGACCGAGGCACGCGCCGTACTCGAGGAGCACATCGGCCGGGAGCACGCGGCCCGGTCCGCGGTCGACCAGGCGACGGCCGAGCTGCGGGAGGCCGAGAGCGGCCAGACCGTGTCGGCGCCACAGCAGCAGGTCCTCGAGAACGCCGGCATCGAATGCGGTGCGCTCACCGACATCACCGAGCTGCCGTCCGCCGACCGAGCCGAGTGGGAGCCGCGACTCGCGCCGTACCGCGAGGCCGTTGTCATCGACGCCGGTGACGCTGCGGTCGCGTCGACTGCGCTGGCCGATGCCGGGTACGCCGGATTCCTTCTGGTGCTCGCGAATCGGCCAGGCGCGAGCCGCAAGGGTCAGCGCGGCGGCCCGAAGTCCGCCGACAAGCGCTTCACCCTGGATGCCTTCTTCGCGGCGATCGGCGGACGCGCGACCAAGGACAACATCGACGACGTCGCCGGCGTTGTCGCGGTCGGGCAGTTCGACGAACCGCTGACCGGCCGGACCGCCCGGATCGAGGCCGCCCGCCGCCGGCTCGAGGCCGCGGTCGAGGCCCGGGTCGTCGCGTCCGCGGCGCTGGAGCAGGCACGATCCCGGGTCGACCAGGCAGAGCGTCGTACGGCGGCGGCCCGCGCACTGGCCGACGCCGAATCGGTCCAGGAGCAGGTCCTCGCGCTCCGCGAGACGATCGACCGGCACGAGACCGACCGTGATTCGCTGGCGCCGCAACTCCAGGCCGCCAAGGATTCCGCCGAGACCGCCGCCGGTCAGCAACTCGTCCGGGACGAACGCCTCAAGAACCTCGAAGCGACCCGCCGCGACCACGATCGGATCCTCGACGACCTGACCGGCCGCCGGCTCACGCTGCTCGAGGAGCAGACCTCGCTCGACCTGACGACTCGGACCACGGCCTGGGGCACGACGCCCGCCGAGGCCGAGGAGTTCATTCTCGGTCTGCCCGACGACGCGCAACGCCGTACGACGGCCGACTGGAACCACCAGGCCTGCACGCAGCTCGACGACGTCATCCGCCGCTGCTTCCCGAACGCGCGCTCCCGCGAGGAGATCCCGACCGAACTCTGGGAGATCCTCAACGGCCCGGACGGCTGGACGAACGGCACCCTCGGCGCCCGCGTCGGCCTGGTCCCGGCACTGCAGCGGATGCTGAGCAGCCACCTCGCGCAGCACGAGACGTTCGACAGCCTGCAGCAACAGCAGATCGCCAACCAGCGCGCCGAACGGAACGCCGCCCTCGAGCGCGCTCGCGAGGGTCTGGCGGAGTCCGAGAGCACCGCCCGCGCCCACCGCGCCTCCCTTGCCGACGGCATCAAGGCGCGGCTCCGCCTGGTCTCCCAGGAGTTCGACCGCCTCGACCAGCAGTACGGCGGGTACGGCGCGAAACTGGAGTTCCCAGAGCCCGACCCGCCCGCCGAGCCGGACAAGCCGTGGCGCTGGACTGTCACGCCGAAGTGGCGGCGTTCGGAGGGCGGGCCGTTCTCCGCGTTCAACGTGAAGGGCAACACGGCCCAGATGGACGAGAAGGCGGTCAAGCTGGTGTGCGCGGCCGCGCTCGCCGGTGGTTCGGACCGGCCGCTGCTGCTGATCCTCGACGAGCTGGGGCGGAATCTCGGTTCCCAGCACCGCCGTGAGGCCGTCGCCTTGTTCGAGCAGATCGGTCGCGACCGGAACATCACCGTCATCGGCGCGCTGCAGGACGACATGGAGCGCTACGCCCTGTCGTCGTCCCGCCTGTACGTCAAGCTCCGCCGGAGCTCCGACACCATGGCGTACAACCAGGCACCCGTCGTCAAGGGCAACGAGGACTACGCCGCCCGCGTGGAACTCCTCCGCGAGTGGCTGACCTCTTACCGCGGCGTCACCCCGACCCTCGACCTCGCGTCGCCGACCCTCACGTCTTGACATCTGTCCAGACTTTGGCTGGGTGGTTACCAAAATCGGACCCCGGTGCTGACTCCCGAACCGCCGGTGCCTCAAACTAGTTCGGTGACAGCTCCAGAGGACCGCCGTAAGCGCTCACACCGGGTACGCGGAGCTCTGGCCAACGGCTCGATCATCGGCGTACCGTCTCAGGTCCGGCCACCTCACGATCGGAGGGCGTGAATGGCATCTTGGCTGCTCCGCGCCCAGTGGACCCATCGTGACGAGTCCGTCGAGCACCGCGCGCTGCGCGTGGGCCGCACGCTGACCGCGGTCGCGGTGGCGTTCCCCGACGTACACAACTGGACCCAGGACGAACGCTGGGGCTACCACGTCCTCGAGGCCGACGCTGCGACCCCGCTCCAGGAGATGGTCGAGGCGACCACCAAGGTCCTCGCGAACGGTTCCAGCACCACCCGCCTGCATCTGCAGAGCACCGGCGAGCTGCCCTGGCTGTTCGACCTCTCGATGGGCGGCACGCTCACCACGGTCTCCGACCAGCTCACGCTGCACTGGAGTGACGAGGACGCACTCGCGCAGTCCGAGCGGTTCGCCCAGGTCCTGCGCGCGGTGGTGACGATCTGGGAACCGCAGTGGGCCAGCATCGCTGACACCGAGCTCGCCGCCGCGGCCGGGGTCTTCCGCCGCGGCATTCCGATGATGGGCTGGCTCACGTACGTCCGCGGCCTCGTGGCCGGTGCCCACGGCATCGACATCACGCTGACGCCGTTCGAGCGCGGGACGCTGCTCCAGGCTCCGGTCGCCCCCGCCGATCTCACTCCGGTCCACATCTGCGCCGCAGCCGCTTTGGTCGGCATCGCCCCCGAGGAGTAGGCCGGTCACTCGGTCGCAACGACCTGGTGATCCCACCGCGCCAGCTCCGCGTCACTCGGTACCTGGAACTGAGCGGCGTACTCCACCAACTCCTCCCGGCTGATCGCGAACGTCCCGGCCGGCAACGCCGCGTTACGCGCGTGCAGCCGCTCCCACAACACATCCAACGGCAGATCCAGTACGACGATCTCCGTGCGCGCACCGAGTTCGTGAGCCCGCTCCCGGAACAGGTCCCGCTCGGTCTCGGACCAGCACCCATAGTCCAGGATCACGCTGACGCCCAGCGTCAATGCCCGAGCCGCTAGGCCCCAGAACAGCTGCGACTCCAGCACCCAGCGCCGACCGTTGTCCTCGCTCACCCCGAGCAACGCTTCCATCCACTCATCCGGCGTAAACCGGAGCGCCGCCCGCTCAACCTCCAACCGTCGCGCCACCGTCGTCTTCCCCGCCCCCGGCAACCCCACGATCAGCACCATCGCCGCACGCTCCATGCGCAGACCCTACGCATCCGGCTGTTGATGTTGGCAACGGGTTTCCCCCGGTTCGGCGGCGGGCAAGCGTTCTACACAACCCGCCCCACGGAGGACCGCCCATGCTCACCAGACTTCTGACCTGCTCAGCGCTGCTTCTGGCCACTGTCTCGGCACCCGCAGCCGCCGACGCCCCGCCGTCCGATCCGGCGCGTGCCGAGCTTCGATCGATCGTGGAGAACGTGAGCGGCGCGACCGGTAAGCGGTACGCGGTGCACGACGACGCCGGGCACGTGATGGACACGGTCAAGATCATCCAGGACGCGACTGGTGGCTACCTGGCCGTCTCCCATCATCTGGCGGCCGACGGCCACTTCCGGGTCAACCTCGCCACCTCGACCGACCTACTGAACTGGCATTGGGTCCGCGAGCTGGCGGGAAGTAACACCGGACCAGCGTCGCAGCCGACGATCGCCCAGGCATCGAACGGCGGCTTCGTGATGGCCTGGGAGCAGGAGCAGCCCGGAGGTGGCAACAACCACCTCGCCTTCCGCTACTTCGCCAGCCGCACCGACCTGCTGGCCGGCCAGGTGACGCGATCCTTCGACGCTCCCCGCCAGTTGTCATCCTGCGCCGAAGGCACGCCGAACATCTACGGGATCACCCTCTCCCCCGATATCGACCATTCGACGATCGACATCGGTGGGCACTACTGGTGGAACTGCGACCGGGACAGGCAGCAACGCGGACAGCTGACCAACTTCAGCTCCTGGAGTACGGCGGCGCAGCCGAACTACGACAACGCCCTGCTGTACTGGGGTGTCGGTGGCAACATCGGCGACCGCGACCAGGCCGTCTTCCGCGGCTACAGCTTCGGTCTGATCGAGGGTCAATACACCAAGGGCGACTTCGGCTCCTGGCGTACGTTCGTGTACGACTATCAGACCGGCAACGCCGATCAGACCAGTATCCGGACTGACGGCGGCAGCACGGCCTTCGCGAATCCGACCGTGACTGCTCTGAACGCACCGAACGGGCAGCCGGCCATCCTGGTCAGCCTGTTCATCCCAAGCGAAGGCGCCGCGTCTGGTGAATCAGGCGAACTCATCTACTACCAGACCTACTGAGCCTGGTCGGACGTTGTCGACGCGGTCGGTGTCCGAACCTTCAAGACACCAGACTCCGCGCGAGTGACGATCGACAGATGCCACCCACTCGAGACAGCACCACAACCTCAGATCTGACGACCCTCATGAACGTGGGGCGGGCCGTAGCCGGCTACCTGCAGCGTGCCGATATCACCGAAGTCCACCAGTTGGCCGGCCGCGACCCGGTCGACATCTACGACACCATCTGCACGGTCGACGGACGCCGCCACGATCCGTGCCTTCTCGACACCATCATGTCCGCCGTGGACCAAGCCAACGGCAATCCCGCCCGCCCGTGGTGGACCTACACTCCCAGCCGCAAGCAGCTGCTTGGTTGAGCACCATCGGGACATATGTTAAGGGCCACCCCGGTGGGGTGGCCCTTAACAGTGTGAATGTCCGGCGGCGTCCTACTCTCCCACGATCTCCCGATCGCAGTACCATCGGCGCTGTCGGGCTTAACTTCCAGGTTCGGAATG
>NZ_JBSXMZ010000018.1:0-4989 GCF_054073265.1 Kribbella sp. CWNU-51
CCCCATCACAACACCCTCCAACAATCAGGCGTTGCAACAATCCCCTGAATCTGCCCACCCAATCCGGGACCAGATCCTCCCCACCCCGGCGGCAACCGACACAACACGGCCGACCGCCGAGACGCCAAGGACGCGAACCACCCACGGATACGTTAGAAGAGCCGGATATCCCCTGCCTTTGTGAGACATCCCCCCGAAGTTGCCGGTGGGCTGATTCCGGTGGGGGTGATGTGTGTCCTAGCGGGACGAGAGGTAGGTGAGGACTGCCATCACCCGGCGGTTGTCGTCCTCCGATGGGGGGAGGTCGAGCTTGGAGAAGATGTTGTTGGTGTGTTTGCTGACGGCCTTCTCGGTGACGAAGAGGGCGCCGGCGATCGCGGCGTTGGAGCGGCCTTCGGCCATCAGGCCGAGGACCTCGGCCTCGCGCGGGGTGAGCCGGCTGATCGGCTCGTCGCGGGTGTTGCGGGCCAGGAGCTGCCCGATCACGTCCGGGTCCATCGCGGTGCCTCCGGCGGCAACCCGCCGTACCGAGTCGAGGAACTCGGCCACGTTGGAGACCCGGTCCTTCAGCAGGTAGCCGACCGCGCCACCGCCGCCGGTCAGCAGCTCGCGCGCATAGAGCTGCTCGACGTACTGCGAGAGCACCAGGATCGGCAGGCCCGGGACCTGGCGGCGGGCCTCGATCGCGGCCTTCAGGCCCTCGTCGGTGAACGTCGGTGGCAACCGGACGTCGACCACGGCGACGTCCGGCCGGTGCTCCACCAGGGCGGGCACCAGCCGGGGACCGTTGTCGACTGCCTCGACGACCTCGAAATCGTGCGCCTCCAGCAGGCGGATCAGTCCGTCCCGGAGGAGGGCGTGGTCTTCAGCGATGAGGACTCGCAAGGCAACTCCATGATCACGGTGGTCGGCCCGGCGCTCGGGCTCACCACGGTCAACGTACCGTCGAAGGCGGCCAGCCGCCGCTCGATACCGTACAGACCGCCACCGGGCCGGACGACCGCACCTCCGACGCCGTCGTCGCCGACCAGGATGTGCAACCGCTCCTGCTCGTGGGTGATCTGGATCCAGGCGTTCGTCGCGGCTGAGTACTTGACCGCGTTCGCGAGCGCCTCGGCCACCGCGAAGTACGCCGCCGACTCGACCGGCGCGGGTGGGCGGCCGGGGACGTCGATGGTGACGTCGACCTTGAACGGCACGGACATCGCGAGCGCCTTGACCGCACCGTCCAGACCGCGATCCGCGAGGACCGGCGGGTGGATGCCACGGACCAGGTCGCGCAGCTCGGACAGCGCCGTACTGGCGGACTCGCGGGCCTCGGTGAGCAGAGCGGCCGCCTGGGCCGGATCACGGGCGACCATTTCCTCGGCCATGCCCAGGTTCATGCTGAGTGCGGCCAGCCGGGCCTGAGCCCCGTCGTGCAGATCCCGCTCGATCCGGCGCAGCTCGGCCGCCTGGGTGTCGACGGTCTCGGCCCGGGACTCGGCCAGCTCGCGGACCCGCATCGCCAGCCGGGCGCTCTCGGTCGGGCCGAGTAGCGAGCGGGCGATGTACGCGTTCGCCTTGAGCAGCCGCTCGCCGGCGGCGTACCAGATCATGAACGCGATCAGCGCGACCGGCATCAGCAGGAAGCTGGTCCAGAAGTTCACGGTGACGAGCCCGCCGAACGGCTCGGTGAACACGCCCTTCGGGGTGACGCCGACGAGCAGCGGGTAGACCAGATAGAACAGCGTGGCCAGGAAGAGTACGGCGCTCAGCAGGCACAGGGTGAACCCCAGTACGGCGTTCACCAGCAGCCACACGATGTCACGCCAGGTAGCCGGGTCGGTCAGCGTCGTCCGCAACCACATCAGCACACCGGGCACCGGCGGCTTCTTGTACGGGCGGGGGATCGGCTCGCCGAGGAAGCCGGCCAGCATGGTCCGGTGGCAGTTCGCGAACCAGCGTGCGGCCGGCACGAACACGAGCAGCAGCGGGATCCCGACCCAGACCGCGATCAGCGGCACGGCGACCACGTTGAGCACGAAGAAGGCGATCCCGAGCTCGGCCAGGATGGCCAGGAACAGCGCGATCCATGGCTGCGCGAGCTTGGGGTACCGCAGCGGCGGCGCCTGGGTGGCGATCTTGCTCATCCACGTCCTCGCTTCGCTCCGGGCGCGGACGAGACACGAGATGGGCTGTGCCTGCTGATGAACTCACTGCGTTCGTTCATGTCTCCATCATGACCGAGTGTGAGACCTGACTCAGTGGTGTTAGGCCCACTGTCGCCCGGGCACTGGCTCCCCATCGCGTTCGGGTAGTAGCACTCATGTGCTGAGCCGTTAGGGCGCTGAGGCTTGATGACGTACGCTGGCCGCGGCTGTACGCCTAGGCCTCCCCCGATCCCGAGACGAGGACCTTTGATGGCTCAGCCAACGGTTTCACCCCCTATTTCCACGCGCGGTTCCGACTTCTCCCCGTTACTGCGGGAGATCAAGGCGGCCGGTTTGCTGGAGCGCCGTACGGCGGCGTACGCGATGGCGATCGGGATCAACGTGGTCCTGATGGGACTGACCTGGGCGGCGATCGCCGTGGTCGGCAGTTCGTGGTGGGTGCTGCTGCTCGCGCTCCCGCTGGGCATCCTGACCACGCGGGCCGCGTTCTTCGGGCACGACGCCGGCCACCAGCAGATCGCCAGCTCCCGCAAGCTGCACGACTGGGTCGGCCTGGTGCACGGCGACCTGCTGCTCGGGATGAGCTACGGCTGGTGGAACGACAAGCACAACCGCCACCACGCGAACCCGAACCACACCGACAAGGACCCGGACGTCGGCGAGGGCGTACTGGTCTGGACGCTCGAGCAGGCTGAGGGCCGCACCGGCCTGCACGGCTGGCTGACCCGTCACCAGGCGAAGATCTTCTTCCCGCTGCTGACGCTGGAAGGCTTCAACCTCAAGGTCTCCAGCATCCGCTTCCTGCTCGGCCGCCCGCGCCGCGAGGCAAGGCTCGAGCTCGGCCTGATGGCCGCGCATCTCGTCCTCTACTTCACCGCGCTGTTCCTGATCATGTCGCCGGGCCAGGCGGTGCTGTTCGCGCTGATCCACCACATGATCTTCGGTCTGCACCTGGGCAGCGTCTTCGCCCCGAACCACAAGGGCATGGAGATGCCCGACGGCGAGACCAACTGGGGTCACCTCGAGAAGCAGGTGCTCACCTCGCGCAACGTGAACGGCGGCCTGGTCACCGACTGGATGATGGGCGGCCTGAACTACCAGATCGAGCACCACCTCTTCCCGAGCATGCCGCGGGCCAACCTCCGCTTCGCCCAGCCCGTCGTCCGCTCGTACTGCGAACAGATCGGCATGCCGTACGTCAGCACCACCCTGATCGATTCGTACCGAATGGGTCTGCAGCACCTGCACGAAGTGGGCAGCGAACTTCGCGCTGAGTTCTAGGCGACTCAGTCGCAGATAGGTTAGGTTCACAGGTCTCGGGGCCGCCCACCCTCGTGAGGAGACCTGCATGACCGATAGATCCGGTCTGAGTCGCCGCGGACTGCTCGGCGCTGTCGCCGGGGTCACCGCCGCCACTGCTCTTCCCGCCGCCCCCGCCTGGGGCACCGACGACCAGCGACCGGGTGCGATGAACCGCCCGAAGCTGGACAAGTACGACCGGCAGATCGTGTCCGCCCTGTCCTCGGACCGCGCGCTGCGCCACCTGCAGGTGCTGTCCGAGGACATCGGCCCGCGCATCGGCGGGACCACGAGTGAGAAGCGAGCGGCCGACTACCTCGCCGGTCAGCTCGACAAGTTCGGCTACCGGACCCGGCTGGAGCCGTTCGGAGTGGCGGACAAGTTCACCGCCGAGATCGAGGACGTCCGGGACATCCTGCCCGGCGACCTGTGCTGGCAGGCCGGGGCCGCTCCCGGTGGCAAGCTCGACGTCACCGTCGAGGGCCCGGTCCGGGACGTCGGCCCGGCGACGGCACCGGTCTGGCCGGCTGACGTGGCCGGCTCGATCGTGATCGCGGACGACGTGGCAGCATCGCGCCCGGCCTTAGTCGCGGAGGCCGTGGCGCGGGGTGCTGTCGGTGTGATCCTGGTGCCGGCCGACCAGGTGTTCCCCCGCCGGGCGTCGGCGTTCGCGCCGATCGGCCTGACCGACGCACCGATCCCGGTGATCGGCGTCGCCCAGGTGCAGAAGCGGATGATCCGCGAAGCGCTCGCGGTGGTGAACTCACTGCCGCTGCGGATCAGTACGACGGCCCACCGCGGCCTGATCTCGAACAACGTGATCGGCGAGCGTCGGGGGAAGTCCGGTGCCAACGGGCCGATCGTGATGGTCAGCGGTCACTACGACTCGGTGATCGGCGCACCGGGTGCGAACGACGACGGCTCGGGCACCGTGCTCACGCTGGAACTGGCCCGGGTGATGAGCCGTCTCCCCACCAACGCGGCCCTGCGGTTCGCGCTCTGGGGTTCGGAGGAGCAAGGCCTGATCGGGTCCCGGTATCACGTCGCGCAGCTCGCTCAGGACGAGCGCGATCGGTACCGGGCGGTCTTCCAGAACGACATGGTCGCCACCAGCTGGGATCCGGCCGTCACCTACTGGCTGCTGTCGTTCACCGGCCTGGCCAACACAGCGACGGACGCGGTCCGGGCGGCCGGTCAGCGGCTCGGGTACGACCCGCAGCTGGTCGGTCCGGTCCAGCGTGGTGCGTCGGATCATCAGTCGTTCCAGGAGGTCGGGATCGCGTCCGCCAACTTCTCGTGGCGTGGCGAGATCTCGCCGGCTCACCTGGAACCGCCGTACCACTCGCCCGAGGACACCATCGCGAAGAACGTCAGCCTGGAACGCCTGCAGGTGTCGATGGAGCTGATCGGCACCGCGGCGTACGCCGTCGCGCGCAGCTGACCTGCGGGCCGACCGCGCCGGAGTGACCTGGCTCATACGGCTAGCCTTGAAGAGCTATGTCGCGCAGAAGGCCTTCCAAGTGGCAGCGGGCGGTCG
>NZ_JBSXMZ010000018.1:5020-107592 GCF_054073265.1 Kribbella sp. CWNU-51
CCGCCCGCTGCTCGGTGGTACCCAGGCCCGTGAGGAGCGATCCGACGGCGAGTGGATCGTCCGCCGCCTGTCCGGCTCCGCGTCGGCCAAGTCCTATCGTTGTCCCGGCTGCGACCAGCAGATCCTGCCCGCCACGCCCCATGTCGTGGTCTGGCCGGAGAACCCCAGCCTGCTCGCCGCGATCGGCGGCGCCCAGTCCCTCGACGAGCGACGCCACTGGCACACTGCCTGCTGGCAACGCCGCCGCTGAAAGGTATGCGGATGAAGCTTCCGGTCACGTCGTACGGCGCATCGGGCACGCCCGTCGTGGTGATGCACGGGCTGTTCGGATCCGGCCGGAACTGGATGACCGCGGCCCGGCGGCTCGCGGACCAGCACCGGGTCTTCGCGTTCGACCTGCGGAACCACGGGACGTCGCCGCATACGGACACGATGAGCTATCCGGAGATGGCCGAGGACGTCCGGGAGACGATCGAGGCGCTCGGCGTCGGGCCGGTCGCGCTCGTCGGTCACTCGATGGGTGGCAAGACGGCGATGCTCACCGCGCTGCAGTTCCCACAGGTCGTCGAGCGCCTGGCCGTGGTCGACGCCGCACCGGTCGCCTACCCGCCGGCCTTCGTCGAGTACGCCCACGCGATGCGTAACGCCGACCTCTCCTCGGTGCAGCGCCGCGCCGATGTCGACGCCCAACTGGTTGCCGCCGTACCCAATCCCGGCACCCGCGCCTTCCTCCTGCAGAACCTCATCCTCGATTCCTCGGGTGCGCGCTGGCGCCCCAACCTTCCGGTCATCGAGGCCGCGCTGCCCGCCATCTCCGGCTGGCCGGCGGTCGAGGGACTCCGGTACGACGGCCCGACGCTGTTCATCTACGGCGGCAAGTCCGACTACGTCCAGCAGGACCACCGCGCCACCATCGCGTCGTACTTCCCGCACGTCCAGTACGCCGAAGTCCCCGAAGCCGGCCACTGGGTCCACGCCGAGCGCCTCGACGACTTCCTTGCCGTGCTGGCCCCGTTCCTGCCCTGATTTGGCAAACGGTTCCCGGTAATCCATTGACCTTTACCTGACCACGTCGGTAAGTTTTTGCCCAGTTCCTGTACGATCCACGATCTGGGGCGGCGGTGGTGGCGATGGCGGTCCGGACCGGTGCCGAGCGGTTGGCCGGAGAACCAGGGCTGGTGGCGGACGGGCGTCTCGGCCTGATCACCAATTTCACCGGCGTCGTGCCGGACCTGCGGCCGACTGCCGTCGCGCTGCTGGAGTCCGGACTTCGGTTGACTGCGCTCTTCGGTCCCGAGCATGGTCTGCGCGGAACGGCCCAGGCCGGCGCATCTGAGGCCGAGGGCAACGATCCGGACACCGGGCTACCGGTCTTCGACACCTACCTTCGGCAAGGGCCGGCGCTGGACGAGCTGTTCTCCGGCGTGGATGCGGTGCTCTTCGACATCCAGGACATCGGTGCGCGCTTCTACACCTACATCTGGACGATGTACGACTGCCAGCAGGCGGCCGCACGCCTCGGCAAGCCGTTCATCGTCCTCGACCGGCCGAACCCGCTGGGCGGCGTACGCGTCGAAGGTCCGCTGCTGCAGCCGGGCTTCGAGAGCTTCGTCGGTCGCGCCCCGATCCCGCTCCGGCACGGCCTGACCGTCGGCGAGTTGGCCCTTCAGTTGGGTGAGGCAACGGTCATCCCGATGGAGGGCTGGTCCCGCTCGCTGCCGTCCGGGCTGCCGTGGGTGCCGCCGTCGCCGAACATGCCGACGATCGACACCGCGCTCGTCTACCCCGGCACCGGCCTCTTCGAGGGCACCAACCTCAGCGAGGGACGCGGTACGACGCGACCGTTCGAGACGATCGGGGCGCCGTACGTCGACGATCGGCTGGTTCCGGCGTTGCGCTCGTGCGACCTGCCTGGAGTCATCTTCCGTCGTACGTGGTTCGAACCCGTCTTCAGCAAGTACGCCGGCCAGGCGGTGTCCGGCGTACAACTGCATGTGGTCGACCGGTCGGCGTTCGAGCCGGTGCGGACCGCGCTGGTGATGCTGCGGGTGCTGAATGAGCTCTACCCGGACGACTTCGGGCTGCTGCCGTCGCTCGACAGGCTGTGGGGATCCGACTGGCTCCGCAAGGCGCTCGAGTCGGGTGACGACCCGGTCGCTCTCTTGCCTGAGGCAACCACACCGGCCGGTTGGGTGCGGCCCGGCGTACTGCTCTACGAAGGGACAGCGTGATGATCCGCTCGTTCGAGGTCGGCGACGGCCCGGCGCTCGCCGCGGCCTGGACGGCGGCGGCCCCGGCCGATCCGATCGGCTATCCGCGCTTTCGTGACCTGTTCCTGCTCGACCGCAACTTCGACGCCGCCGGTCTCAAGGTCGCGATTGTCGACAATCAGATCGTCGGCGCGGCCTACGCCGTACGACGTCTGATCGCGGTCGACGCGGACGACCTGGAACCGGTGAGTGGGTGGATCCCGTTCTTCTTCGTCCACCCCGATCACCGGGGCCGCGGCCTCGGCCGGGAACTGTTGACCGCGGCAATGGACTGGCTCCGCGACCACGGGCGCTCCGAGGTCTTCTTCTCGTCGTACACCCCGAACTACTTCCTCCCCGGCCTCGACGCAGCGCGCTACCCGGCCGCCGGCCGGCTGCTGCCGGCGCTCGGCTTCGAGCGGCAGTACGACGCGGTCGCGATGGACCGGAGTCTGGTCGGGTACGAGATCCCGGCGGACGTCGGGAAACGGATCGAGACGTTGACGGCCGAGGGCTATAGCTTCGGCACCCCGACCGGCGACGAGCTGACGTCGCTGATCTCCATTGCCGGTGGCGAGTTCAACCCCGACTGGGCGCGCGCGATCCGCGAGGCCGTCGTCGCGGGGATGCCACTGGACCGCATCGTGGTGGCCCGTGATCCGGGCCGCGGGATTCTCGGCTGGGCGATGCACGGGACCTACGAGTCGGTGATCGATCGCTTCGGGCCTTTCGGCGTCCTGCCGGCCTCGCGCGGGACCGGGCTCGGCAAGGTGCTGCTGCACCTGACGCTCGAGCGAATGGTTGCCCTCGGCGCGCACAGCGCCTGGTTCCTGTGGACCGGCGAGAACTCGCCGGCCGGGCAGCTCTACCTGAAGACGGGGTTCAGCATCACCCGCACGTTCACCATCCTCCGGGCGCCACTGGCCCCGGCCGAAGGGACTGACTGACATGCGAATCTGCAAGGGACTCCGGCTGGCTGTCGTCGTGGGGCTGCTCGCCACGGGCGCCGCGTGCGGTGGTGGCAGCGGCGGCTCGGGTGGTGGCGGCAAGGTCGAGCTGACGCTGCTGAGCCACTACAGCGACGGCCCGTCGAAGACCGGTCTGGACAAGATGATCGCGGAGTGGAACAAGGACAACCCGAACATCCACGTCAAGGCGGAGGTCGTCAAGTTCGACGACCTGCTGACCACGATGACGGTCCGGCAGACCGGCGGCCGGGGCGCCGACATCGTCAGCGCCTACGGCTTGTGGGGCGGGCAGTTGCAGAAGGCGAACGTCGTCGCCAAGGTGCCGGACGACATCGCGTCGAAGATCAAGGCCGAGTACAGCCCGGCGGCGCTGGGCGCGGTCACCACCGGCGACACGCTGCTCGGATACCCGACCGAGCTGAACACCTACGTGCTCTTCTACAACAAGAAGATCCTCGCCGCCGCCGGCATCGCCAAGCCGCCGAGCACCTGGGCCGAGCTCGAGGACGCGGCGAAGAAGACGGTCAAGCGGGACAGCAAGGGCAACATCCAGGTCGAGGGCCTGAGCCTGATCCAGGACGGCGACAACAAGTCGGTGCACCCGTTCCTGTCGCTGCTCGACTCCGCGGGCGGGAAGTTCCTCGCTCCCGACGGGACGCCGCAGTTCGACAACGAGCAGGGCAAGGCCGCGCTGAAGCTCGAGAGCGACCTCGCGACGGCGAAGGCGACCAATCCGTCGATCTCGCCGACCAAGCAGTTCCGCAGCGGCGGGGTCGCGATGGCGATCCAGGCCGGCTGGTGGATCGGCAGCCTGCGGGAGCAGATGAAGGACAAGTACTCCGATGTCGGGGTCGCTGCGATCCCCGGACCGGCTGCGGGCGACAAGGGCTCGCTGGCCTACGGGTTCTTCATGGGCGTGAACCAACGCAGCAAGCACGCGGACGAGGCGTGGAAGTTCCTCACCTGGCTGAACGAGCACAAGACCGAAGATGGTGTCACCGAGGTCGGCAAGTGGCTGGCCGACCAGGGTCTGATCCCGCCGCGGACCGCGGACCAGGCGACGTACAAGAAGTCGCTCTCGGACCCGAACCTGATCCCGATCTACGACGCGACGACGTACGCGATGGCCGAGCCGAACCAGCCGGGGGCGTACGAGGCGAAGACCGCGCTGCACAACGCGATCATGACGGTGCTTGCCGATGGCAAGAGTCCTGACGACGCGCTGGCCCAAGCGGCCAAGGAGGTCAATTCCCAATGACCACCGCGGTCAGCAGGGTCGGCGCCGTCGCGGCGCCGGCCCAGCGGGTCGGCAGACTGCATCGCGAGGGCCGGGCGGCGTACCTGTTCCTCACGCCGGTGCTGCTGTTCTTCTGTGTGTTCCTGATCCTGCCGTTCATCTTCGCGATCGTGCTCGCGTTCTCGGACTGGGGCGGGTTCGACCTCGGCACGATCCAGTGGGCCGGCGTCGCGAACTTCCGGGAGGTGCTCAGCTTCGACGGCACCTTCGTCAAGCCGATCCTGGTGAACACGCTGCTGTTCGCCTTCGGGTCAGTGCTGCTGGCAACGTTCGGCTCGGTGCTGGTTGCCTACTGCATCGACCGGCTCAGCTTCCAGGGGTTCTGGCGAGTGCTGTACTTCCTGCCGGTGGTCGCGACAGTGGTGGCCATCGGCAACGTGTGGAAGATGATGTACCAGCCGGCCGGCTTGATCAACGGCGTGCTGAACAAGCTCGGCGTCAACAGCATCGGCTTCCTCTCGGATGCGTCGTACGCGCTGCCGTCGGTGACGATCGTCCATGCGTGGGCTTCGATCGGTGGCGCGGTACTGATCCTGACCGCCGGGCTGAAGGCGATCCCGGAGATGTACTACGAGGCCGCGGAGGTCGACGGGGCCGGGTCCTGGCACATGTTCTGGTCCATCACGTTGCCGTTGCTGCGGCCGGCGTTGCTCTTTGTGCTGATCACCCAGTTCATCGGTGGGCTGCAGTCCTTCGCGCTGATCATCGTGATGACGGGTGATGGTGGGCCGGTGAACGCGACGAACGTGGCGGCGTTCGAGATGTATCAGCGGGCGTTCAAGTTCGGCGCCTGGGGGACCGCGAGCGCGATGGCGATGGTGCTGTTCGTGATCATCCTCGTGATCACGCTGCTGCAGTTGTGGATCGCCCGCCGGCGGGGAGAGGAGACCTCGTGAGACGACGTCGTGGTGGGTTCCCGTGGTTCGCGTACCTGATCGTCGTCCTCGGTGCGGTCGCGATGGTGATGCCGTTCCTCGACATGGTGATGAGCTCGTTCAAGGGCCCGGGGGAGTACGGCGTCATCCCGTACAAGCTGCTGCCCAAGTCGTTCAACCTGGACAACTACCGTGACGCGATCTCACAGCTGGAGCTCGCCCGGTTGTTCCGCAACAGCGTGATCGTCACGATCAGCGTGACCGTGTCGGTGCTGATCACGTCGTCGATGGCCGGCTACGCGCTGGCGAAGCTGCGGTTCCGCGGGCGGGCGGTGATCTTCCGGTTCATCCTCGCCACGATGATGCTGCCGCCGTTCCTGCTGCTGATCCCGACCTTCCTGATCATGCTGAACTGGCCGCTGGCCGGCGGCAACGACATCCTCGGCCGCGGCGGCGACGGCGGACTCACCACCAGCCTGATCGCGCTGATCCTGCCGTTCGCGGTCAGCGGGTTCGGGATCTTCCTGATGCGCCAGTTCATGGTGTCGCTGCCGGACGAGATGCTCGAGGCGGCCAAGATCGACGGGGCCAACCAGTGGCAGATCTGGCGCCTGATCGTGCTCCCACAGACCAAGCCGGTCGCGATCACGCTCGGCCTGATCACGTTCATCGGCACCTGGAACGAGTACATCTGGACCCTGCTCATCTCGTCGTCCGACCCCGCTCTGCAGACCCTGCCGGTCGGCATCCAGCTGCTGCAGAGCTTCCTCGACCCCGACCGCACCATGCCGATCGTGATGGCCGGTCTGGTGATCAGCACCCTCCCGGTGCTGGTCGTGTTCCTGCTGTTCCAGAAGTACTACGTCCGAGGCGTCGTACTGAGTGGCCTGAAGTGAGGAGACCCCTTTGAGCAGAACAGTGCTTGCCATCGGAGCGCATATCGGCGACATGGACCTGACCGCCGGCCCGACGTTGGCCAAGCTGGTCCTGGAAGGCGCCAACGCCACCATCGTCGCCCTGACCCCGGGGGAGCGTGGCCACCCCCGGCTGTCGCCGTCGGAGTACAAGAAGCAGAAGATCGCGGAGGGCGAGGCCTTCGCGACCGCGATCGGCGCCGACTTCATGGTCCTCGACCACAGCGACGGCTTCCTCCCCGACACCGACGAGGTGGCCGTGGAGCTCGCCACGATCATCCGCGAGAAACAACCCGACACGATCATCACCCACTGGAAGAACTCCATCCACAGCGACCACGAACACGCAGCTCGTCTGGCCGAACGCGCCCGCTTCCTGGCCGGCCTCCCGATGGACCCCTCATCGGAGAACGCCGGCCCGGTGCGCAAGCTGGCCGACCTCCCCCGCCACGGCGTCCGCACCTTCCTGCACGCCGAGAACTGGGAGGACATGGAAGGCTTCCACCCCTCCCTCTACGTCCCCATCCCCGACGAAGCCTTCTATCGCTGGGTCTCCGCCATCCGCCACCAGGCCTTCGCCCGCGGCGAAACCTACGGCTTCCGCTACATCGACTACTACACCGCCCTCATGACCACAAGAGGCTGCCTGGCCTCCTACCCCCGAGCCTGCGCCTTCCACACCAACCCCACCCCCGAAGTAACCAAACTCGCCGGCCCATAGATTCATCCCACGCGCCGTTGTGCGCTGTCTAGTGAGATTGCCTTGAAAGTGGCTATCCCTCTAGACTATTATGTGTGGTCAGTGAGCAGCCGACGCGTAGGGTCGTCAAGGCCTTCAAGGACGCGGGCTGGCGGCGGGTTCGGACGGAGGGGTCGCACAGTGTGTATGGGTGTCCCTGTGGGCAGCACGTGTTCACTCTGCCCGATGGACATCGGGCGATCTCTCCTGGTGTCGTCCGCAAAGCCGGCAAGGCGCTCGCCGAGTGTGAGGGGCAGGGCTGATGAAGAGCTATGAAGCGGTGGTGACTCGCGAGGGTCGCTGGTGGATGATTGAGATTCCTCAGCTGGACGGTCTCACTCAAGCTCGCCGGCTCGACGAGGTTGAGAGGGCAGCGCGCGAGTACGTCGCGGTGACGACTGACGTTCCGCTCTCTCAGGTTGCGGTTGAGATTTCCGGCATCCAGGTTGCTGGGCAGGATCTCCTCGAGGCGAAGGCGCTCGTTGACGACTTGCGGGGCCGCGCAAGGCAGCTCGAAGCGCTCGTTGGCGATCTCACACGTGAGGTCGCGTCGGCTCTGACGGATGCGGACGTTCCCGTCAGGGATGTGAGCAGCGTTCTTGGGGTGTCGCACCAACGAGTCTCGCAGTTGGTGCAGGCAGTCGCTGACGGAGGAGCGTCTGACCTGGCACAACTTCTGCGCGCAGCAAAAGGTGAGTACGCGCACGATCTGGTTGTCCGTCTCAAGAACGGGCGGTCGTTGCGAATCCTCGAGGTGGAATCTCCGGAGACGGCGAAGGGCTCGAAGAAGCCGCGACCACGACGAGCCGCAGCGCAGGACGCCGGCCACTCGGTGACTCGGAAGGCTGCGAACGCGAGGAGTGCCAGGAGCGCTAGTAGCCCTGTTGTGGCCGGCCGTTCGGCGTCGAAGAAGGAAAGTCTGAAGAGCCGGATGGCGTGAGGCTGAGTGACGGGGGGACCAGGTTCTGTTGGCGAGGGCGTCGCGGAGGGCGGCTCTGGTGGTTATGCCTAGTTTGGGGAAGATTCTGTAGAGGTGGCCGCTCACGGTGCGGGGTGAGAGGTAGAGCCTTGCGGCGATCTCCTTGTTGGTGAGGCCGGAGGCGGCGAGGCCGGCGATCTGTAGTTCCTGGGCGGTCAAGGGCGCGCTTGACGGAGTGGAAGCAAGCCCGGTGGCTCGCAGCTCCCGCTCGGCTCGTGCGGTCCAGGGATCCGCGCCGAGCGTGCGGAAGACGGCGCGAGCGGCCTCGAGTTGTGCCTTGGCTTCGGTCAGCGCACGGGTACGCCGCAGCCGTTCGCCGTACGCGAGTCGCACGCGCGCGACATCGAAGGGCCACTGGTCGACCGTGGGGAGGTTGAGAGCTTCCTCGAACAACGCGGGCGCATCATCGTCCGCGGCCGCCATGCCCGCGGCGCCGGCGGTGAGGATCGCCAGTCGGGGTGAGAGCTCCGGCAGCCTCGCGTCCTGCAACGCGCGTACGTGACGTTCGGCCTCGGCCCGTCGATCGGTGCGCACGGCGGCCTCGACCAGATCCATCGCGATCCACAAGCTGTGCGGGACGTGGGACGCGAGCGTGCCGGCGGGACTGACCGTGGTCGCGTGGTGATACGCGCTCTCGAAGTCGCCGCGGCCGAGGTCGCCGAGGACGAAGGCATGGTGAGCGAAGACCCGCGCCGCGCCGACACCGCGCGGACCCGCCCAGCCGATCATCTGGTCGGCCAGCGCCCGGCTCGTCTCGAACCTGCCCCTGACCGCGGCCAGCAACGCCTGGTGATAGCGGAAGTACCAGCCGAAGAATCGACCCCCACCCTCCTCGGTAAGGGCCAGTCCTTCGGCGGCCAGGTCGCCGGCCTCGTCCCATCGGCCGCGGTGGAAGTCGTCGACGCAGATGTCCATCAGCGCCAGCAGATGCCTGCGCGCCGGGCCGCCCTCACGGCCGTTCAGCACCACTCGCCACAGCAGATCGCGCAGCTCCGCGAGACGGTCCGGGTACCACGCGGCCGCGGCGTGGCCCTGCACCAGGGTCTCGTCGTGATGACCCTGCAGCGCCGCAAGCAGTCGAGGGAGAGCGGCGACGCCTGTGCGGGCCGGATCGGCGAACAGGTCCACAGTCAGTGTGAGCGACGGCGGCGGCTCATGCGAGAGCCGGCCGAGTGCGTCGTACAGCGGCTTCCACAGTTCGCTGCGGCCGCCGAAGAAGCAGATCTGCAGCAGCGTCGCGAGCCCGTTGACGAGTTCGACCTCGTCGGCGTCGCCACGGTCCAGGCTGCCCTCGATGGCGCTGACCATCATGCGGTGGGCGGTGTCGACATGCGCGTCATTGCTGAGCATCACCAAGGTGGCCGCCGATGCGTAGTGCAGAGATGCGCTGCCGGCTCGTCGGCTGCCTTCGAGGAGTTCCGCCGTACTCCCGACCTCGCCCATGGCCTCCGCGCCGATGTAGGCGGCCGCGGCCAGCCGGCGACCGTGCTCGGCCGGGCTGGGGCTCAGATCGGAAGCGCGGGTGAGCAAGGCGACCGCGGTCGTGTAGTCACCTCGCGCGACGGTGCTGTGAGCTGCCGCCTCCAAGGCTGCGGCGACCTGTTCGTCCGGCTCGATCGTGGCCGCGCCGAGGTGCCAGGCCCGGTGCTCGGGCTGGTTCACGAGGACTGCGGCCAACCTGCGGTGCGCCGAGCGCCGTTCTGCCGAGGTCGTCGCGTCGACCACCGCCGACCGGATGAGCGGGTGCCGGAACACCACCCGATGCGAGTGCTCGGTCACTTCCACCAGTCGCTCCCGCTCGGCCGGCGCCAGATCATCGATCCGGTAAAGGTCGTTGCCCGCGGCCTCTAGTACGCCGAGATCCCCGGTGCCCTCGAGAGCGGCGGTGAGCAGCAGCGCCCTGGTTGCGTCGGGCAGCGTCGCCACCCGCGACGCGAAGTGCCTCTGCAAGTTCTGCCCGAGCGGCAGTACGGCGGGGAGCGGCTCGGCGGCCGCCCGTTGCGACTGGCTCAAGGTCCTCGGGAGTTCGAGCAGTGCGAGCGGGATCCCTTGCGCGGTGTCGAGGATCCGGGTCTTGACGGTCGCGTGCAGGTCGGGGAACCGAGCTGTCAGGAGGTGATCGGCAGCCGTGTCGTCCAGCGGCTTCACCTCGTACTCCGGCAGGCCCGCCCGGTCGAAGAACCCCTGGTCCTCGCCGGTTCGGCCGGACACCAGCAGCCCGGCTCTGCTGCCGGCGAGCCTCCGCGCTACAAAGCTCAGAACGCCGGCGCTGGCCCGATCGATCCAGGGGATGTCGTCGACGACGAGCAGCAGCGGCGACCGGGTCGCCGCCTTGCGCAGCAGGACGGTGGCGGCGTTGGACACCAGCAACCGGCCCGGGGGAGGCCCGTCCCCGAACCCGAGAGCCACCTGCAGCGCGTCACGCTGAGCGGCGTTCAGCTCGTCGAAATCCTCGATCAGTGGGTACAGCGCCTGGTTCAGCGCGGCATAGCTGAGCTCGCCCTCGAGTTCGGTGGCGACGACGCGCAGAACGGTCGTTCCGGATGCTCTCGCATTCCGTTCCGTGGCGTCGAGGAGTGCTGTCTTGCCGACACCGGGGCCACCCGAAACCAGCAGGGTCCCGCCGTTGGCGGCGGCCGCACGCACGAAGGCCTCGAGGAACTCCAGTTCCTCCAGCCGCCCGACCAGCGTGGGGCTCATCAGTCACCTCCCGGCACCCGCTTCGGATTCTATGGGCCCCGCCATCGGTCAACTGACTCGATCGCACGGAGCGAGTCAGATGACTCATCCGCGCCAGTACACCGATCCACGACTGTGGTCGTGCCGAATCACCACCCGAGGAAAGGGAACGACCATGTCGCACCATCTCGACTCACCGCTGGCACGCCAGGACGTCCGTCTGGACATCACCGATCTGTATGTGTTCCGCGGCGAGGCCGGCACCGTGCTGGCCATCAACGTCTGTCACTCGCTCGCTGGTGACATCCCGACGCCGGGCTACCACCCGGAGGGCAAGTACGAGTTCAAGATCGACCTCGACGACGACAGCGTCGAGGACCTCACGTACCGGTTCGTGTTCGGCGATCGCGACGACCTGGGCCGGCAGAGCCTGACCGTCCACCGCCTCACCGGCGCGGCGGCCTCCGACCAGTTCGCCACCGGCACTGTCGTCGCGACGGGGGAGACGGAGGAGACGCTGGACGGCGACGGCGGACTGCGCGCGTGGGCCGGCCAGGCCGGCGACCCGTTCTGGATCGAGCCCGACGTCCTGCACGCCGTCGGCCACGCCTTCCAGGACGGTACGACGATCGACCTCGGAAGCTGGACCCCCGACCGGGCGACGAACCTGTTCGCCGGGCACACCGTCTACTCGATCGTCCTCGAGATCCCCGACGCGGAACTGCTCGACGCCTCGCAGACGACGCGGCCGATCGGTGTCTGGGCGGTCGCGAGCCTGGCCACCGACGCAGGCGGCTGGCGCTCGATCAACCGGATCGGGCTCCCGATGATCCACCCGCTGTTCACACAGTTCAACGAGAAGCTTGGCGACGACCTCAACGGCGGCCGGCCGAGCGACGACCGTGACACCTACGGGAAGCTGCTGACCGACGAGATCGCCGGCGTCGTCCGCGCGTACGGCACCGCTGCCGACCCGGAGGCCTACGCGTCGGCCGTCGTACGGCGATTCCTGCCCAACCTGCTGCCGTACGTCGTCGGCACGCCGGCCAGCTTCGGCTTCAACTCCTGGAACGGCCGGTCGCTCACCGACAACGCGCCGAACGTGATGTTCTCCATCGCGGCCAACACGCCGGTCGCGCTCGGGATCGGCAAGGAATCTGTGACGTCCGAGCCGAGGGAATCCTTCCCGTACGTGCCGGCGGCGAGCTGACGATGAAGGCCAGGTTGAGCAGCACCCGCCGGTCGATCGCGGCAATGGCAGCCTTCATCCTGCTGCTGCACGTGACCGGATGGGGACTGCTCGTCGGACTGGTCGCGCCGGGGCACTACAGCCTCGGCGCGTCCGGTGGATTCGGGGTCGGTCTCGGGCTCACGGCGTACACGCTGGGGATGCGGCACGCGTTCGACGCCGACCACATCGCGGCGATCGACAACACGACGCGCCGGCTGACCGCGGCCGGTCAGCGGCCGGTATCCGTCGGGTTCTGGTTCTCGCTCGGGCACTCCAGCGTCGTCTTCGGGTTGTGCCTGCTGCTCGCCTTCGGTGTGCGGTCCCTGGTCGGTCAGGTCGAGGACGACTCGTCCACACTCCAGTCGGCCATGGGATTGATCGGTACGGCGGTGTCCGGCGTGTTCCTCGTCGTGATCGGCCTGGTCAACTTCGTCGTACTCGCGCGGATCGCGGCCGTCGTCCGCCGGATGCGGAAGGGGTACGACGACGAGGCGGAGCTCGAAGCGCAACTCGACCGCCGTGGTCTGCTCAACCGGCTGCTCCGCCCAGTGACCAAGGCCGTGCACAAGCCGCGCCACATGTATCCGGTCGGACTGCTGTTCGGCCTTGGTTTCGACACCGCCACCGAGGTCTCGTTGCTGGTCCTCGCGGGTGGAGCCGCGGCGTTCGCCCTGCCCTGGTACGCCGTACTCATCCTGCCGATCCTGTTCGCGGCCGGGATGAGTCTTCTGGACACGATCGATGGCTGCTTCATGAGCCTCGCCTATCGCTGGGCGGTCAGCAAGCCGGTACGCCGGGCGTTCTACAACCTCGTCGTCACGGCGTTGTCCGTGGCCGTCGCGCTCGTGATCGGCACCATCGAGATCGTGTCCATCGTGACCGATGAGCTCGGCATCCGGTCGGGGCCGCTGCCGGCCATCAGCCGTCTCGACCTGAACCATGCCGGCTACGTCATCACCGGTGCGTTCGTCGCGACCTGGGCCGTCGCGCTGCTGGTCTGGCGCTACGGCCGGATCGAGGACCGCTGGTCGACTAGGAGTCGTCGGCCTTGCGGACCCAGACTTCCCGGATGATCAAGAGGATCGCGGCGGCGGACGGGATGGCGAGCAGGGCGCCGACCACGCCGAGGAGGGCGCCGCCGAGGAGCGCGGCGATGACGGTGACGGCGCCGGGGATGTCGACGGCTCGGCGCATGATGCGGGGAGCCACGAAGTAGTTCTCGATCTGCTGGTAGACGATGCCGTAGGCGAGGCAGATGACGCCGGTCCAGAGACCGGTGGTGAAGCCGATCAGGGAGACGATCACGACGCCGATCAGGCCGCCGACCATCGGGATGAAGTCGCAGACCATCACCACGATCGCCAGCGCCACGGCGTACTGACCCAGGCCGACGATCTCCAGGAAGATGAACATGCAGAAGCCGGCGCACAGCGCCACCACGAACTGGCCGCTGACATAGCCGCCGACGCGGGTCAGGACCTCGTCGCCGAGGATGGACACGCGGGTCCTGCGGGAGCGCGGGACCAGGCTGTACGCCGCCCGCTTCACCGACGGGAGCGACGCGAGGAAGTACAGGGTCAGGATCAGGATCGTGAAGGTGTTGAACAGTGCGCCCGCGACGACCTTGCCGACGCCGAGGATGCCGCCGAACGCGCGCTGGGCCAGCGCCGGGTCCTGGATGTACTCCTGCGCCTTCTGGATGTAGTGGTAACGCTGGTTGAGGTCGTTCAGCGTCTTCGACTTCTCCAGCAGGTCGAGCCAGTCGGGGGCGTTCCTGATCAGGCTGTTGATCTGGTCGGTGACGACCGGGACGATCGCGAAGCCGACGCCGGTGACCGCGAGGATCATCAGCAGGAACACCACGCCGACCGACAGGCCGCGCTTCAGGCCGCGGCGCATGAACCACTCGACCAGCGGGTTCAGGCCGACGGCGATGAACATCGAGACCAGCAGCAGGATGAGCACCGAGCGGGCCTGGCCGAGGGCGTTCCACAGGCCCCAGGCGACCAGTACGCCGAGGGCCGCGAAGAACCCGAACACGAACGGATTCGATCGCCGCAACGATGGCCCGGGCAGCCCCATGCCGACATTCGGGTGCCGTTCCTCGATCAGCAACTGCGCGGCGAAGTCGTCCTCCTCCGCATGCTCGGCCCGGTCGGCAGCCTTCTCCGCGTGCTCATCGGACTTGTCCGCGTCCTCCTCGGACTGGTCGGCTTCATCCGCCGACTCATCCGCCTGACGCGCAGCTTCCCGAGCAGCACCAGCCGACTCGTCCGCCGTGCCGGCGGCGAGTGTCGCTTCGTCGACTGAGTCGCCGGCCTTGCTGGCGACGGCTGTCGCCTCGTCGGCGGAGTCCTTGGCCTGGCCGGCTGACGACTCCGCCTGCTCGGCGGCGTGTTCACTCTTACCGGCGGCGGCTTGGGCCTCTGCGGCAGCGGTCTCGGCTTCGCGGGCGGCCTCGGTGAGGTCCCGGTCAGGGGTCGCTGTGGAGGTGTCGTCGCCGGGTGGCGTCACGTCGTCTTGTCCTTCGGGGATCGCGAGCCTGCCTTGGCCTCGTCGGTCTTCTTGTCCTCGGCGGCCGAACCGTCCGGCCGCGCCTGCACCCGAGTCTGCTCGTTCGTGAGGTCATCCAGCCGCAACTCGTCGACCCGCGTCGAGTCCGCCGGCTCGTCGTCATCCGCGACAGAAGCCGCCGGGGACGGGGACGACGGGGACGATGACGACGCGGACGCCCCGGAGGACGAGGCACTACCGGCGCCGGAGCGCGCAGAGCCGGAGCCGGGCCGACCTGCCCGCGCCGAGCCGGATGCCCCAGAGCCCGAGCCGGACGCGGTGCCCGAGCCGGACGCGGAGCCCGAGCCGGACGCGGCGCCCGAGCCGGATGCGGAGCCCGAGCCGGACGCGGTGCCCGAGCCGGATGCGGAGGCCGAACCAGCCGGCTTGGAGTCGGCACCCGAGAGCGCGGAGTCGTCATCCGAGACCGTGGAGTCGGTGGCCGAGGGCTCGGACTTGGAGGCTGCGGACGTCGAGGTCGCGGAGGTGGACTTGATGGAGGAGGTGGACGTGGGGGAGTCAGAGGGCTCGGCGGGGCCGCCGGCGGTCTTGCTGGCAAGGTCGTCGGCGTCCTTCGGGTCGACCCGCAGGCTGGTGTCGATCCGGGTCTCGTCGACCCGCGCATCGCCTGCACTGATCCCGACGAACGGGCTGGCCCCGGTGAACGGTCCATCCTCTTCCTCGTCGTACGACGAAGCACCTGCCGCGCCACCGGCGAACGGGCCGGCGGTCGGAGCCGGTGACTCAGGGAACGGCCTGGCCGAGGATGTGGCAGGCGTCGCGGAGCTCGCCGGGTCTGCCGCCGGCGCTTCGGTGAACGGGGACGGCGAGGGGGACGGGCCGGCGAAGGGGGCGGGGCTGTTGAGGGCGTCGGTGGGTGGGGTCTGGGGGCGCCTGAACGGGTTCACGTACGCCGGGGCGGCGGTTTCGGAGTCGAGTTCGGCGGCCTGGCGGGCGATGTTGCTGGCGATCTCGTTCAGCCCGGCGATCTGGGTGAGGATGCCGTCGCGCCGCTTCGCCAGGCGCTCGGTCTCCCGGGCGACGACCGTCCGCGACCGCTCCGCTTCGTCCGCGGCGTTCGCCAGCTCGGCCTCGGCGCGGGTCCGGGCAGTCGTCAGCAACTGTTCCGCCTCCCGCCGCGACCGCGCGATGGTCCGCTCGGCCGATTCCTCGGCCTCGGTGCGGATCTTGCGCGCCTGCTCGGTCGCCTCCGCGACCCGCCGCTCGGACGCCTCCGCGGCCTCGCGCATCTGGGTGGTCAGGTTCTCGGTGTCGGCCGCGATCTGCTGGTGCTTGTCGGCCAGCTCCTTGGCCTGCTGCTCGCGCTCGTCGGCCAGCCGCGCCCGCAGCGCCGCGGACTCGCGCTGGATCGCCGTCCGGATCTTCTCCGCCTCGTGCAGCGCGCCGTTCTTCAGCGTGCTCGACTGCGACTCCGCGGTCAGCTGCAGCTGCTCGGCCTTGCGCCGCGCTGCCTGCAACACCTCGGACGCCTCGGTCTCGGCGGTACGGCGAAGCTCCGCGGCGTCGCCCTCGGCGGTCCGGCGCACGCTGTCGGCCTCGTTCAGCGCGACGGTGCGGATGTCCTCGGCCTCACGTTCACCGGTCGCGCGGCTGGCGGCCGCCTCCTTGGCGGAGTTGGTGCGCAGCTCGTCGGCCTCGCGGCGGGCCTCCTCGAGCGCCTCGGACGCCTGGTCCTGGGCGAGCCGGAGGATCTGCGCGGCCCGGTCGCCGAGTCCGGCGTACGACGGGTTCGCACTGGCGTCGAGTTGACGCCGGGTCTCCTCGAGCTGGCGCTGCATCGGCGCCACGCTGCCTTGGAGCTCGTCGGCGCGATTACGTGCCTCGGCGAGTTGCATTTCCAACGCGCGGACGTAGTCGTCCACCGCCTGCTTGTCGTACCCACGGCGACTGACCGGGAAGCCCCCGGCCGCGGTCGCCGTACGGTCGAAGAATGGCAGGCTCGACTCGTCAGGCATTTTCCCGAGTTTCCCTTCTGGCGGCTCAGCGTGAATCCCCCACCTTAAGCCTGTCAGAACCCGGGTGTAACCGCCCAATCGGCCCGGTACGGAACCGGCGGCGCAGCTCTCGGCAAACTATCTGTCGCGGAAGCGATTGATCGCTTCCTCATGCTGTGCCCGCAGTTCCCGGTCCCGAACCCCGAGACCTTCGGCCGGCGCCAGCGTCAGCACGCCGACCTTGCCCTGATGCAGGTTGCGGTGGACGTCGTACGCGGCCTGGGCGGTCTCCTCGAGCGGGTAGACCCGGCTGACGGTCGGATGAACCATGCCCTTGGCAATCAGCCGGTTCGCCTCCCAGGCTTCGCGATAGTTGGCGAAGTGCGAGCCGATGATCCGCTTCAGGTTCATCCACAGGTAGCGGTTGTCGTACTCGTGCATGAACCCCGATGTCGACGCACACGTCACGATCGTCCCGCCGCGCCGGGCGACGTACACCGACGCCCCGAACGTCTCCCGCCCCGGGTGCTCGAACACGATGTCGGGGTCGTCCCCACCGGTCAGCTCGCGGATCCGTGCCCCGAACCGCTTCCATTCCTTCTGATCCTGGGTCACCGGGTCCTTCCAGAACCGATACCCCTCGGCGGACCGGTCGATGATCAACGACGCCCCCATGGCCCGGCAGATCTCCGCCTTCTCCGGCGACGACACCACGCACACCGGGATCGCCCCGCCGTTCAGCGCGAACTGCGTCGCGTACGAGCCCAGTCCACCGGACGCGCCCCAGATCAGGACCACATCGCCCTGCTTCATGTTCGCGCCGTTGGCCGAGACGAGCTGCCGGTACGCCGTACTGTTCACCAACCCTGGAGACGCGGCCTCCTCCCAGGTCAGGTGGGCCGCCTTCGGCATCAACTGGTTCGACTTCACCAGAGCGATCTCGGCGAGGCCGCCGAAGTTCGTCTCGAATCCCCAGATCCGCTGCTCGGAGTCGAGCATCGTGTCGTTGTGCCCGTCCGGCGACTCCAGCTCCACCGACAGGCAATGTGCGACCACCTCGTCGCCGGGCTTCCAGGCGTTCACGCCCGGACCGGTGCGCAGGACGACGCCGGCCAGGTCGGAGCCGACCACGTGGTAGGGCAGGTCGTGGCGGGCGGTCAGCGGCGACAACTTCCCGTACCGCTTCAGGAAGGAGAATGTCGACACCGGCTCGAAGATCGACGTCCAGACGGTGTTGTAGTTGATCGCGCTCGCCATCACCGCGACCAGCGCCTCGCCCGGCCCGAGCTCGGGCGTCGGCACGTCGTCGAGATGCAGGCTCTTGCGCGGATCCTTGTCCTTGCTGTCCAGGCCCTCGAACATGCCCGCCTCGTCGGCGTGGACGGTGATGCCGCGGTAATGGTCCGGTACGTCGAGCTCGCCGACGGCCGCGGTGTCACCGGCGAGGATCGCGTCGAGGATCTGCTTCACGTCGTACCTCCTGCAGCGGCGGTCTGTGTGAGCGGAACTTACCGCTGAGTATGCACGCACCGCTGTGCCCTGTAACACAGCGCGGGACCGGTGAGACGACCGTCACTTTTGCAGTCCACCGTTGTCAGTGGTCTTATCACCACAGGCGAGTGTGCAACCGCACCTGGGTGAAGTCGTCCGCGGACCGCAGCTGGACCAGATCGCAGAGCTGGTTCGCCAGCCAGACGCCGCGGCCGCCGAGACCGTCGAGCGGCGGCAGCACGCGGCCGACCAGGAGGTCGTCGATCCGGCCGCAGTCGGCCACGTCGCAGATCAGCGTGCCCTCCGCGATCCACACCGACAGCGTCCCGCTACCGCCGCCGAACCGGATGCTGTTCGTGCAGATCTCGTGCAACGCCAGCTCCAGGTCGTCGAGCCGGTACCGTGACACGCCGTACGCCGTCGCCAGCGCGTTGACCCATTGCCGCACCTGACCGAGGTCGGCCAGCCCGAACTCCCACCGCTCGGCCCGATCCGGTACGTCGCTCAGCGCCGTACGGAATGTCTTCTCCGCAAGGGCTTCCGCGCCGGAGTGGGTGGCGGTCGGGTCGATACCGACGGACGCATCGTAGGGGCAGCGCAGCCGGAACGACCGGGCGTCCGCGAACGCGATGTCCAGCAGCGCCTCGTGCAGCAGCGCCTCCTCGTACTCGGGCGCGCTCCGGCCGACGTAGGCCGGCTCACCCAGGCCGCGCAGCGGACGGCCGGGGTGCTGCTCGAGCGCCTCGCGCCAGAGGGGGATCAGCCGGGCTGGGTTGCCTCCGGCAACAGTCATGTCGATGAAGGCCACCTGATCGCGGGCCGCGCCGAGGCCGTCGCGCAGCAGCGCGGTCTGCTCGGGGGGCAGCACGGCCACGATCGATTCAGCCGTCGCCAGACCGTCTTGCACGAACGGCACCGCGAGTCGCACGAACTCCTCGTCAGACGTGTAGACGAAGGCGTCGTGCTGGAACCCGGCCGGCGCACCGTGCAAGGAGTCGGTGGCGCTGTCCATCAGCACCCGAACAGCGTAGTCCGCTCCCCCCGACTCAGCAGTGTGACGGCGCGCGCCGTCACCCCCTGTTCGAGGCCGGTGGCTCCACGAGTTCGACCAGGACTCCGCCGGCCGACTTCGGGTGGATGAAGTTCACCCGCGACCCACCCGTGCCGCGCTTCGGCACGTCGTACAGCAGCTGGGCGCCGCGCTCGCGCAAGGTCGCCGAGACGGCCTCGATGTCGCGCACCCGGTAGGCGAGCTGCTGGATGCCAGGACCGCGCTGCTGGAGGAATTTCGCGATCGGCGACGCGTCCGACAGCGGCGCCAGCAACTGGATCGACGAACCCGAGTCGCCGACCGACAGCATCGCCTCGCGAACGCCCTGCTCCTGGTTGATCTCCTCATGCGCGACCGTCATGCCGAACACCTCGGCGTAGTACCGGACGGCTTCGTCGAAGTCGGCCACCGCGACCCCGACGTGGTCGATCGCATCGAAGAGGGCTTCCATGACGTCAGCCTGGCCCAGGACGGTGGTGGGAGGCCATCGAAAGTGGCCGAGCTGACACGACCTGTGTGACTTGATCGACAGCGGCGTACCAGTGCCGTCGCAGGTATCGTGACAACATGTCTGACGCCACCCGCAGTTCACAGCACACCAGTGTCATAGTCGCCGGCGCACGCACCCCGATCGGGCGGCTGCTGGGCGGCCTGAAGGGCTTCACCGGCGCCGAGCTCGGCGGGTTCGCGATCAAGGGCGCCCTGGCGAAGGCCGGCGTCGCACCGGACCAGGTCGAGTACGTGATCATGGGCCAGGTGCTGCAGGCCGGCGCCGGTCAGATCGCCGCCCGGCAGGCCGCGGTCAAGGGCGGCATCCCGATGAACGTCCCGGCCATCACGATCAACAAGGTCTGCCTGTCCGGCCTGAACGCGATCGCGCTCGCGGATCAGCTGATCCGCGCCGGCGAGTACGACGTCGTCGTGGCCGGCGGCATGGAGTCGATGACGAACGCGCCGCACCTGCTGCCGAAGTCCCGCGAGGGCTTCAAGTACGGCGATGTGCCGCTGGTCGACTCGATGGCGTTCGACGGGTTGTGGGACGCGTTCACCGACCAGGCCATGGGTGCGCTGACCGATCAGGCCAACAACGACGGCCTCAAGCTGACCCGCGAGGAGCAGGACGAGTTCAGCGCCCGCTCGCATCAGCAGGCCGCGGCCGCGTGGAAGAACGGCGTGTTCGCCGACGAGGTCGTCCCGGTCGAGGTGCCGCAGCGCAGGGGCGACCCGATCGTGGTCGACAGCGACGAAGGTGTCCGCAGTGACACCTCGGCCGAGTCGCTGGCCAAGCTGCGGCCGGCGTTCGGCAAGGACGGCACGATCACGGCCGGTTCGGCGTCGCAGATCTCCGACGGCGGGTGTGCCGTCGTCGTGATGAGCAAGGCGAAGGCCGAGGAGCTCGGGCTGAGCTGGCTCGCCGAGATCGGCGCGCACGGTTCGGTCGCCGGACCGGACTCGACGCTGCAGAGCCAGCCGGCCAACGCGATCGTCAAGGCCTGTGGCAAGGAGGGCATCGAGCCCACCGCGCTGGACCTCATCGAGATCAACGAGGCGTTCGCCTCGGTCGGTATCGCGTCCGCGCGGGAGCTGCAGGTCGACATCGACAAGGTCAACGTCAACGGTGGCGCGATCGCGCTCGGCCACCCGATCGGCATGTCCGGCGCCCGCCTGGTGCTGCACCTCGCGCTCGAGCTGCAGCGGCGCGGCGGTGGCGTCGGCGCGGCCGCGCTGTGTGGTGGTGGCGGCCAGGGCGACGCCCTCATCGTCCGGGTCCCGAAGAGCTGATGCCGCGCCGGACCGCGCCGGTCTCGGAGCTGGTCGAGCGTGCCCGGGAGGGTGACTCCCGGGCCGTCGCCCGGCTGATCTCGCTGGTCGAGGACGAGTCGCCGCTGCTGCGTGAGGTGATGGCGGCGCTGTCGCCGTACGCCGGGAACGCGCACATCGTCGGCATCACGGGCTCGCCGGGGGTCGGCAAGTCCACGTCGACGTCGGCGCTGGTTTCGGCGTACCGCGAGTCCGGGAAGCGCGTCGGCGTACTCGCGGTGGACCCGTCGTCGCCGTTCTCCGGGGGAGCGTTGCTGGGCGACCGGGTGCGGATGCAGGACCACGCGACGGACACCGGGGTGTTCATCCGGTCGATGGCGTCGCGGGGGCATCTGGGCGGGCTGGCGTGGACGACGCCGCAGGCGCTGCGGGTGCTGGACGCGGCCGGGTTCGACGTCGTCCTGGTGGAGACGGTCGGGGTCGGGCAGTCCGAGGTGGAGATTGCAGGGATGGCCGACACGACGCTCATCCTGCTCGCGCCGGGTATGGGTGACGGGATCCAGGCGGCCAAGGCCGGGATCCTCGAGGTCGGCGACATCTACGTGGTGAACAAGGCGGATCGCGACGGCGTGCAGAGCGTGACCCGGGATCTGCGGGCCATGCTCGCGCTGGCCGAGCGAGGCGAGGGCGCCTGGACTCCGCCGATCCTGAAGACGGTTGCCTCGCGCAACGAAGGGGTCGCCGAGGTGGTGGCCGCGATCGAGGACCGGCTCGGCTGGATGCAGGCGAACGGCGTCCTCACCGAGCGGCGCCGGGGTCGCGCCCGGGACGAGATCGAGGCGATCGCGATGACCGCGTTGCGGTCCCGGTTCGCGCACCTGCACGGGGACGCGCGGCTGGACGTGCTGGCGGCGAAGGTGGCCGATGGGGACACGGACCCGTACAGTGCCGCGGACGAGCTGATCGCGGCCCTGTGATTCCGGTCTCCCGGTTGGAACACTCGACCACGGAGTGTCACATTGTGTCTTTGCTTTCCGTTCAGCGGTTGGTGTGCCGAATTCGGGCAAATGCCGCACGTTTCCGGCGGGCGGCATGATACGCCGTCTCACGGCGGCGCGCCGGTGGGTGCCGTGGCCCCGAATCCGTTACAGAATGGACCTTGTACCTGGTGAGCATTGTGCAGTGGGCTGTGTTCAGTCAGTGACAATTGGTGACGGTC
Organism: Kribbella sp. CWNU-51; assembly: GCF_054073265.1. Classification (NCBI taxonomy): domain Bacteria; kingdom Bacillati; phylum Actinomycetota; class Actinomycetes; order Propionibacteriales; family Kribbellaceae; genus Kribbella; species Kribbella sp. CWNU-51. Next base: position 26,982 of record NZ_JBSXMZ010000018.1, read on the forward strand.
CGTGATACAACACAAACACAGTCGACCGAGTGGTTGCGAACGAGGAGTGGTGACATGCCGAAGAAGCTGTTGATGTGGTCGGTCATCGCCTTTGCGGCCTTCTATCTGTTCACTCAGCCGACGAACGCCGCCAACGCTGTGGGAGGCGCGTTCTCGGCCATCGGCAACGCGTTCGACAGCGTGATCACCTTCCTGAGCGCGCTGTTCAGCTGATCTGCGGTTCGAGTGTCCCGTTTCGAGCAATCGTGCGGGACACTTGGCTGTGAGAGACGCAACCCGGGCCGAGCGGCCCGACAGCGTGTGACAGGGGAGTGAACGGATGGCCGGAATAGGCCTGTTCCGGATCTTCGACCCGAAGGTCCGGCGCCATCTGATCTCGGACGAGGGCGAAGTCGTCATCGACGAGGTCCGGCAGCACTGGGTGGTGTACGGGTTGCCCATGCTCGAGGTTGCGCTGGCGACCGCCCTGCTGGTGGTGCTGGCGACCACCTCGATCGGCGGCACTCAGGTGCTGCTGGTGATCGTGCTGCTGCTGCTGTCGCATGCCTTCTGGCAATTCCTCACCCACCACCGGGACCGGTTCGTGGTCACCAACATGCGGGTCATGCGGATCCGTGGCGTCTTCTCCCAGAGCATCGCGACCACCCCGATCGCGCGAGTCCTCGACATCACCCTGAAGAAGCCGAGCATCGGCCGGATCCTCGGCTACGGCCACTTCGTCTTCGAGTCGGCGGCGCAGGATCAGGGCTTCCGGGAGATCAGGTGGGTCAGCCGCCCGGACGACCGGGATCTGACCATCCAGCGAGTCATCCAGCGCACCGGTCTGCGCGCCGCGGCGAGCGTCGACGTGCTGGAAGGCGACGAGGACTCCGACGACGACGGCACCGGCCCGATCGGGATGGACTCGGCGCAGGAGGTCACCACCACGGTCGCGCCGGCCCATCACGCCGCCCGGCCGGCCCCCACAGGCCCGAAGTCGATCTTCAACAGCGAACGCGGCAACTGGACCGACGACGGCGACTGAGCCGCTGCGTGCCGGCTCAGCCGGTGGGCGGGTGCTCGGCGGCTCGTGACTGCTCGGCGGCGTGCCGGCGGAACAGTGCGCGGCGGCGCTCCCGATGCGCACGTTCTGGGTGATTGGCCGGCGCGCTCGCCAGGGCCTCATCCAGTTCCGCGACTGCCTCGGCGTACTGCCCCTGCCGGGCCAGCAACTCCCCACGAACTGCATGCCAACGAGGACTTCGCGGTACGCCGTCCAGTTGCGCCAAGGCTGACGTGATGTCGCCGGTCTCGGCCGTCGCCACAACCTGGCCCAGCTGCGCTGCCGGGCTGGGCGCGATCTCGATGAGCAGTCCGTACAGGCGCTGGATCTCGCGCCAATCAGTCGCGGTATAGCTGGGGACGCGGTCGTGCTCGGCGGCGATCGCGGCCTGCAGTTGATAGGCATCAGCCTGCCGATTCGATCGCTGCAGCGAGTCGTTGAGCAGGGCGACCCCGCGAGCAATCAGTTCCGCGTCCCAGCGGCCACGGTCCTGCAGATCGAGCGTGACCACCTCGCCGTGCTCATCGAGGCGGGCCGGCCGGCGTGCTTCGGTCAGGAGCAGCAACGCGAGCACCGCGGACGGCATCGGCTGATCGGGCAGCAGGCTGTGCAGCAGTTCGCCCAACCGGATCGCCTCCGCACAGACGTCCACGTCGTACGCCGCCTCGCCCTCGACGGGGGCGTGGCCCGCGGTGTAGAGGCTGTGGATCACCGCGCACACGGCTGGAAGGCGATCGGGGAGCTCCGCCTCGGCCGGTACGCGGTACGGGATGCGGGCGGCGGCGATCTTCTGCCGGGCACGGGTCAGCCGCTTGGTCGTGGCGACCTCGGTAGTCAGGAGTACGCCGGCGATCTGGGCGGACGACAGGCCACACAGCGTGCGGAGCGCGAGCGCGACCCGGGTCGGGGGTGAGATCGCGGGATGGCAGCAGGTGAAGATCAACCGCAGCAGATCGTCCTGCACCACGTCGTCGGCCTCGAGTTCCTTGGTCGTCGTGAGCTCGATCAGCTCCGAGCCGTCCCGCTCCTTACCGGCCCGCGCCTGCTCGCGGCGGATGATGTCGATCGCCTTCCGTCGGGCCGTCACGGTCAGCCAGGCGCGCGGCTCGGGCGGTACGCCGGTGACCGGCCAAGCCCCCAGCGCCGCCAGGGTCGCCTCCTGGACGGCGTCCTCGGCGAGCTGGACGTCACCGACGGTCCGGATCAGGGTCGCGAGGATGCGGGTCCCCTCGATCCGGATCGTCTCGGCGACCGCGTCGTACCGCTGGTCCACTACCTGGCCAGGATCACCGGCCGGACCTCGACCGCGCCGCCCCAGGCCGCCGGGAGCTGGGCCGCGATCGCGACTGCTTCCTCCAGGTCCTCGGCGTCGATCAGGTAGTACCCGGTCAGTGCTTCCTTGGTCTCGGCGTACGGACCGTCGGTCGTGATCACCGGTCCGCCGTGGGCGCCCTCGACCCGGACGACGGTCGCCGTCGAGGTCGGGTGCAGTACGGCGCTCGCCTTGATCCGGGCGGCGTTGTCCACGGCGAACTGCCGGTACTCGGCCAGCTCGTCCGCCTGCTCAGGCGCCCACCAGTCCACGTCCGCGGTGTAGGTCAGTGCAAGGTACTGCGGCATCGGAATCCTCCTTCTGCTGAGACCACTGTGGTCCCTCAGGAAAGGAACGAACAGGCAGACCCGCGGAGGACATCAGCCGGTGGCTTCTTTGAGCCGTCCCCGGAACGCCCGTACGACGTCCTCGTCGCCGGCGGTCTGGATGGCGTCGTCCGCAACGCGACCCCAGAGCCAGAGGTAGACCGGCACCGCCTCCCCGAAGATCTCGGCGTCCGCGTCACCCTCGGCTCCCTGACGGATGTCGACGCTCGTGCTGTTCGCGCGGATGGTCCAGGAGCGCCCGGCGGCGGTGATGCGCACGGTCGCGTCGATCGGGTGGGCTGTATCGCCTTCCTCCCACCACGGGCCGCCCAGGTTCGGATAGAGCAGCTCGTCGATGCCGTCGAGCGCCAACTCGGCGTCGATCGGTGTGGCGACCGCGTGCGCCTGCTCGACGTCGATCCGGTGCACCACGCTCTCGAACGCCATCCGCCGGTACCAGAACCCGGAGGTGGTGTCGCGTGGGTTGAACGTCCACGTCTCGAGCCCGGTCCCCGCCTTCTCCAACGCGTCGACGATCGCCGCTCGAGCCTCGTCGTACCACTCGAACGTCTCCCGTCCACTGAAGTCCGGCGGCCAGTCCTCTGGCCGCGCCCCCAGCCGCAACACCTCGACCTTGTGCACGTAGACCTGCGCCACATGCCGCACCACCGTCTCCACCGTCCACCCCGGACAACTCGGCACCGCGGCATCGAGCCCCATCCGCGCCACCTCACCCAACCGCGCAGACTCGGCTTCAACGTGCCGCAGGTAGATCTCCGGTGACAAAGTCATGTTCAGACCCTCGCAGACGTCGTGGACAGTTTCAGACACTGCGCTGCTTGAGCGCGGCCTCCCAGTCCTCCGTCTCGGTATGACTGATCTCGACAACCCGCTCGGTCAGCAGCTTGCTTGGCTCGGCGGCGGTCGCGTATCGGCCGGCGCGCTGGACATAGAGCCACGCTTCGTTGCGCAGGTCTTCGGCGGTCCGGCGGTAGGTCGGATAGGAATCCTTGAACCCGAATAGGGTGCGGATTCCCTCCGCCAGCGCGATCACGCCACCGAGCGCGGGAGCGAACCAGGTGGGGGTGTTGATCGCGGCCGAGATCGCGATGAACAGGGCCGCGACGAGCTGGACGGTGCCGAGCCCGCGATAGGCGATGCGGGCGTGGTTGGCCTGCCGGTGATACCAGCGAAAGCGGAGGGTGATCAGCTCCTCCGCGGGCGCGTCGGTGCCCAGCGCCGGGAAGTCCGAATCTCTGAGGGTCGCCATGATGTGGCTAGTCTCCAGCTAACCTTCGGCTCATGGCGAGGAAGAGGGCGTTGCCGTTCGATCCGATCGAGGAGGCTTCGCGGCAGTGGGGGCGGCGGTGGGGGGCGGTCGAGCAGATGCGGGCCGTGACGTCGCTGATGCGAGCCCAGCAGATCGTCATCGGCGAGCTGGACGAGATTCTGCGCAAGCACGGGTTGACGTTCGCGCGGTTCGAGGCGCTGGTGCTGCTCACGTTCTCGCGGCGCGGGTCGCTGCCGCTGGGGAAGATGGGGGAGCGGCTGCAGGTCCATCCCACCTCGGTGACCTCGATCGTACGGCGGCTGGAGTCGGCCGGACTGGTGACCCGGACGCCGCACCCGGACGACGGCCGCGCCGTGTTGTGCGAGATCACGCCCGAGGGGCGTGAGCTGGTCGAGCGCGCCACCGCCGACCTGGTCGCCGCCGACTTCGCCCTGTCCGGCCTCACCGACGAGCAACTCGAGATGCTCTGGTCCGTCCTCGAACCCCTCCGCCACAACGCCGGCGACTTCACCTGACGAGCGAGTCCCGGATCCCCACGCCATCACAAGGAGCTGCTCAGTGCCCCTCCACGCGGCGCGCTCGGCCGCCGCGGCGCGATTGTGATGGCCTGGCGGCCCGGTACCAGTTGGAAATAGTTGGACGTCCTAGTATTTTGGGAACCAGTTTCCCGAGGAGGTCTGACTGATGGATGCCGAGCAGATTGCCGCCGGCCGGAGCCGGTGGCAGCAGCGGTACGACGCGGCACGCAAGCGGGAGGCGGACTTCACCACGCTGTCCGGCACCGAGGTCGAGCCGGTCTACGGGCCCCCCGACGGTGTCGCCGATCCGCGGATGGAGCGGATCGGGTGGCCCGGGGAGTTCCCGTTCACCCGCGGGCTGTACCCGACCGGGTATCGCGGCCGGGCCTGGACGATCCGCCAGTTCGCCGGCTTCGGCAACGCCGAGCAGACCAACGAGCGGTACAAGATGATCCTGAACGGCGGTGGCGGCGGCCTGTCCGTCGCGTTCGACATGCCGACGCTGATGGGCCGCGACTCCGACGAGCCGAAGTCGCTCGGCGAGGTCGGCCACTGCGGCGTCGCGATCGACTCGGCCGCCGACATGGACCGGCTGTTCAAGGACATCCCCCTGCAGGACGTCACGACGTCGATGACGATCTCCGGTCCCGCCGTACCGGCGTTCGTGATGTATCTGGTCGCGGCCGAGCGGCAGGGCGCCGACATCAGCAAGCTCAACGGGACGCTGCAGACCGACATCTTCAAGGAGTACATCGCGCAGAAGGAGTGGCTGTTCCCGCCGGAGCCCCACCTGCGCCTGATCGGCGACCTGATGGAGTACTGCGCGTCGACGATCCCGGACTACAAGCCGCTCAGCGTCTCCGGCTACCACATTCGCGAGGCCGGCTCGACGGCCGGACAGGAGCTGGCCTACACGCTCGCCGACGGCTTCGGGTACGTCGAGCTCGGGCTGTCCCGCGGTCTCGACGTCGACGTGTTCGGGCCCGGCCTGTCGTTCTTCTTCGACAGCCACCTGGACTTCTTCGAGGAGATCGCCAAGTTCCGCGCGGCCCGCCGGATCTGGGCCCGCTGGCTGCGCGATGTGTACGGCGCGAAGACGGACAAGGCGCAGTGGCTGCGGTTCCACACGCAGACGGCCGGGGTGTCGTTGACGGCGCAGCAGCCGTACAACAACGTCGTACGCACGGCTGTCGAAGCGCTGGCCGCGATCCTCGGCGGGACCAACTCGCTGCACACCAACGCGCTCGACGAGACGCTCGCGCTGCCGAGTGAGGAGTCGGCCGAGATCGCCCTGCGCACGCAGTCGGTGCTGATGGAGGAAGTCGGTGTCACCAACGTCGCCGACCCGCTCGGCGGCTCCTGGTACGTCGAGGAGCTCACCGACAGGATCGAGGCGGAGGCCGAGGAGATCTTCGCCCGGATCAAGGAGATGAGCCCGGACGAGACGATGACCGGCGGCATCCTGCGCGGCATCGAGGACGGCTGGTTCATGGCCGAGATCGCCGACGCCGCGTTCGAGTACCAGCAGAAGCTGGAGAAGGGCGAGAAGAAGATCGTCGGCGTGAACACGCTGACCGACACGGTTTCCGGCGAGCTGGAGATCCTCCGGGTCTCCCACGAGGTCGAGGTCGAACAGTGCCGGGTGCTCGCGGCGCGCAAGACCCGCCGCGACGAGGACCGGGTACGCCGTACGCTAACGGCTCTGGTGGAGGCGGCCAGGGGTACTGGCAACCTGATCGAGCCCATGCTGGAGGCAGCGCGTGCGGAGGCCACGATGGGGGAAATCTGTCACGTTCTTCGGGACGAGTGGGGGGAGTACCGAGAGCCCGCCCGATTCTGAGGAACTGCTGGCCCCAACCGTCGAGGCGGTCGCCCGGGCCGCGATCGGTCCACTCGACGGGCGCAGCGTGGTCGTGTGTGGTTCGGACCGCACCATGCTGCGGGTCGTCACGGAGCTGGTGAGTTCGGGCGAGCGGGTGACCGCGATCGTCAACCCGGCCTCGCGGCACTACGACCGGATCAGCGAGCTGGGTGCGCAGGTGATGGGCGTCCGGGTCGTGAGCGAGGGACTGCTGCGCCGGGCCGGGATCGACGCGAACGACGGGAGCTCGTCGACCGCACGAGCCCTCGTGCTGCTGGACACCGACGACGTCCACAACGTGCACACCGCACTGACCGCGCGCGAGATGGATCCCGAGCTGCGCATCATCGTCCAGATGATCAACCCGCGGCTGGGCAAGCAGTTGCACAGTCTGCTGGGCGACTGCGTGGTGATCTCGGGGCCGTCGCTGGCCGCGCCGGCGTTCGTCTCGGACGCGCTGGAGGACGACGAGCTCACCTGGCTCGAGATCGGCGGCAGGCGGCTGGTCGCCGGTCAGGCCGACCTGATCCGGGCACCGCATCTGACTGTGCTGGCCGACACCACCTCGTCGGCGACGCCGGAGCTGCTGCCGCTGTCCACCTCCGACCCGGAGGGCGACATCGTGCTCGGCACCGGCGTACGGTCCGTGTGGCGGACCAAGGACGTCCGGCGGGCGGGCTGGCTGATGGGAGTCCGCGACATCTTCGACCGGCGGGTCCGGCGGATCGCCGCGGTGATGGCCGTCCTCGTCCTCGGTGGCACGGTGCTCACGCATTTCATCGCGAGGGTCGAGTGGCTGCGGGCCCTCTACCTGGCGGCCGGCGCGGTGACGTCGGCCGGCATCGAGGACAACACGTTCTCCGATGCGGCTCCCTGGGCAAAGGTGGCGGCCGTCTTGGTGCAGCTGACCGGCATCCTGCTGATGGCGCTGCTGACCGCGGTGATCGTCGACTCACTGATCGGTGCGCGGTTGTCGCGCGTGATCGGCGGGGTCCGGGGGCGGCCGCGTAATCATGTGGTCGTCTGCGGCCTCGGTACGGTCGGCGCCCGGGTGCTGGAGATCCTCGCCGAGCGCGGGGTCGCGGTCGTCGGGGTCGAGCAGGACGACGACGCGCCCGGCGTACAGACCGCGCACCGGCTGCGGATCCCGGTGGTGATCGGTGACAGCAGCAACGAGGAGACGTTGCGGTCGGCCGGCGTACAGCGGTGCCAGTCGGTCCTCGCGATCACCAACGGCGACATCACCAACCTGGAGTCGGCGATGGTGGTGCGCGATCTGAACCCGGACGCGCGGATCACGATGCGGATGTTCGACCACGACCTGGCGCAGCGGGTCGAGCGGCAGCTCGGGCTCGGGCACAGCCGGTCGGTGTCGATGCTGGTCGCGCCGGCGATCGCGGCCGCCGTGGCGAACCGGCGCAGTCAGGTGACGGTCCCGGCCGGTCGGCGTGTTCTGCTGCTCACCGAGGTCACGGTCGAGCCTGGCTCGGTCGCCGCCGGTCTACGGTTGGGCGAGCTGGACGAGGCCGGCGGGCTGCGAGTGCTCGCCCGGCAGGACAATGGCGCAGGCTGGAACTGGGACCCGGCGCCCGGCAAAGTCGTCCGGCCGGGGGACCGGATCGCCGTCGCAGGCACCCGAAGCGGCCTCGCTCGGCTCCTCCTGGCGACCCGGCCGCAGCACGGTTCCACCTAAGTCCTCACCACCGGACCTCCGCACGCCATCTCCGGCGCCCATGCGGGCACCTCGCTGCGTTGGAGGGCAGGGCACGATGAACCCCGCATCGAGCCCCGCCCTCCGCCTTGCGATGCACCCACCTGGACACCGGAGCTGTCGCACGGATTTCCGGTGGCGAGCACTCTCGTAGAGGATGGACCTTGTGAACGTGAACGGAATGCGAGGGCAGTCGTGAGTCAGTCGAACTTCTCCCGTCCCGGGGCGATCGATCTGTCGTCCCTGCGCAAGCCCGCCGGACCGGGCGGCCCAGCCGGTCCGGCCGGTCCCGGTGCGCCGGCCGGCGGCGGTGGTGTCGCGGGGTCGTACGTGCTGAACGTGAGCGAGCCGACCTTCCAGGCCGATGTGATCGAGCGCTCGCTGCAGGTGCCGGTCGTGGTCGAGTTCTGGTCGCCGCGCTCGGAGGCTTCGATGGCCCTCGGCCCGGTGCTGGCCCGGCTGTCCACCGAGTACGCCGGCAAGTTCCTGCTGGCCCGGATCGACATCGACGCGAACCCGCAGCTGGCCCAGGCGGTCGGCGTCCAGACGGTGCCGTTGGTGATCGCCGTACTGCGCGGTCAGGTGGTCCCGCTGTTCCAGGGCGCGGTGGGGGAGCCGGAGGCGCGGCAGTACTTCGATCAGCTGCTCACCGTGGCAGTCGCGAACGGCATCACCGGCCGGGCCGATCCGGTCGGGCCCGCGGACGCCGTGTCCGACGACGAGGAGGAGCCGCCGCCGAACCCGCGGTACGAGAAGGCCGAGAACGCGGTCGGCGCGGGTGACCTGGAAGGCGCGATCGCGGCGTACGAAGAATTGCTCAAGGAGACGCCGGGCGACGCGGAGGCGAAGGCTGGGCTGGCGCGGGTCCAGCTGGTCAAGCGGACGCAGGACGTGCCGGCCGAGGTGCGGACCCGCGCGGCCGACAACCCGTCGGACGTCGAAGCGCAGATGCTGGTCGCTGACGTCGACCTGATGGGCGGGCACATCGACGACGCGTTCAACCGGCTGATCAGCACGATCCAGGTGACCGCGGGCGACGAGCGGAACACCGTCCGGCTGCACCTGCTCGAGCTCTTCGACGTGGTCGGCGCCGACGACGACCGGGTGATCAAGGCGCGCCGGCGGTTGATGGCCGCGCTGTTCTGAGGCTCAGCTCTTCAGGATCGGATCGGTGGTGAGCGCCGTGGAGACGCGGGCGAGGAGGGCTCGGAGGGTGTCGAGCTCCTCCTCGCTGAAGGCCGCGGCCAGCCGGCGCTCGACGCCTGCCGCGCGTTCGTCGGCCTGATCCAGGGCCTTGCGGCCCGTCGGGGTCGGGCGGGTCTCGATCACGTGTCTGTGCAGCGGATGTGGGGTCCGCTCGATCAGTCCTGCCGACTCCAGGTTGCGCAGGATCGTCGTCATGGTCTGCGGCGTGACCGCGCATCTGCGGGCCAGCTCCGCGGCCGAGATGCCGGGTTGCTCGTCCAGCACGAAGAGAGCGGCGTACTGCGGCACTGTGAGGCCGGCCGGCTTCACGGCGGCCGCTTTGGCCGATTGCAGCTCTTGCTCGACCCGCTTGAGGTGACTGCCGAGCCGCTTGTCGAAGGACATCCGCATGCGGACCATGGTACGAATCGCGCTGGCTATATATGCATTGACTAGCATCAGAGCTCTGATTAATCTCTGTGTTCGTATCCGCTCACGAGAGAGGTTCTTCATGAGGTTTCGTCTGCTGGCGGTCCTGCTCACGCTGACCGCCGTACCTGCTTCCGCGGCCGCGGCCGCTCCGGCCGGCTCCGCTCACCTTGCGTCTACTCACCTTGCGTCTACTCACCTTGCGTCTGCTCATCCGGCGGCTGCTCACCCGGCGTCCGCTTGGCCGGTGGAGATCGACGGCCGGACCGCCGACCGCTACCCGGAGGGGATTGCCTGGGACCCGACCCGGCGGGCCTTCCTGATCGGCTCGATCGCCACCGGCCGCGTCTCTGTCGTCCAGCCGGACGGCTCGACGCGCGTGCTGGCCCAGGCGCCCGGCGTCTCCACCTTCGGCCTGCACGTCGACGCCGTACGCAACCGCTTCCTTGTCACGTACGGCGACATCGGCAACGGCGAGCGCTCGTCGGACGCGACGGCGTACAAGCAGTCCGGTGTCGGGATCTACAACCTGCGCACCGGCCGGCTGGAGCGCCGCGTCGATCTCAACACGACCCGGCTCAACCCGGCCGGCGGCCGGCACGGTGTGAACGACCTCGCCATCGATGCCGTCGGCAACGCGTACGTCACGGATCCGGCCGGCGACGCGATCTACAAGATCACGCCGCTGGGGCGGGCCTCGGTCCTGGTCCGCGACGATCGGCTCCGTAGCGACACGATCGGCGCCAACGGCATTGTCTGGGACTCGGCCGGCTATCTGGTGACGGTCCGCTACGACACCGGCCAACTGTTCCGGATCTCTTCGGGTGGCCGGATGTCTGAGGTTGCTGTTGGCAAGCGTCTGGTCGGCGGCGACGGGCTGGCACTCACCCGGGACCATCGATTGGTTGCCATCACCAACAAGCTCGGCGCTCCCGGTGTCGAGGCCGTAACCGTCCTGACGAGTCATGACAACTTCCGCAGTGCTCAGGTGCGGTCGACCGAGGCGTGGCCGGTCCCAGGTCCGACCACGGCCGCGGTCACGCCCCACGGCAGCTATGTGCTGAGCGGCCGCATCGACGTCCTGATCGGCGGTGGTCGGTCCGACGAGTTCACCATCCGCCGGCTCCCTTGATCCTTGGCGCTGGCCGGAATCGGACAGCGTGAACTCTTGTAATCGAGTGTGAGTCGCTCTGAGAATAATTCACATGACCGCCCTCGCCGAGTCGCCGCCGCCGAGTCTGGAAGCGCGGATCCGTGGTCTCCTGCCCGCGCTCAGCCCGGCACAGGCCCGGATCGCGACCGAGGTCCTGCGTGATCCGGCGGCGGTGGCCTCGTCGACGATCGGGCAGCTCGCGGCCCGGTGCGGTACGTCGCTGCCGAGCGTCACCCGGTTCTGCCTCGCTCTCGGCCTGTCCGGGTACGCCGAGCTCCGGCTCGCGCTCGCGGCCGAGAGCGGGCGGAGCAGCCACAGCTGGGAGCGGGGGACCGGGTCCGAGGTCGGGCCGGACGACTCGCTCGAGGACGTCCTCCGGACGTTGCTGCGCGCCGACACGCGCGCTCTCGAGGACACCGTCGCGTCGCTCGACGTCGACGCGCTCGGGCGGGCGGTCCGGGCGATCTCCGACGCCCGCCGGATCGATCTGTACGCCGTCGCCGGGTCGGCGTCCGTCGCCGAGGATCTCCGCCTCCGGCTGCACCGGATCGGCCGGGCCACCAGTACGTGGAACGACGTCCACACCGCGCTCGCCAGCTCGGCGCTGCTGGGCATCGGCGATGTCGCGATCGGCATCTCGCACAGCGGCGAGACGATCGAGGTCCTCGAGCCACTCGGCCGGGCTGGCCGGCAGGGCGCGACGACTGTTGCCATCACCAACTATCCGCGCTCGCCGCTCGCGCGGATGGCGGACGTCGTCCTGGTCACCGCCGCGCGCGACGTCACGTTCCGGACCGGCGGTCTGTCCGGCCGGCATGCGCAGATGATCGTCCTCGACGCGCTGTACCTCGGGGTCGCTCAGCGCGACTACCCCTTGGCGGAGCAAGCCTTCGACGCCACCGCCGACGCCGTCGCGGACCACCGCCGACGGTCCTGAACCTCCCGCCTGCCCGCTCCACTCGACCCGCCCTTCGAAGGAGAACCATGCAGAGCCCGCACCGCTCCCTCGGCCCCACCCGCCGCTCCCTCCTCCTCGGCGCCGGCGCCACCGCCCTCACCACCGCGGCCGCCGGCACCCTCCCAGCCGCCGGCACCCTCCCAGCGGCCGCGTCAGCCCCCTCGCCCGCTGCCATCCCCTCGCCGGACGAGCTTCCCCTGACTGGTGGTGTTGAGTTCCCGATCGGGTTGTTCTGGCCGCCGCATCCGTACGCGAGTACGGCGGAGCGGTACGCCGAGATCAAGTCCGCCGGCTTCGACTTCATCATCTCGGGCAACTACGCCGGCGACGGCAACATCTTCCAGTACCAGCTCGATCTCGCCCGCACCGCCGGCCTGCAGATGCTGATCTCCGACGACATCCAGATCCGCAACATGTCGCGCTGGCTCTCGATCTCGGACAACACCGCCGACTTCCTCAGCGTCACGCCGGCCGAGGCGAGCGCCCTCTACATCCGCGCCCGCGACGCCTACGGCCCCTACTCGTCGCTGGCGGGCTTCAATCTGTACGACGAACCCGGCGCGGGCTGGTTCGGCACGCTGGCGAAGGCCGTGGCGATCTCGCGCGAACTGGCGCCAGGGCTGCTGCCGTACATCAACCTGCTTCCGTCCGACGACCCGGCGTACTACCGCACCTTCGTCGACGCGGTGAAGCCGTCACTGATCTCGTTCGACCGGTACCCGCTGCTGTCCGAGGGCCGTGAGGACGCGAATTACTTCCACAACTGGGCGATCATCCGGGACGCCGCGCTGTACGGCGACATCCCGTCCTGGGTCTTCATCCAGACGCTTGCCTACAACAACCACCGCGAGCCGACCGCGGCCGAGCTGCTCTGGCAGATCAACATCAGCCTGGCGTACGGCGCGAAGGGCATCCAGTACTTCACCTACTGGACTCCCGAGGCTGCTCGCGGCGAAGGATTCGGCCCGGCGCTGATCACCGTCGACGGCCGCCGTACATCCCGGTACGCCGCGGCGCAGAAGATCAACACCACTTGGCTTCACCAAGTCGGCCGTGAGCTCAAGCCACTCGTCTCCGAGTCCGTTGCCCACGCCAACGAAACTCCGCTGCCCAACGGCGCTGTCGGCTTCACTCCCACCAATCTGGTCACCGGCGTCTCGGGAAGCGCGGTGGTCATCGGCACCTTCCATTCGCGCGACACCACCTCCGCCGACCGCTGGCTACTGGTCGCCAATCGCTCGCACAGCGCCCGCGCCCGAGCCGTCGTCACGCCGAACCAGCAGACGGTTGCCTCCGTCGGTCTCTTCCAGCCTGCTGGCCAGACCTACGCGGCTCGTCCGGTTGCTCCCATCCCGTTCGACCTGGCACCTGGTGCGGCCGCCCTCGTGAAGCTCGGCGCCAAGTAGTCAGCCGGTCGGGCCGGTGTAGACACCCATGGCACGGAAGCGGAGGGCTGGGGCCGCGTACTCCTCCAAGGCGTGCGCGGTCCAGCCGATGATGCGGGCCAGGGCGAACAGCGCGTCCCCGGCGTCGGGCCGGAAGTCGTAGGCATGCATCATCGCCGCGATCGCCAGATCGCTGTTGGGGAAGCCCGGTGTCCGGGCAGTGACCTTGGCGATCGTCTCGACGATCGGATGGTCGTCGAGCAGCCCCAGCAACACTTCGGCCCGCGGGTCGCGCTCCTGGTAGATCTTGTGTCCGAAGCCGGGGACCGGCTCCCCTGATCGCAACTGATCCGACAACGCACCGAGCGGATCCCGCTGCGCCCGCTGCAGGAACTCGTAGGCCAGAGTCGGCGCGGCTCCGTGGTACTGCCCGTCCAGTGCCCCGAGCCCCGCCGACACGACGGCGTACAGGTTCGCCCGGGCACTGGCGGCCACTCGCGCCGCGACCGTCGAGACGGCCAGTCCGTGATCGGCCAGCAGGATGAGCGCCGCGTCGAGCACCTCCGGCCGCGGCAGTTGCGTTGACAGCTTCGGCCAGAGCCTCGCGCCGACCGTGTCCCGGGCGGATGCCGTCGGGCCGGGCAACGCGGTGACCAAGGTGCCGAGCAGCTTCTCGGCCGCTGCGGTCACCGAGCCGGGGGACAGGTCGAAACGCAACGGATCAGCAGCTCCCAGTACGGCGACCGCCACGCGCAGCTTGTCCGTCAAGCGTGCCGTGCTCGGGACCACATCCATCGCGTCGCGAGCCAGCTGCACCGACTCGCGCTGCACCGGGAACTTCGGTCGCTCGCTGAGCTCACCGGTCCACAGCAGGTGGGCGACCGCCTCGACGGTGCACTCGGTCGCGAGCTCGCGGACCGAACGACCGCGGTAGTACAGCTCGTCGTCCTGCAGCAGGGTGAGCTCGGACTCGATCCGCTCGACGACTCCGGAGTGCTCGACGGAGCGGCTCGCCAGCCGCTCGACGTCAGCTACTGCGAACAGGCTGCCGCGTCGCCCCCGGGCGCGGACGCTGGTCAGCAGGCCGCGGCTCACGTACGCGTAAATCGTCTCCGGTTTCACCTGCAGCCGGCGCGCGACCTCGGCCGTGGTCAGGTAATTCTCGTCACTCTGCGGCGGCATCCGCGCTCCTCCGGGCGTTCATGTTGACTGGATCAATATTGACAATAGTTGATTGCGTGTCAACTCTGAAGATATGTCAACAACAATCAATGTTCCGCCCGGCCTCCGCAATGTCGTCGTCACCGAGACGACCCTCGGCGACGTCCGTGGTGACGAAGGGTTCTACCACTACCGCGAGTACTCGGCGATCGATCTCGCCAAGTCGAAGACGCTGGAAGACGTCTGGTTCCTGATGTTCGAGGGCCACCTCCCGACCGCCGCCGAGCGCGACAGGTTCGTCGCCGAACTCGCGCCGCTCCGCGTCCTGCCCGACGAGGTGCTCGCGGTCCTGCCCGCGATCGCGACCGCGGGATCGTCGTTCAACCCGTTGGCCGGTCTCCGCACTGCGTTGTCACTGCTGGCCGCCGTACGCAAGCTTCCGCCGCTGTGGGACGCCGACCCGGCACGCCGGAAGGCCGACGCGATGCTCGTCTGCGCGGTGACGCCGACCATCCTCGCTGCGCTCTACCGCCTCCGCGAAGGTCAGCAGCCTCTGGAGCCCCGGCCCGACCTCACCGCCGCGGCCAACTGGCTGTACCTGGTGACCGGCAGCGAGCCGAGCGCCGTACAGGCCGCGGCGATCGAGCACTACCTGGTCGCCACCGTGGACCACGGGTTCAATGCGTCGACCTTCACCGCGCGAGTGATCGCGTCCACCGGCGCCGATGTGGTCTCCGCGGTTGCCGGGGCGATCGGAGCCTTCTCCGGCCCGCTTCACGGCGGCGCACCGGACCGTGCGCTCGCGAGCCTCGACGAGATCGGCACCCCGGACCGGATCGACTCGTGGGTCCGCGAAAAGGTGTCCGCCGGCGACCGCATCATGGGCTTCGGACACGCGGTGTACCGGACCGAGGACCCACGCTCACTGATGCTGCGCGACATCGCCCGCGGCCTCGGCGGAGACCTGGTGGACTTCGCGACCACGGTGGAGCAGCGCATCGTCGACGTACTGGCCGAGCTCAAGCCGGGCCGCAACCTCTACGCCAACGTGGAGTTCTACGCCGGCGTCGTGATGGAGCTGTGCGGCCTCCCGCGCGCCATGTTCACCCCGACGTTCGCCGTCAGCCGCATCATCGGCTGGTCCGCCAACATCCTCGAGCAGTCCACCGACCCCAAGATCATCCGCCCGATCGCGATGTACGTCGGCCCGCAGCCGCCGGTCCCGGTGCCGTAGGGCGATCAGGCGGCGCGTTTGAATCGCATGGTGCCGTCGGCAACCGGACTGAAGCGAAGGACGACGAGGTCGCGGGGGTAGTTCTGACGGAGGCGCCAGGGGCCGGTGGAGCCCTGGCGCGGAAGGATGGCCGCGGCCCGCCGGATGTAGCCGGACGAGAGGTCGACCACGGGACGCGCGGGAGCGTCGTACTCGGCCGGGTCGATCTCGGGGACGCAGATGCTGGTGCCGGTGGCTGCCAGGTGGTTGAGCAGGCGGCACACGTACTGCGAGGTCAGGTCGGAGCGCAGCGTCCAGGAGTTGTTGGTGTAGCCGATGCACCAGGCCAGGTTCGGTACGCCGCTCAGCATCATGCCCTTGTAGACGAAGGTGTCGTGCGGGTGCACCGGCCGGCCATCCACCGTGACCTCGATCTTGCCGAGGGCAACCATGCGGAGGCCGGTCGCCGTGACCACCAGGTCGGCCTCGAGCTCTTGACCCGACCGCAGCCGCAGACCGGTCGGCGTGAAGGTCTCGATCTCGTCGGTGACCACAGAGGCCGAGCCATCCCGCAGTACCTCGAACAGATCCGCATCCGGCACCAGACACAGGCGCTGGTCCCATGGCTTGTAGTGGGGAGTGAAGTGCGGGTCCACGGGGATCGACTCCGGCAACTGCTTGGCCACTGTGCTGTTGAGGAGCCAGGCGGCGTGTGCCGGCCATTTCCGGAACGCGCTGTAGAGCGCCGTACTCAAGGCGACGTTCTTACCGCGGATGACCCGGTGTGCGAGCTTCTCGGGCAGTAGGGCACGCAATCGGTCCGAGAACGCGTCATGCGCAGGCCTGGACGCCACGTAGCTCGGTGTGCGCTGCAGCATCGTCACGTGCTCCGCCGTACGAGCCATAGCCGGCACAAGCGTCACCGCGGTCGCACCGCTGCCGATGACAACTACGCGCTGACCTGCGTAGTCCAGGTCCGCGGGCCACTGTTGCGGATGCACCACGCGCCCTCGGAACTCACTCTGCCCCGGGAAGTCGACCACATAGCCCGAGTCGTAGTCGTAGTACCCGCTGCACACATACAGGAACGAGCAGGTGTACGAGCCCTGACTCGTCTCCACAGACCACTGCGCGTCCTCCGACGACCACGACGCCCGTACGACGCGCTCGCCGAAGCGGATGTGCTTGTCGATGCCGTAGGTGGAGGCGGTCTCGTGCAGGTACTCCAGGATCGACGGCCCGTCCGCGATCGCCTTGGCCGCCTTCCAGGGGTGGAACGGGAACCCGAGCGTGAACATGTCGGAGTCCGACCGGACCCCGGGATAGCGGAACAGATCCCAGGTGCCGCCGATGCTGTCCCGCGCCTCCAAGATCGCGTACGTCCGGTCGGGGCTCTGCGTCTGCAGCCGGTAGGCCGCGCCGATCCCGGACAGTCCGGCGCCCACGACCAGGACGTCGAAGTGCTGCATGAATGCCTCCTGGATGCCGGTTGAGTTCCTGGTCCACGGTAGGCGAGACCGGGAGGATGGTGCTGTCCGTATCCGCCGTGTCACGTGAGGTGAGCCGGGATGATGAGTGAGAAAGTCGTTGCCGGAGCTGTCGATTCCGTTTGGCGTCGTTCGTCAGCAAGATGTCCAGTAAGAACCCTAGACAAGGGAGCCAGAGATGGCGCAGTACATGTTCCTGCTGTACGACAGCGAAGAGTGGTACGACAACGTCGTCACGGCGGAGGAGTGGCAGCAGGCGATGAAGCTGCACGGCGCCTTCGCGGAGGCGGTCGAGAAGGCCGGGGCGCGGATCCTCGGTGGGGAGGCGCTGGAGCGGTCGAGCACGGCCAGCACGGTCAAGCAGCGCGAGGGTGCCGAGCCGCTGGTCACCGACGGGCCGTTCATCGAGACCAAGGAGGCCCTCGGCGGCTACTACGTGATCGAGGCCCGCGACCTCGACCAGGCGCTCGAGCTCGCCAAGATCTGCCCGTCCGGCAACGTCGAGGTACGCCCGGTGATGGACACCTCGATGGACTCCGGGCCGTCTGTCTGACCATGCCCGCCGGCCGGGTACACCGACGGTCTTCGTCGTCGGCGTACCCGTCGGGCCTGGGCCGGTGGGGATCGAAGGGGGTTGGCCGGGGGTGAATGAAACCGGGGGCGCGCTGTCGGCGGTCGAGGTCGCCCGGGTGGTCGATCGGGCGCACCGGGAGAGCTGGTCGACCGTGCTCGCCTCAGTGGTGCGGCTGACGCGGGATCTGGACCAGGCGGAGGACTGCACGCAGGACGCGTTCGTGCAGGCGTTGCGGACCTGGCCGGACGGGATCCCGGTGAACCCGGGTGGATGGCTGACGACAGTGGCGCGGCGACTCGCGCTCGACGGGTTCCGGCGCGAGACGAACCTGCGACGGAAGCTGCCGTTGCTGGTGGAGGATCCGGTCGCGCCGGGGGACGAGGAGCAGCCGACGGATCCGCTGCGACTCGTGTTCACCTGCTGCCACCCTGCCTTGGCGCGGGACTCGCAGGTGGCGTTGACGTTGCGGCTGATCTGCGGACTGACCACGCGCGAGGTCGCGGCCGTGCTGTTGATCAGCGAGTCGACGGCGGCCGCGCGGATCACCCGGGCGAAGAAGAAGATCGCCGCGGCCGGCATCCCGTACCGGATCCCAGCGGATCACGAGTTGCCGACGCGGTTGGACGTCGTCCTGACGGTTGTGCACCTGGTGTACACGGCAGGACATGTGGCGGCCGGGCCGGAGTTGCGGCGGACGGACCTGACCGGGCGGGCGGTGGAGCTGTCGCGGATGCTCGTGCGGTTGATGCCGGATGAGCCGGAGCCGCAGGCGTTGCTGGGGTTGCTGTTGATGACGGAGGCTCGCGGTGATGCGCGGGTGAGTGAAGACGGGGAGCTGGTGCTGCTGGCGGATCAGGACAGGTCGCGGTGGGACGCGCGACTGCTGGCGGAAGGAGTGTCGCGAGCGACTGCCGCTTTGCAGCAGGGGCAGGGACGGTTCGTGTTGCAGGCGGCGGTCGCCGGGCTGCATGTGACCGCGCCTTCGTGGGAGCGGACGGACTGGACTCAGGTGGTCCGGATGTACGACGCGATGATGCTCAGCTGGCCGACCCCCATCGTCGCGCTCAACCGGGCCGCCGCGCACAGCCTCGTCCCTGGCGCCGACCTCGAGGCGGCCCTGGCCGAATTAGATGCCCTCAGCAAGGAGACGGCGCTCGCGTCCTACGCCTACCTCCCGGCAGCCCGAGCTGACGTGCTCGTCCGCCTGGGACGCGCCGACGAAGCAGCCGACGCCTACCAAACAGCTATCACCCTGACCGCCAACGAGACCGAACGCCGCTTCCTGACCCACCGCCTCGCCACCCTCACCGCCTGACCCGCCCATCACCCACCAGGTCGGCCTGACGCACGCATCACTTTCCAGGTCGGCCGGGAGCCCAGAGCTGGTCGGCGTCGCCGGCTTCCAGGCGACCTCGGTAGACGTCGATCTTGTGGTCGATGAGTTCGAGGTTCTCCTGTAGTTCGGCGAGTTTGGTGAGCACCTCGGCGCGATGGGTCTCGAGGAGTTCCAGGCGATCCTTCTCGTTACCCCGGCCGGCGGTGACGAGTTCGGCGTACTGGCGGATGGTTCTGATCGGCATGCCAGTGGCGCGGAGCCGGGTGCACACCTTGATCCAGTCCAGATCCAGCTGGTGGTAGCGCCTTCGCCCGCTCGCGGTCCGGTCAACGGTCGTGACGACCAGGCCGGCACGCTCGTAGTACCGCAGGGTGTGCACGCTCACCCCAGTGCGCGCCGCAGCCTCAGCAATGGTCACCCCCGCCCCACCAGGGGCAAGCGAGTCGCGGCTCCTGTCGGTCTTGCCGGTGTCGCGGCTTGGTGCGGTCTCGCCGGGCGCGCGGGAGTCGCGGCTGATTGCCGCCTCGCCGGGCTCGTTGGTGCCCGGGCTTGCCTTGGGCTCGGGGGGTTTTGAGGAGGGTTTGACTTCGAGCACGCTCTAAATTCTAGCTTCGGGGGATGAGTGTTCCAATGCTTCAGCGGGCGGCAGTGGGTGAGCTCAGTCGGCGGCGTCGGCTGGGGGTACTGGCGATTTGTTGCGCCAGCATCGTCGTCGTGGTGATGGATATTTCCATCGTCACGGTGGCGTTGCCGGCGATTCGGGCGGATCTGGGGGCGTCGGTCGCGCAGTTGCAATGGACGGTTGACGCCTACACCTTGGTACTCGCGAGCCTGCTGTTGCTGGCCGGGTCCACGGCTGACCGGGTCGGGCGGCGGCGGGTGTTCCAGATCGGGCTGGCCGCGTTCGGGTTGGGGTCGCTGCTGTGCAGCTTGGCGCCGACGGCGGGGTGGTTGATCGCGGCCCGCGCGGTGCAGGCGGTCGGCGGCACGATGCTCAACCCGGTGGCGATGGCGATCGTCGCGACCACGTTCCCGGACCGGACCGAGCGGGCGCGGGCGATCGGGGTGTTCGGGGCGATGTCCGGGTTGGCGCTGGCGTTGGGCCCGATCCTCGGTGGAGCCCTGGTCGACGGCGTCGGGTGGCGGGCGATCTTCTGGATCAACGTGCCGGTGGTGATCGTGGCGATCGTCCTGACGGCGTTCTTCGTGCCCGAGTCGCGGGCGCCGAGAGCGCGGCGGTTCGATCCGGTCGGGCAACTGCTGGTCATCCTGATGCTGGGATGCGTGGTGTACGCGATCATCGAGTCCGAGAAGCGGGGCTGGACGTCGCCGGTCATCCTCGGACTGCTGGGAGTCGCCGTACTCGCGGTGCTGGCCTTGCTTGTTTATGAGCCACGCCGAACCGATCCGATGCTCGAGTTGCGGCTGTTCCGGAGTGTGCCGTTCAGTTCGGCGATCTTGATGGCGTTGTTCGCGCTGTGCGGGTTCGGCTCGTTCTTGTTCGCGACGACGCTGTATCTGCAGAACGTCCGTGGGTTGTCCGCGCTCGCGGCGGGGCTGTGTCTGCTGCCGGTGGGAGCGGTGATCATGATCGTCTCGCCGTTCACCGGCCGGTTGGTCGGTACGCGCGGCCCGCGGTTGCCCCTCGTGGTCGCCGGGTCGGCGCTGGCGATCGGAGCAGCCAGTTCGTTGTGGCTCGGGCCGACGACACCATGGCCGGCCGTACTCGCGGTCTATCTGTTCTTCGGGATCTTCCTCGGCACGGTCAATCCACCGATCACCAATACGGCCGTCTCCGGTATGCCGTTGTCCATGGCCGGTCTGGCCGGCTCGGTGGCGTCCGCGGCTCGCCAGACCGGCACCACGTTGGGAGTGGCGATCGCCGGCACGATCGTCGGCTCGACCGCTGCCGGGAACTCACAAGCCTTTACTCAAGCTGAGCATCACCTCTGGTGGCTGGTCATGGGCTTGGGGATCGGCCTCGTCGCGTTGGCTCTGCTGAGTACGACGAGGTGGGCGCGCGCGACGGCCCAGCGGACTGCCGAGCTGTTCAATCCACCGGCAGCGACGCCGGAAGTCCGAAGCGGGTGACAAGGCTCGGGATGCTGAAGACGTGGATGTGCGTCAGACCGGTAGGAGTCGGGGTGAGTACGGCGACGCCATAAGGTTCGTAGGAGTCGGAGGAGGTGCGGAAGTAGGCGCCGACCGCCGGTTGGCCGTTGGCGGTGATGGCGAGCATCCGCCAGTCGCCGGGTGAGCCGACGGCCCCGCCGAGGAGGCGGAGGCACATCACGCGGCCGTTGAACCAGGTGCTGGTGCCGACCATCTCGATCGCGGCGTCGGCGCGGAGGGCGCGCTCAAGAGCGGCGGTGTCTGCGTTCTCGAAGCCGGTGATGTATTCGGCCAGCAGGGCTTGAGCCTCTGGATCGGTCGGCTCAAGGATCTCACCACGCGACGGAGCGGTCTCGTCGAGTCGGGCGCGGGCCCGCTGTAGCGTGCTCTTCACCGCAGCGACCGAGGTGTCGAGCATCGTCGCGACCTCGGCCGCCGGGAACGCGAGTACCTCACGAAGGATCAGTACGGCGCGCTGCTTGGCCGGAAGGTATTGCAGCGCCGCGATCAGCGCTAGCCGAAGGCTCTCCCGCGTGGTCACGATGGTCGCGGGGTCGGCGGACGAGCTGACCAAGGAGTCCGCGATCGGCTCCACGAACGCCACGCCGGCCGGCGCGGATCCCGGGGTGAGGTCCGTGGCCGGTGCGCCGAGGCCGGACGGGAGGGCGCGCCGGCCACGCTGCTCGAGCGCGGTCAGACACGCGTTGGTCGCGATGCGATAGAGCCAGACCCGGATCGACGAGCGGCCTTCGAAGGTCGAGTACGAACGCCACGCCCGCAGGTACGTCTCCTGGACGACGTCCTCGGCCTCGTCCACCGCCGCCAGCATGCGATAGCAGTGCGCCAGCAGTTCCTTCCGGAACGGTTCGGTACGACGAGCAAACTCGGCCTCGCCCGTCATCAGCGCTCCTTCAAGCATCAGTCCACCAGCCCCGGCAGCGGGCGGACCCAGCCTGCCATGCGCCGGATCGCATCGGCCTCGGACTCCTTGCTCGCCATCGTTCTGGTCCCTTCTCGATGAGTTGTCACGGTAAAGACCGGTCGTCCCACGAAAAGGAATCGGTGTGCTTCACTGGATCATGAGTACGCCGAACGCCGGGTCGTCCTTGTCGGCCTCGGAGGAGCGGACGTGGGCGATGGTGGCTCACATCGGGGTGTTCGTCGCGGCCTGGTTCGCGATGGGGTTCCTGTGCCCCCTGGTCGTGTGGCTGGTGTATCGCCATCGGTCGGACTTCGTCCGGCGGCACTCCCTGGAGTCGCTCAACTTCCAGTTGTCGCTGCTGATCTACACCGCGATCGCGGTCGTTCTGATCCTGATCACGTTCGGCCTGGGCGTGCTGATCATCATCCCGCTGATCGTCATCGGCGCGGTCGCGGCAGTCGTCTTCATCGTGCTCGCGACCATGGCGGCGTCGAGCGGCAACGAGTACCGCTACCCGCTCACGATTCGCCTGGTCCGCTAGGGTCTGGCCGGTGGAGCTCATCGGCCAGGGCATGGAAGGCGCGGTCTACGACCTCGGCGACGGGACGGTCCGCAAGATCTGGTTCGACCGCCGGCCGGACGATGTCCGGCCGCTGCAGGCGTTCCTCGACGAGTTGCCGCCGCTGCCGTTCCGGACGCCGCGGATCCGCGAGATCACTGCCGACGACAACGGTCAGGCGATCAGCGTCGAGGATAAGCTGACCGGCACACCGATGAACGACGCGGACCTCACCGAGGATCAAGCGCTCGACGCCTTCGTCGCGATCGTCGAAGCCTTGGGCACAACTGTCGCCGGTCCCGCGAGCCAGGCGCTGCCCGTCCTCAACCAGCCGTTCTGGCAAGGGTCCTGGGGCGAGTCGCTGGCAGCCCTCGTACGACGCCGTGCCGCAGCCGCCCGCTTGCACCTGGAGCGGGACGTCCCCGGCTTCGCCGACCTGCTGGACCGTCTCACAGCCGGGCTCGCGCAGATCCGGCTCGACCGACTGAGTGTGGTCCACGGTGACATCTGCCCACCCAACCTGCTCATGGATGGCGATCACACCGCAGCCGTGCTGGACTGGGGTTTCTACACGACTGCCGGCGACAACACCTTCGATGCCGCGTTGGCGGCCGGCTTCTTCGACATGTACGGCCCGGACGCCCGGCGTCTCGACAACCTGCTCCTGGACCGCTTCGAGCAGTTGGGTCACGACCGCGATCGCATGGACCTCTACCGCAAGGCCTATGCCATCACCACCGCGACCATCTACGACGCCGACGCCACGGACGGCCACTACGCCTGGTGCGTTGCCCAGCTCACGAGGTGATGGTCGAGCCGTTGCTCAGGTTGTGGAGCTGTGACGGCGCGGCCAGGATCAACGGAAGCCGGCGGGCGTTGAGCGGCGAGACCAGACCGTCGAGGGCGTCCGGCGAGTGCCACGAGATTCCGCGGATCTCGAAGCCGTCCGGCTGCAGCGTGTCCAGCAAACCCGGGTCGTGGACGCCACCGTCGTACAGGATCTCCACGGCGTCGCCCCAGCCTTCCCAGCGGGGGAGCCAGTCGATCGCGAGTACGCCGAGCAGCGGCAAGGCGACCCCGAGTTCCTCGTGCATCTCACGGGAGGCCCCGCTGGCCGGGTCCTCATCCGGCTCGACCACTCCGCCCGGGAGCTCCAAGTCGTTCTTGTAGCTGACCTGGCACAGCAGCACCCGCCCGGTCGTGTCCCGCACGATCACATGCGCGATCACCCGCTTCTTCGGCAGCGTGGAGTCCATCAACGCCGTCCAGCCCGTCACTGTGTCCGGGCGCGGGTCGTCCTTGCGCATGCCGTACACCGCCACGTCGCGACGCTCGTCCTCGACCAGCGCCGCGCCACGTAGTACGCCCTCGCGCCGGAAGCCGGACCGGATCGCGACCCGCGCAGACGCGTGGAGTGCCGGGTCCACCTCGACCTGCAGCCGCTCCAGCTCGAGCTCAGCGAAGGCGAACTCGCTCACCAGCCGAACGGCCCGCTGCGCGACCTCGGGCCCGCCGTCCAGCTCCCAGACGACCAGGCCGACGCCAGGCGTGGTCCGTCGTACCTCGACGGTGCCAAGTGGCTTGCCGTGCTCGACGTCGAAGCTCACCACCTGCTGATCCTGCCGCGACAATCGCAGCGTCAACTCACCATCGGTCAGCGGGTGTACGGCGGTCACTCCGTGAACGCTACCCGGTGAAGCGCAGGTACACCGTCGCCAGGGGTGGCACCGACAGCTCGGTGCTCGTGGTCATCCCGTGCCAGCCCGGGCCGTCTGCCTCGACGGCACCGTAGTTGCCGACCCCGGATCCGCCGTACACGTCTGCGTCCGTGTTGACCGCCTCCTCCCAGCGGCCGCCGTACGGAAGACCGAGGCGGTAGCCGTGGTGCGGGATCGCGGAGAAGTTGGCGACGCAGGCCACGGTCGGTTCGCCGTCGTCGCCGTACCGGATGAACGAGAAGATGTTGTTGCTGGCGTCGTTCGCGTCGATCCAGGTGAACTTCTCCGGCGCGTGGTCGGTCCGCCAGAGCGCCGGGGTGTCCTTGTAGACACCGTTCAGGTCGCGGACCAGCTGCTGCAGGCCGAGGTGGTCGCTGTGGTCCAGCAGCCACCAGTCGAGCTCGCCCTTCTCGGACCACTCCGACTCCTGGCCGAACTCACAGCCCATGAACAACAGCTGCTTGCCCGGGTGCGCCCACATCATCGCCAGGTAGGCGCGCAGGTTCGCCAGCTGCTGCCAGCGGTCGCCGGGCATCTTGCGCAGCAGCGAACCCTTGCCGTGCACGACCTCGTCGTGGGACAGCGGGAGGACGAAGTTCTCCGAGTAGGCGTACATCATCGAGAACGTCAGCTCGTGGTGGTGGTACTGGCGATGGATCGGCTCGTGCTCCAGGTAGCGCAGCGAGTCGTTCATCCAGCCCATGTTCCACTTGAAGCCGAACCCGAGGCCGCCCAGATGCGTCGCCCGGGTGACGCCCGGCCAGGAGGTCGACTCCTCGGCCACGGTGATCACACCGGGCATCCGCTTGTAGAGGGTGGCGTTCATCTCCTGCAGGAACGACACGGCCTCCAGGTTCTCCCGGCCGCCGTACTGGTTCGGCACCCATTGACCCTCTTGCCGCGAGTAGTCCAGGTAGAGCATCGACGCGACCGCGTCCACCCGCAGGCCGTCGATGTGGAACTCCTCGGCCCAGTAGAGCGCGTTCGCGACCAGGAAGTTGCGCACCTGCGGCCGGCCGAAGTCGAACACCAGCGTGCCCCAGTCCGGCTGCTCGCCGCGGCGCGGGTCCGGGTGCTCGTACAGCGGTGTCCCGTCGAAGCGCGCCAGCGCCCAGGCGTCCTTCGGGAAATGGGCCGGCACCCAGTCGACGATCACGCCGATGCCGGCCTGGTGCAGCCGGTCGACCAGCAGCCGGAAGTCGTCCGGATCGCCGAAGCGCGACGTCGGCGCGAAGTACGACGTCACCTGGTAGCCCCACGAGCCGCCGAACGGATGCTCCATCACCGGCATCAGCTCGACGTGGGTGAAGCCCATGTCGTTGACATAGGCAACGAGCTCGTCGGCCAGCTCGCGGTAGGACCTGCCCTTCCGCCACGACCCGAGGTGCACCTCGTAGACACTCATCGGCTCGGCGTAGGCCTCCGCGGCCTCGCGTCGCTCCAGCCAGGCCGCGTCGTCCCAAACGTAGGACGACTCGTGCACGACGGAAGCGTTCGCCGGGGGAGTCTCGGCGAGGTTGGCCATCGGGTCGGCCTTCTGCCGCCAGACGCCGTCCCGGCCGCAGATGTCGAACTTGTACCGCGTCCCCGGGCCGACGCCGGGCACGAAGATCTCCCACACGCCGGACGAGCCCAGCGAGCGCATCGGATGCGCGCGGCCGTCCCAGAAGTTGAAGTCCGCGGTCAGCCGGATGCCTTGCGCGTTCGGCGCCCAGACGGCGAACGACGTCCCGGTGACTGCTCCGCCCGGACCGTCGTACCGGCGGACGTGGGCGCCCAGTACGGTCCACAGCTGCTCGTGGCGACCCTCGCCGATCAGGTGCAGGTCGACCTCACCGAGCGACGGGAGATAGCGGTACGGATCGTCCAGCTCCACCGCGGGACCGTCGGTGTAGGTCACTTCGAGCCGGTAGTCCGGCACCTTGTCGATGTCGAGAACGCCGACCCAGACACCCTCGAACTCGTGCCGCAGGTCGAGCCGCCGGCCTTCGTACAGCACGGTGACGGTCTGGGCGAACGGGCGGAGCACGCGTACCGTGACGCCGTGCTCACCAAGATGGGGACCGAGCACCTGATGGGGATCATGGAACGTCCCACCGACCAGCTGCTCCAACACGGTCCGATCCACCAGAACCGCTGTCACCACAGGCTCCTCGACCGCTGTCGCCGGCTGCTCGAAAGCGTCCGTCGTCGGTCCGGCGTTCTGCTCGCTCGATCCCATGAACCCCATCCTGCCCGATCCGCGATCCATTCACCGCACCCCGTACCCGTCGAATCCCGACGTACACACGCTGGTATGCTGGCATACCATGAAGAGGACTACGGTCAAGCTGCCAGACGAGCTCGACGCGCAGTTGCGGCACGAGGCCGCGAGGCGCGGGATCACCATCTCGGAACTGACCCGGGAAGCGGTGGAGACGCACCTCGCCGCGGGGCGCGGGCGACGACGTCGGCTGCTCGCGGCCGGGGCCGGGCGCAGCGGGCACTCGGACGTCTCGGAGCGGATCGAAGAGATCCTCACGGCGGAGGTCGACCGATCGCACTGATCGTGGATGCGGGTCCGCTCTATGCGTACGTCGACGCGGACGACAAGCATCATGAGGAATGTCTCGAATTGCTGGCAACCCATCCGGGTCCACTGCTGGTTCCGATGCTCGTGATCACTGAAGTCACCTACTTGCTTGCCAGTCGCTTGGGTCCGGTGCCGGAGATCCGCTTCCTCGGCGACCTCGCGAACGGCAACCTGGTGGCCGAGCCCGTCGTGCCCCGGGACTGGCTGCGGATCGCGGAGCTGGCGTCGGTCTACCGTGATCTTCCGTTGGGGACGGCTGATGCGTCGGTCGTCGCGGCCGCCGAGCGGCTGCAGGCCGAGCAGGTCGCGACCCTCGACCGCCGGCACTTCAGCAGTGTGCGGCCGACCCACGTCGAAGCTTTCGAGCTACTGCCCTAGCCCCTCCGTGCGGCGTACCGGGGCCAGGCGAATCAGTGTTCGGCCAGCTGGGCTGCCGCGGCCAGCGGGATCGGCAGCCAGGTCGGCCGGTTGCGGGCCTCGTAGAGCGTCTCGTAGATGACCTTGTCGGCCAGGAACGCGCTCAGCAGCACGCTCTGCTCACGCGGGTCGGTGCCCGCGACCTCGGCGTACCCGTCGCAGAACGCCTCCTGGTTGCGGCTCGCCCACTCGGCGGCGCGGTACGCGATCTGCTGGTCGCCCTGGTGATCGGCCAGCAGCGACCGGGCCGCGTAGTCGAACGACCGCAGCATCCCGGCGATGTCCTTGACCGCGGTGTCCAGCGCCCGCCGCTCGATCAGCGACTTGGCCGGCTCACCCTCGAAGTCGATCAGCTTCCAGCCGTCGATCGTCCGCAGCACCTGGCCCAGGTGGAAATCACCGTGGATCCGCTGCACCGGCACCGGCTGGTCGTACGCCGCGAGTGCCTCGAACCACCGGGTCAGTCCGGGCTTGTACGGCGCGAGGTCGGGGATGGCCGCGGCCGCCAGCTCGAGACGGCGCTGCATCGCGGCGGCGTGCTCCACCAGCTTGGCCGGCTCCCAGATATCCGTGCCGAGGGCCTTGGCCAGCTCGGAGTGGACCTGCGCCGTGCTCGCACCCAGCCGATGCGACTCGGCCGCGAAGTCACCGCCGACCTCCTCGGCGTGCAGATCCGCCTCGGCATACAGGTCCCGCACCGACGAGGTCGCGAACGACCAGCCGTCGGTCGCGTTCTTCTGGAACGCCGTCATCATCGCCAGCTCGCCGCTGTCGGTGCCGCCGCCGGCCCGCGGCCAGCTGCCGCGCGCCGATCCGAGCACCTCCGGGACCAGCTCGGACCCGGACTCGGTGAGCGCCGACTCGATCTCGACCCCGGGGTTGCTCCCGGGCTCGAGCCGGCGGAACACCTTCAGCAACGCCACGTCGCCGAACACCAGCGACGTGTTGCTCTGCTCGACGGTGAGGACGAGCGAATGCGCGTCCTCGGGTACGACGATGGTCCGATCCGGAG
Organism: Kribbella sp. CWNU-51; assembly: GCF_054073265.1. NCBI lineage: Bacteria > Bacillati > Actinomycetota > Actinomycetes > Propionibacteriales > Kribbellaceae > Kribbella > Kribbella sp. CWNU-51. Next base: position 55,236 of record NZ_JBSXMZ010000018.1, read on the forward strand.
CGTGGACGGGATGGAACTCCAGCCCGTCCAGCCGCCGTCCGTGCGTCAGCCCGTCGAGCCAGTACGGAGTCGCTTCCTTGTCGTGCAGAGCGTCGTACACCCAGACCTCGGCGTCGCCCAGGTCCGGCTCCGCCCACTCACCGATCAGCGCGTGGCCGAGGTTCTCGACCGGGGTGCGGTGGTAGCTGAGCGGCAGCTGGTACACCCGGATCGGGAACTCCGACCCGGGCGGACCCGAACAGTAGACGAACCCGATCCGGACCGCGGGCCAGACGTCCGCATCGGACAGCCACACCGAGGTGGCCATCGCGTCGACGTGGACGTCGTGTCCCTTCTCGCCGAACCACCGCTGGCCGGCGCAGAAGGACTGGACCTGGTCCAGATGGGAACTCACTACATGCTCTCCTCGTGGTCGGCCGGCTTCGGCAGCCGGAACCAGTAGAACCCGTGGGCGCTGAGCGTCAAAAGGTAGGGCAGCTCCCCGATGGTGGGGAAGTGCACGCCGCCCAGCAGCTCGATCGGCTCCACTCCCTGCCAGTGCCGCAGGTCCAGCTCGATCGGCTGCGGGAACCGGGACAGGTTGTTCACGCACAGCACCACGTCGTCACCGAACTCGCGCACGTACGACAGCACGCTGGGGTTGGAACCCCCTAGGTCTGTGAAGGTACCCATGCCGAAACACGGGTGCTGCTTGCGGGTCTGGATCATCCGCCGGGTCCAGTGCAGCAGCGACGACGCGTTCTCCATCTCGGCCTCGACGTTGACCGCCTGGTAGCCGTAGACCGGGTCCATGATGACCGGCAGGCTCAGCTTGCCCGGTGTCGCGGTGGAGAAGGACGCGTTCCGGTCCGGCGACCACTGCATCGGCGTCCGGACGCCGTCGCGGTCACCGAGCCAGATGTTGTCGCCCATGCCGATCTCGTCACCGTAGTACAGGATCGGCGAGCCCGGCAGGCTGAGCAGCATCGCCGTGAACAACTCCATCTTGTTGGTGTCGTTGTCCAGCAGCGGTGCGAGCCGGCGGCGGATGCCGATGTTCGCCTTCATCCGCGGGTCCTGCGCGTACTCGCCCCACATGTAGTCGCGCTCCTCGTCGCTGACCATCTCGAGGGTGAGCTCGTCGTGGTTGCGCAGGAAGATGCCCCACTGGCAGGTGTCCGGGATCTCCGGGGTCTGGGCCAGGATCTCCGAGATCGGGAACCGCGACTCCCGCCGTACGCCCATGAAGATGCGCGGCATCAGCGGGAAGTGGAACGCCATCTGGCACTCGTCACCACCGGAGCTGCGGTCGCCGAAGTACTCGACCACGTCGGCCGGCCACTGGTTCGCCTCGCAGAGCAGGACGCGGTCGGAGTAGTTCGCGTCCACCTCCTTGCGGACCCGCTTGAGGAACTCGTGGGTGCGCGGGAGGTTCTCGCAGTTCGAGCCCTCGGACTCGAACAGGTACGGCACCGCGTCCAGCCGGAAGCCGTCCACGCCGAGGTCGAGCCAGAACTTCAGTGCCTCGATCATCGCGTCGCCGACAGCCGGGTTCTCGAAGTTCAGGTCCGGCTGGTTGGAGTAGAACCGGTGCCAGAAGTACTGGCCGCGGATCGGGTCCCAGGTCCAGTTCGACGTCTCGGTGTCGACGAAGATGATCCGGGCGTCGGAGTACTGCTCGTCGGTGTCGGACCACACGTAGAAGTCGCCGTACGGGCCGTCCGGGTTGTTCCGCGACTCCTGGAACCAGGGGTGCTGGTCGGAGGTGTGGTTCATCACGAAGTCGACGATGATCCGGATCCCGCGCGCGTGTGCGGCCTCCATGAACTCGGCGAAGTCGGGGATCGTGCCGACCTCGGGCATCACTCCGGTGTAGTCGGAGATGTCGTAGCCGCCGTCGCGCAGCGGCGACGGATAGAACGGCGGTAACCAGAGACAGTCGACGCCGAGCCACTCGAGGTAGTCGAGTTTCTCGGTCAGGCCTTGCAGATCGCCGATGCCGTCGGCGTTCGAGTCCTTGAAGGACCGCACGAGGACCTCGTAGAAGACGGCCCGCTTGAACCACAGCGGGTCACTCTTCGTCAGTCCGTGGTGCTGCTCCGGCAGCATGTCGGTCACGCTCACCTCCATCGGGTGTCTCCAAACCTAGCGGTACTGCGGCTTGTCGCCACGACGTGACGACGGTGTGTGGACTCGCCCGGACCCGCACTGGTTCCCGTACCCCGTCGTGGGGTTCGTACTCCCTCGCATCGGAGTGCGAGGGGGACAGCGCGCGGCTCCCGGGTGGGCCCGGTGATGTGGTGGACGCCCCGGGACGGACGGTTCCGGCAAGGCGTTCCGCTCAGTGTGACGGGCCTCCACCAGTACAAGCAAATAGGGGCCCAATCCCCCTATCCCACAGGGCCATTCAGCGCCTCCGCGGCGACCGTTCTTCCCGGTTCCGCCCCGTCTGTTTGGTCGCGCGCCGCCCACTGGATCGCTGCGTCCGGCGCTTCGGATCCACCGCCCCGGCCGCCTCCGCGACGCCCGCGTTGACGTCGTTCGGCGTCAACTCCCGCTGGCCCTTCGGCTTCTCCCCGAAGAGCTCGGCGGGCGTCACTGCCCTTGCCCCGCTGTCTTGGCGGGCACCATCTCGAACCCGGCCTCGAGGTCCTTCTTGACGTCGCCGAACGGCTTCGGGTTCCAGTCGTGCGGCATCAGTCGACCTCGACGACCAGCTGCTCCGGTACGCCGACCTCCGCGGCCAGGACCGCGATCGCCTCGCGGAGGTCTTCGATGGCGGCTTCACGGGTGTCGCCCTGGCCGTTCGCGAACGCGTCCGGGGTCAGGGCGGCCTCGGCGGCCCAGACCCCGTTCTCGTCCGGCTCGACGGTGTAGGAGACGTGGATCTGGCGCGTCACGTGGTGTCCTTCGGGTCCGGGCGTCAGTCGTGGGGGTTCGCGGACTTGCGGGGGCGGCGGGTGTACTTGGTGAAGCCCGCGCGTTCGGCGTCGGACTCGGTGCGGAACCAGACCTCGGGTTTGGTCCGGCCGTAGTACGGCGAGTCGGGAGTGTGGAACAGCATCGACTGGGCGTTGCCCTTGATGGTGAACCCGTCCGGCGGACCTTGATGAGGCACCGCGTCGGCCGAGCCCTCACCGTATCGCCCGGGTGGCGCATCGGCCCGCACCTGCGGCTCGGTCGCGTCTGTGTCGTCGCCGCCGACCGGGTCGAGGTGGTCGAAGAGGGTCGGCTCCGCCTCCATCAGCCGGGAGAACACAGGACCCGGCTGCTCGCGTACGACGGGCGCCGGCGCCTCCTGGACGCGCCTCGGCTCGGCGCGGGCCGGCGTCGGCTCCACACGAACGGGTCTCGGCTCCCCGCGGACCGGTGTCGGCTCCGCGCGTACGACGGGTTGCGGTTCGGCTCGTGCGACGGGTTCGGACTCGGCTCGTGCGGCGGCTAGGGACTCGGCTCGTGCGGCGGGTGGGGACTCGGCGATCGCCGCTCCGACGAGGACCTCTTGCTTCTCGTCCGCCGGCTCCTCGACCTGGGCCTCCGGCGCCGGCTGGCGGCGTTCGAGGAGGATCCAGGTGATGGCGGCGCCGATCAGGAAGGCGATCAGGGACCACAGCCAGTTGTCGCGAAGTAGCCAGCTCATCGGCGGGCTCCTCTCGCCGGGGTGCGGACCAGGCGGTGCAGCAGCCAGGCGGCCGCGCTGCCGAGCACGAACGCGACCAGCAGCAGGATCCAGATCTGTGCGATCAGCCAGCTCATTCAGTTCCCCTGCAGTACTCGGATCTCGGCCCGGCGATTGGCGATCCGGCCGGTGGCGGTGGTGTTGGGCGCGATCGGAAAGGCCTCGCCGTACCCGTTCGCGTGGATGTGACCGGCGGCCACGCCGAGCCGGACCAGTTCGGCCTTGACCTCGGCGGCCCGGCGCTCGGACAACGGCAGGCTGCTCGCGGGCGAGCCCAGGTTGTCGGTGTGGCCGGCCACCTCGAAGAACGCGGCCGGACAGGTCTTCAGCAGTGCGGCGGCCTTGACCACAGTGGGCTTCGACGCGTCGTTCACGATCGAGGTGCCGGACAGGAAGTTGATTCTGTGCTGCCGGTTGAACTCCGACAGCCGGGTCTGCAACGTCCGGCACGGCTCGCTGACTGTGGTCGTCGGCGGCGCGGGGATCTCCAGCTGGTTCGCGATCACCCCGCCGGGCACGGCCTTCGCCGCTGCCCGGGCGACCGTGGCCTTGCTCGCCTGATCCGGCACCTCACCCGTCAGCGTCACGGTGCTGCCGTCGTACCGGACCGAGGCGTCGCCGGTCCCGATCGCGAGCGCCTGCAGCACGGTCGACACCGCGGTCGCGTCGGCCAGCCCGTTCGCGGGGTCGATCGTCGTCCGGTCGTCGTACTCACGGTCTTCGCCGCGCACCTTGTCGACCTCGGCGGCGATCGCATCCTTGACGCCTTGATCCTTCACCGCGGCCTGCACCCGGATCGACTGATCCGTCCGGCCGACCTCGAACGGTGCGACGGTCGGCTCGGCGGGCGGCTCGCTCGGCGGGGGAGTGGGCGTCGTCGACCCGCCCTCGATCCGGACCGAGCGAACGCCTTCAACCGTCCCGACGACCTCGCGGACAAGGTCGGGGTCGACGCCGGCCGGTACGACGATCTTGGCGTCGCGACCGTCGAAGTCGACGGACCCGGACTCGATGCCCCGGGCCTGGAGCGCCGCCACGGTCTGGTCGCGGAGATCGTCCTCGGTGGTGCCCGCCCTGGCCGGAATCAGCACGGCCGTCAGCAGCACCGGGACCGCGAGGGCCGCGAGCAGCCAGATGACGATCGGCCGCCGAACGAGACCGGGCACTGTTCCTCCGTCGGGTGCGGTCAAGAGTGACCGTGCGCGAGGAGATTACTCCGCCGCGCGCCCCGTCTGCACACCTCTCGAAGGAGCGTCGTGATGATCACGAGAACATTTTTATTCGGTTAACTTCTTTATTTAACTGAATGTGCTCGATAGAGTGCGGACAGTTCCTCCCCCGAACGGCCAGGGGACTGTGCCGGCCGGGACACCGGCACCGATCCCCGGGACCTGGGACACCATCTGGAGACCTCGGACAGGGTGTGCCGTGTCCGAGGTCCCCACTACCTGTCCGAGGTCGCGGCGATACCACCGATCGACATCCAGGGTCCGCAGCCATTTCAGGACTCCGGCACTTTGGCCACGGGCTGTCTCAAGTCACCGGACCAGGGCCCGCCCGACGACCACGACACGGCAGATCGGCCACCACGCACACACCGGGCAGAAGGTCCGTTCTGTCCTGACTCGGACAGGTCGCATTTGTGCCAGCCCGGGGTGCGGGGAATCCCTTGACTTACTTCGCGCCGTAAACCGTACTTATGGCTGGCCGGCGTTGGATCTGGGGAGGGGCTCGCCATGGAGAGGTCGTCGGATTCGTCCTTGATCATCGGCGTGGCCACGTCCACGGCCGAACGTGTGCAGCTCGCGCGGCTGCTCGGCACGACCGACGCGCTGCTGCTGGTGTCCAGTGCGGACCAGGCCCGCGCGTTCCTCGAACTCACCGCGATCACCTCGCCGGCCGGTCCCGTCGTACTCGCGCCGACGGTGCTGCCGGCCTCCGATGAGCAGCCCGCCCAGATCGAGGCAGTGCCCGCTTCCGTGGTCGCCGTACCGGCGACGATGGCGATGCCGGCGGCGCGGGCCGCGGTGGTGACCGCGCCGGAGCCTGAACTGTTCCTGGACGTCGACCGCCGGGTGGTCCGCTGGAAGGACCGCGAGGTGTCGCTGACGCGTCTGGAGCACGACTTCCTGCACTGCCTGGTCGAGGAACCCGGCCGGGTCTGGACCTACCAGCGTCTCCACCACGCCGTCTGGGGCAACGAACACCTGGGCCACGGCTCGCACATCCACTCCGTGGTCAAGCGCCTCCGCCAGAAGCTCGCCCACCTCGGCGCCACCGTCACCATCCACGCCGTCCGCGGCGTCGGCTTCCACCTCCTCCCCACCACCTGACTGAGGTAGCGTCCCGGCGGGTGCGAACGCAGCTGGTGGGGATCCCCGCCGGTACGACGAATTGACCGTCCACGTCGCGTTGACACGCGCGTCTGGATCGTTCGGCAGCCGCGATTTTCCGGAACTTCACTGCCGCCTGGTGACGAAGAAGTTCCGGAAAGCGCGTCAGCGGTTCCAGTCCGCCGTGATCGCGGACGGGCGCCGGTCCACGAGTCCGTTGGTGATGAGCAACGCCTCGTCGTCGTTGTAGGCGATGAAGGTGAGGCCGGGCCGGTCGGCGATCAGCTTGTGGTAGCGCTCGCGGCGTCCGCGGTTGGTGTGGACGAGAGGGTAGAAGGGAACGAGACCCAACCCGGTGGTCGAGTTGACCTGGCCGGGGTCGTCGGGGGCGTCGTACACCGCGAGATCCGGGGCGGTGAGGAGGGCGCCGGCCGAAACTCCGGCGTACGCGAGACGTCCGGAACGGACCGCCGGCGGGACCGCCTGCGCGAAGCCGCTGCGCTGGGCGTGTTCGAGCAGGAAGATCGGTTGGCCGCCGGTCACGAAGACCAGGTCGGCGTTCTCGAGTACGGCGTCGACGTCGTGGCGGCCGGCGCCTTCGAGGTCGAACCTCACGACACCCAGGCCGCAGGTGGTGAGCACGTCCATGGCGACGTCGACCCAGGGAGTGGCCGGTAGGGGATTGCCTGCGGTCGGTATGAGGACGGCGCGGCGTGGACGGCGGGGGAGCTCGTCGAGCCAGGCCGGGAAGGCCCCGAGACCTTGGCTTCCGAGAAACAGGTGCACGTCGACACCTTAGAAGGGACCGGCCCTCGCCCCGTGCGGGGCGAGGGCCGGCCTACCTAGCGCAGTGTTACTTGATGGACTTCAGAGCGAAGTCTTCGGTGACCGGGGTGCCGGCAACCAGCTTGGTCGTGCGGGTTTGGGGCTTGTAGCCGTCCTTGGCGGCGATCAGGGTGAGGGGGTTGTTGCGACGGTCAAGCCAGTAGGCGTAGTTGCCGTCCTTGTCGGTGATGAACGTGTAGGACTGCGCCCACGAGTCCACCTCGAGGATCGCGCCCGGGAGCGGCGCTGTGGTGCCGGACGAGCTGACGCCCGTGACGGTGCCCTGCAGCTTGCTCCAGGTGTTCGGCGGGGTGACGGTCATCGTCACACCGACCGGTGCCACCGTGTAGGGCGTGTTCTCGCCGATCGTGACCGCACCGCTGTAGGTGCCGGGCTGGTCCACGTTCGCGGTGAGCGTGACCTTGACCGTCGTCGACGCGCCCGGGGCCAGGGTGGCCTCGGTCTTGTCGATGGACAGCCAGCTCACGTCCGCCGACGACTCGGAGCAGTCCTCGAGACCCGGCAGGGCCTCGCTGTCGACCGTGGCGGTGAATTGACCCAACGAGCCACCGACCTTGTAGAAGCCGCAGGCCGCGCCACCGCGGTATCGCGGCAGGTTGGCGTTCGGCAGGGCGGCCCAGATGTCCGACGCCGGGTCGTACGAGAACCCGGCGTTGGTGATGGCACCGGCCTGCACCCCGCCGACGATCAGCAGCTTGCCGCCGGCGACGGCGAACGACGCCGCCCAGTGGTCGGTCGGAGCGTCGGCGACGGCGGTCCAGGAGTCGGCTCCCGGGTCGTAGACGTACGCCGACTTCTGCGCGTTCACGCCGTCGTTGCCACCGGCGCAGTACACCTTGCCGTCGATGGCGCCGCAGGATGCGAACGCGACCGACTTCGGGTAGTTGGCCAGCGTCTGCCAGGCGTTGGTGGCCGGGTCGTAGCGGACCACCGTGTTGCTCATCGGCAGACAGCCGGAGGTCGTGCAGCCACCGACGGCGTACAGCTTGCCGTCGGCAACGGCCTGACCGGCTGCGGCCCGCGGTGCCGGGTTGGCCGCCAGTGAGGTCCAGGCGTTGCTCGCCGGGTCGTAGGCCCAGGTCGCCGCGTCCGGTCCGGCAGCGCCCCAGCCGGAGCTGGCGATGATCTTGCCGGCTACGACGCCGACGGTGACGGCGTTGCGGGCACCCGGCAGCGGAGCGATGGCGGTCCACGTCATCGACGCCGGGTCGTACACGTAGCTGTTCGCGGTTGATGCGTTGCCGTCGCCACCGGCAATCGAGTAGACCTTGCCGTCCAGGTTGACCACCCGGTTGTCCATCACGGTCGCCGGGTAGTCGGCGATGTCGGTCCACGGAGCCGCGAGCGGCTTCGCGACAGCCGGCGTACCGGCGGTCTTGCCCGACAGCATGCTGGCGAACGAGGTCGGCACCGCGAGCCGCTGCAGCGGAGCACCGGTGCTGGTCAGCACCTGCGCCTTGGTGGTCTTGGTGCCGTTCGCGTTCTCGAGGACGAAGCCGTTGTCCTTCTCACCGAACTTGACGTCGACATCCGCGCCACCGGTGTTGGTGACGGTGAACGACTTGGTGACCTTGCCGGTTGGCAGCCTCAGGTTGCCCGACACACTGCCCGGCGTGACGCTCAGCCGGCCGGCCTTCAGCGCGTAGTCGGCCTGGGTCGTCCAGTCCGCCTCGACGTTGACGGTCGCCGTCGCGCTGACGTAGTTGCCGGCCTTGGCGGTGAAGCCCTGGTCGCCGTCGACGGACGAGTACATCCAGTAGAAGCCGTCGTTCAGGCCGGTGTCCTCGGGCGTCGCCACGGTGGTCGCGGACTCGGAGCTGCCGTCACGGGTGACGACCGCACCGTTCACGAACCCGTTCGTGTTGGCGTCCTTGACGTTGCCGACGACGATGCCGCCGCCGGTCGGCTCACAGGTGACCTGGCTGCCGATCAGCACGTTGTCGACGATCCACCACCATTCGTACGAGGCGTCGTAGTAGTGGAAGCGAACCTGTACGGCGGACTGGCCGGCCGCCTGCGGGATTGCGATCTCCTGGACGCCGCGGACGTCCGCCGCGTTGGACAGCACGTTGGTCCAGGTGGTTCCGCCGTCGATCGACAGGTCCACCTCGGCCTTCTCCTGGCTGAACTGGTTGAAGTCCTGGTTGAACCGGATCACCGGGGCGGTGACCGCGCTCAGGTCCACGACCGGGCTGACCAGCGACGTGTCCTGCGAGCCGCCGGAGCCGTACCTGTCACTGTCGACGACCGCGAACTTGCCACTGCCACCGGACAGGTTGCCCCGGTTGCCCGGGTCGTTGAACTGCCAGACCTGGCCGTTGCTCTTGTTGTCGACGACGGTCCAGCCACTCGGGACCGCGCCGGAGTCGAACGTCTCGTAGACACCGTCCGAGCCGAACTTGTAGCCCGGTGCGGTGATGCAGTCGGCCGTGACCGGGACGGCGATGTTCTTGGTCACGTTGCCGGTGCCGACCGTGATCGGCTGGCTGACCGTCTGGTAACCCGGGTACTGCGACTCGACCTTGAGCGAGTACGCGGCACCGGACGGAACCTTCAGGCTGAAGCGGCCGTTGCTGGGCGTGGTGTAGTCGAACACGCCACCCGGACCCTCGACGCTCACCTTCGCGTACAGCGGCCAGCCGTGGCCGGAGCCGTCCGTGATGGTGCCGCCGACACTCACCTGCGGAGTGCTCTCCAGGGCGAAGTCCTTCGTGGTGGTCTGACCGGTGGTGACGGCGACCGTTGCCGTCTGGGTCTTGTACCCGAACGACTCGACGGTCAGGTCGTAGCTCCCGGCCGGCAGGACCGACGAGAACGTGCCGGTGCTGCTGGTGGTCAGCACCTTGTCGGGCTGGCCGGCCGCCTTCACGGTCACGCTGGCGCCGGCGAGGGCGGCACCGCCGGTGGCGGCGGTCACCTTGCCGGTCAGAGTGCCGGTGTCACCGATCGGTGCGGCGTTGAGCAGAGCCAGTGCGTCCAGACGGCCCTGACCGAAGACGTTGTTGTTCTCCGGGGTGCCGCCGCACTGGCTGTCCGGCGCGTCGACGGCGGTCTGGTTCAGCAATGCGCGGGTGGCGCTGACGTCACCCTTCAGCGCCGGCGAGGCGGACCACAACAGCGCGATCGTGGCCGCGAGGTGTGGTGTGGCCATCGACGTACCGCTGATGCTGCCGTAGGTGTTGCCCGGCAGGCTGGACCGGACGTTGACGCCGGGGGCGGAGACGTTCGGCTTGATCGTGCCGTCCTGACCGGCACCACGGCCGGAGAACGACGCGATGTTGTTGTTGATGTCGTAGGCGCCGGCCGAGTAGTTGCTGGTCAGGCTGCCCGGCGACCCGCTGGTGTTACAGGCGGAGCCGCTGTTGCCGTTGGCGAACGCACCGAAGATCCCGGACGCGGTCCAGGCCAGGGTGATGTCCTCCATGAACGGGTCGTTCGACGGCAGCTGCGAGCCCCACGAGTTGTTGATGACGTTCGGCCGCTTGCTCGCGTCCGGGTTCTGGCCCGCGAGGTTGGTCGGCTCGAGCATCCACTGGCCGGAGCTGATCAGGGCCGCGTCGCTCGGGCAGCAGCCGTTGGCGGCGATCCACTTGACGCCTGGTGCGACGCCGACCTGGTTGCCCGCGCCGTCGTCACCGACCATGGTGCCCATCGTGTGGGTGCCGTGGCCGTTGCCGTCGGCCGGCTGGCTCGGCGAGGTGCCGGCCGCGTCGAACCAGTTGTAGTTGTGGTCGAACGTGCCGTCGCCGTTGTTGCCGCGGTACTGCTTCACCAGCGCCGGGTGGTCGAACTGCACCCCGGTGTCGATGCTGGCGACGACGATCCCCTCGCCCTTGTCGCCGTACTGCGACCAGACCTGGTCGGCCTTGATGTTGGCGACACCCCACTCGACCGAGTTGATCTCGTGCTCGGTCGTGCCCTGGGTGACCTTGGGCACCTCGATCGCGACCGGGGCGTACAGGCCCTCGACCTCGGTGTGGGTGGCCAGGTTCTGGGCCAGCGCGAGCGAGCCGCTGTTGATGCGGATCGCGTTCGTGCCCCAGAACGAGGTGTACTTCACGTGCTGCGCGTCCAGCTCGGCGCGGATCTTGGCCTGGCTGTCGGCCGCGGTCTTGCGCAGCGCGGCGGCCACGGCGGTGCCGCGCTCGGTCCAGTCGGTGATCTTGCTGGCGGCGGTCAGGTCGGCCTTCGGTGCGAACCGGACCCAGTAGTCCGTCGCCGCCTTGGCGTCCTTGCCTTCCAGCTTCGCCATCAGTTCCGGCTTGATCTTGGCGGCCGGTGCTGGTGTAGCTTCGGGTTTGGTGGTCGGTGCGGCCTGGGCCTGGCCGACGGCGGCCAGGCCGGTTGCGACGACAGCCACCGTCGCCAGGGCACCCACCAGCGATCTGGCGAGTCCCCTCCGTGGTTGATGTGACATCTCTGCAGCCCCTCACTTGGAACGACCCCGAGTCGACTCCCCCGAGTCATTTCGTAGCGTGCAGAGGTGCAAGGGGGTTCGCGTCAGGGCGAACGCTCCGTGCCCCCCAGGTCGCGGCATGTGACACCGCGAGCCTGACGTGGAGCCTATGTGTCAGAACAACGTGGTAACAAGCACACTTGGTGAGCAGCATGTGACTAGCTGTCGCACCAATCGAAGCAAAGTGGTCAAACGTTGGCAGTCCGTTGACGATCCCGGGCAGAGGTTGACATCGTGACCAAATGGTCACCGCCCGTGTCCCCGCTGTGCTTTTGGCCTCGCCTCCGGCTCGGCGCGGTGATGGGGCTTTACGCCCGGCCTTCCCTCGTCGCTCCGGTCGCTTCGCTCCCTGCGCTCCTCAGTCCAGGCCGGGCGGCCCCATGACCGGGCTCCTCAGTCCAGGGCGGGAGGCCCCATGATCCCGGCGGACCTCGATCTGACCACGGCTGGTCCGGAGCCGTTTCCGTTGCTTATCGCGGTTGCGGCCTCGCCTGAGCAGCGCGTCCGCCTGGCCGAGCTTGTCGACGACGTGGCGCCACTGCTCCTGGTCTCCAGCCTCGACGAACTGCGCAAGCTGCTCGTGCCCGCGCAGCCGCCCCCGCCCGGGTCCCCCGAACACCCCGAACCGCCGGAGCCCGACGCCGTCGACGCCACCGCGATCCGGGACTCGGACGAAGAGCCGGAGGCCGACGTCCTGACGATCGACCGGGTCCGTTCGGTCGCCCGTTGGCGCGGCCGCGAGATCCAGCTCACCGAGCTCGAGCACGACCTGCTCACTCGGCTGATGTCGGAGCCACTGCGCGTCTGGACGTACGACGCTCTGCACCAGACCGTGTGGCGCAGTCGCGACCTCCGCGGCACCGCCGACGTGCATTCGGTGGTGAAGCGCCTGCGCCGCAAGCTCGACGAACTGGGGACCACGGTCACCATCGACGCGGTCCGCGGCACCGGGTTCCGTCTCACCGATCACCAGCGCCCGGCGATCACCAATCTCCGGGCCGGGTAGTTTCTGCAGGTGTGACGTTCTCTGCGCTGAGTCATCTCGAGTGCCCTCGTTGTGGATCCGTCCACGACGCCGACCAGGTCATCGGCCTCTGCCCGTGCGGATCACCCCTGCTCGCCAGGTACGACGTACGCGCGGTGACGCTGACCAAGGACGAATTGGCCACGCGGCCTCCGGACCTGTGGCGGTACCACGAGCTGCTGCCGGTGCGATCCGCCGACAACGTGGTGACCCTGGGGGAGGGGATGACGCCGCTGTTGCCGTTGCCGCGGTACGGGCGTGAGCTCGGGGTCGACCGGCTGCTGATGAAGGACGAAGGGCTGATCCCCACCGGCACGTTCAAGGCACGGGGTGCCGCGGTCGGGGTGTCGCGCGCGTACGAGGTCGGCGTACGGAAGATCGCGATGCCGACCAACGGCAACGCCGGGTCCGCCTGGGCCGCGTACGCCGCCCGGGCCGGGATGGAGGCGTTGATCGCGATGCCGATCGCGGCGCCGGAGATCTGCCGGCGCGAGGTGACCGTGGTCGGCGCCGAGCTGCACCTGATCGACGGGCTGATCGGCGACGCCGGCGCGTTCGTCCGCGCGGAGCTGGCCAAGCGCGAGGGCTATCTCGACGTGTCGACTCTGAAGGAGCCCTACCGGATCGAGGGCAAGAAGACGATGGGCCTGGAGATCGCAGAGCAACTCGGCTGGCAGCTGCCCGATGTGATCCTCTACCCGACCGGTGGCGGCGTCGGCATCATCGGCATCTGGAAGGCGCTCGTCGAACTCCGCGACCTCGGCTGGATCGAGGGTCCGCTGCCGCGGCTGGTCGCCGTACAGTCCACCGGCTGCGCGCCGATCGTGCGCGCGTGGGAGAAGGGCCTGCCGGAGAGCGAGCCATGGCCGGACGCGCAGACCGTTGCCTTCGGCATCACGGTGCCCAAGGCGTTGGGTGATTTCCTTGTCCTGCAGGCGATCGCGGAGACCGACGGCTGTGCCGTTGCCGTCGACGACGCGGACATCCTGGCGGAGCAGCACAAACTCGCCCGGCTGGAAGGTGCCTTCATCTGTCCCGAGGGGGCAGCGAACTTCGCGGCTGTCCGGCAGCTGCGGGAGTCCGGCTGGATCCGCGCCGATGAACAGGTCGTCGCCCTGAACACCGGCGCGGGTCTGAAGTACCCCGAGACTGTTTAGGCCTGGCCGCGGCGGACGGCGAGGATGTGGCACGGTTCGCCGTTGGGGTCGAGCCTGATGTAGTTCTGCTGGCCCCAGCGCCAGGTCGCGCCGCTGATCTCGTCGTACACGGTGAAGGTGTCCTCGGGGCGCATGCCGAGCGCGGCCATGTCGAGGTGGACCATCGACTCGCGGACCGAGTGCGGGTCGGTGTTCACCACCACGATGACGGTGTCGCTGTGGCCGTCGGGCGCGGTCGTGCGCTTCGAGTAGCACATGATCGCGTCGTCCTCGACCGAGTGCAGCGACAAGTTGCGCAGCTGCTGCAGGGCCGGGTGCCGGCGGCGGATGTTGTTCAGCAGCGTCAGGTACGGCGCGAGCGTCCGCCCCTCGGCCGCCGCGGCATCCCAGTCCCGCGGACGGAGCTGGAACTTCTCGGTGTCCAGGTACTCCTCCGAGCCGGGCCGGAGTGCGACGTGCTCGAACAGCTCGAACCCGGCGTACACGCCCCAGGAGGGTGACGACGTCGACGCGATCGCCGCCCGGATCTTGAACGCGCCGGGACCGCCGTACTGCAGATAGGCGGTCAGGATGTCCGGCGTGTTGACGAAGAAGTTCGGCCGCAGGAAGTGCCCGGTCTCCTTGGTCAGCTCCTGCAGGTACTCCTCCAGCTCCCACTTCTCGTTGCGCCAGGTGAAGTACGTGTAGGACTGGTGGAACCCGACCTTGGCCAGCTCACGCATCATCGGCCGCCGGGTGAACGCCTCGGACAGGAACACCACGTCCGGGTCGGTCTTGCGGATCTCGCCGAGCAGGTACTCCCAGAAGTTCACCGGCTTGGTGTGCGGGTTGTCGACCCGGAACACGGTCACGCCGTAGGAGATCCAGAGCTTCACGATCCGCAGCACCTCGGCGTAGATGCCCTCGGGATCGTTGTCGAAGTTGATCGGGTAGATGTCCTGGTACTTCTTCGGCGGGTTCTCGGCGTACGCGATCGAGCCGTCCGCGCGGACCGAGAACCACTTCGGGTGCTCCTTGACCCATGGGTGGTCCGGCGACGCCTGCAGGGCCAGGTCGATCGAGACCTCCAGGCCGACCGCGCGAGCCTGGCTGACGAAGTACTCGAAGTCCTCGAAGGTGCCGAGCTCCGGGTGGATCGCGTCGTGGCCGCCCTCCTCCGACCCGATCGCCCAGGGCGAACCCGGGTCACCCGGCTTCGGGTCGAGGGTGTTGTTCGGGCCCTTGCGGAACGAGTGACCGATCGGGTGGATCGGCGGCACGTAGATGATGTCGAAGCCCATCCCCGCGACCGCCTCGAGCCGCTTGGCCGCGGTCCGGAAGGTCCCGGACGTCCACTGCCCGGTCTCTTCGTCGTACGACGCTCCCTCCGACCGTGGGAAGAACTCGTACCAACTGCCGTACAGCGCGCGGGTCCGGTCGACCCACACCGGATAGGTCTCCGAGGAGGTGATCAGCTCGCGGACCGGATACCGCCCGAGGGCGGACCGCACCTGCGGCGAGATCCCCGCGGCCAGCCGGGCCTCCGGCGGCAGCGCGCCGTTCGCCAGCGCATGCGCGGCATCGCCGAGCGTGGCGCGATCCGCGCGTACGGCGGGGGGCACACCGGCGGCCGCCCGGTCGAAGAACGCCGCGCCCTCGGCGAACATCAGATCGATGTCGATCCCGGCCGGGATCTTGATCTCGGCGTTGTGCCGCCAGGTCCCGTACGGGTCGCTCCAGCCCTCGACCGCGAACGTCCACGCGCCCTGCTCCTGCAGGGTGACGTCGACCGTCCACCGGTCGCTGCCCTGGCCGACCGGGGTCATCAGCATCCGTCTGGTCTGTCCCGACGGCGAGGTCAGCACGACGTTCGCGTTCACCGCGTCGTGGCCCTCCCGGAAGACCGTGGCAGCGATGGTGAACGTCTCGCCGACCGACGCCTTGGCCGGATACGCTCCGGCGTCGACGGTCGGGGTGACCTCGGTGATCGGGATGCGCCCAGTCATGGCGTAGACGAACCTTCCCTGTCTGAGTGTGGATCCGCCCGGTTGCGGATCCGGCGGGGTGGGTAACTACGTCGAGAACTACAGGACTGATGTTATGGGTTCCCAGTGCTTGCCTGTGACATGCACCTCTGCAAAATCTTGCTCGCGTTGCAAAATCGATGCAGGCCGAGGGTGTCTTGCGCACCTCGGGCCGGTACGGTGTCCCGGTGCGAGCGATACGACGATTCTCCGTCCGCCCTGTCCTCCC
Organism: Kribbella sp. CWNU-51; assembly: GCF_054073265.1. Lineage (NCBI taxonomy): Bacteria > Bacillati > Actinomycetota > Actinomycetes > Propionibacteriales > Kribbellaceae > Kribbella > Kribbella sp. CWNU-51. The sequence continues at coordinate 70,942 of NZ_JBSXMZ010000018.1, forward strand.
CGAGCCGCTGACCGGCCTGGGCACCCTGGTGAACAACCTCCGCTGGGCCTGGCACCCGGAGACGCAGGACGTCTTCGAGGCCGTCGACCCGCAGCTGTGGCGGAGCACCGGCGGTGACCCGGTCAAGCTTCTCGGTGAGGTCCCGGCGGCCCGGCTCGACGAGCTGGCCAATGACAATGCCTTTCTCCGCCGGCTGGAGCTGGCCGTAGCCGACCTGAACGGTTACGTGACCGACGACCGCTGGTTCCAGACCGAGGCCGGTTCGCCGGTGAGCTCGGTGGCTTACTTCTCCCCGGAGTTCGGGATCACCCACGTGCTGCCGCAGTACTCGGGCGGCCTGGGCATCCTGGCCGGTGATCACCTGAAGGCTGCCAGCGACCTCGCCGTACCGCTGATCGGTGTCGGTCTGCTGTATCGGCACGGCTACTTCGCGCAGTACCTGAACGCCGAGGGCTGGCAGCAGGAGCGTTACCCCCTGGTGGATCCGGACGGGCTGCCGATCAGCCTGCTCCGGGATGGTGACGCCCCCGCGACCGTGACTCTGACGTTGCCCGGCAACCGCGAGCTGCACGCGCAGATCTGGGTCGCCCAGGTCGGCCGCGTGCCGCTGCTGATGCTCGACTCCGACATGGAGGAGAACGACGCGGGAGAGCGCGAGGTGACCGACCGGCTGTACGGCGGTACGACGGAGCACCGGCTGCTCCAGGAGCTGCTGCTCGGCGTCGGCGGTGTCCGCGCGGTCCGCGCGTACTGCCGGATCACCGGCCACCCGGCGCCCGAGGTGTTCCACACCAACGAGGGCCACGCCGGTTTCCTCGGCGTCGAGCGGATCCGCGAGCTCGCCGCCGACCAGGGCCTCGACTTCGACACCGCGCTCGAGGTGGCCCGCGGCGGCACCGTGTTCACCACCCACACCCCGGTGCCGGCCGGTATCGACCGGTTCCCGGTCGAGCTGATCCAGCAGCACTTCTCGCCGGACGCGTTCGGCCAGGGGGTCCCGATCGAGCGCATCCTCGAGCTCGGCGCCGAGGACTTCGAGGGCGGCGACCCGGGCGTTTTCAACATGGCGATCATGGGGCTTCGCCTCGCCCAGCGGGCCAACGGCGTGTCCAAGCTGCACGGTGTGGTCAGCCGCGGCATGTTCTCCGGGCTCTGGCCGAGCTTCGACCCGATCGACGTGCCGATCACCTCGATCACCAACGGCGTGCACGCGCCGACCTGGGTGCCCCGGGAGATCCACGAGCTGACCTACGCCAACTACACCGCCGAGGGCGACACCGTCTTCGAGGGTCTGGACAAGACCACCGACCAGCAGATCTGGGAGACCAAGCGGATCCTGCGGCAGCGGTTCATCGACGACACCCGGGCCCGGGTCCGGCAGTCCTGGATCAATCGCGGGGCCAGTGACGCCGAGCTCGGCTGGGTCGACTCGATCCTCGACCCCGACGTGCTGACGATGGGCTTCGCCCGGCGCGTTCCGTCGTACAAGCGGCTGACGCTGATGCTGCGCGACCCGGCCCGGCTGAAGGCGCTGCTGCTGCACCCGCAGCGGCCGGTGCAGATCGTCATCGCGGGCAAGGCGCACCCGCACGACGAGGGCGGCAAGAAGCTGATCCAGGAGATGGTCCGCTTCGCCGACGACCCGGAGGTGCGGCACCGGATCGTATTCGTGCCGGACTACGACATCGCGCTGGCGCAGCCGATGTACCCGGGCTGCGACGTCTGGCTGAACAACCCGCTCCGCCCGTACGAGGCGTGCGGCACGTCCGGCATGAAGGCGGCGCTCAACGGCGCTTTGAACCTGTCCATCCGCGACGGGTGGTGGGACGAGTGGTACGACGACGAGTTCGGCTGGGCGATCCCGTCCGCCGAAGGGATCGAGGACACCGACCGGCGTGACGACCTCGAGGCGCACGCGCTGTACGACCTGATCGAGAAGCAGGTCGCGCCGCGGTTCTACGACGGTGCGGTGCCGGGCCGGTGGATCGAGATGCTGCGGCACACGATCAAGGAGCTTGGCCCGAAGGTGCTCGCCACCCGGATGGTCCGCGACTACGTCGAGCAGCTGTACGTGCCGGCCGCGAAGTCCTCGCGGTCGTTGAACGCGACGTACGACGGTGCGCGCGAGCTGGCCGCGTGGAAGAAGAAGGTCCGGACGGCCTGGCCGCAGATCCGGGTCGACCACGTGGAGCTGCAGGGCCTGGGCGACGTACCGCAGCTCGGGACCACCGTCGGCGTCCGCGCGTTCGCGGCGCTTGGCGACCTGACCCCGGCGGACATCTGCGTCGAGGTGCTGCACGGCCGCGTCGACACCAACGACGAGATCACCGACCCGGTGCGCGCGTCGCTGTCGCTGGCGGAGACCTACGAAGGCAACCGCCACCGCTACGAAGGCGAACTGAAGCTGGACCGCACCGGCCCCTTCGGCTACACCGTCCGGGTGGTCCCCAACCACAACGGCCTCGCCACCCCGGCCGAAATGGGCCTGGCCGCCGGTCCCTCGGACCCCGACGACCCGTCCGCCCCGGACCTCCCCGTCGGCTCCGAATTCTGAGCCCTTCATCACAAACACACGACCCCGCCTGCCTCACCAGGCGGGGTCGTTCGTTTGTCGGCGAGCGCGGCCCCCGACGCTAGGCTTTCGCGCATGGAGTTCGTGCAACTCGCCGATGGCCGCAAGCTGGAGTACCTGATCGAGGGGCCCGCGGACGGGATACCGCTCGTGTTTCATCACGGCACACCGGGTGCTGCCGTCCGCTTAGCTCCACTTGCCGAGGCCGCGGAGCGGCACGGGCTACGACTGGTCAGCCCCGGCCGGCCCGGGTACGGCGCGTCGACACCGCAGCCTGGTCGCTCGATCAGCGACGTGGCCGCCGATGTCAGCAGTGTCCTGGACGCGATCGGTGCGGACCGCTTCCTCAGCATCGGCCTCTCCGGTGGCGGCCCGCATTCGCTGGCCTGCGCGGCGCTGCTCCCCGGCCGCTGCATCGCGGCGGCCACGCTCGCCGGGGTCGGGCCGGCCAACGCGGACGGGCTGGACTTCGTGGCCGGCATGGGGGAGGAGAACGTCGCCGAGTTCGGCGCCGCGTTCAAGGGCCGCGCGGCGCTCGAGCCGCTGATCGAAGAGCAGTCCAGCGAGCTGGCCGGCGCCGCACCGCAGGACTTGGCGGCCGCCTTCGGTGATCTGGTCTCCGAGGTGGACAAGGCGGCGATGACCGGCCCGCTTCTGGACTGGCTCGCCGCCTCGGCCCGGCGCTCCGTCGCCGAGAGCATCGCGGGCTGGCGCGACGACGACCTGGCCTTCGTCAAGGACTGGGGCTTCCGCCTCGATCGGATCAGCACGCCGGTCGCGATCTGGCAGGGCGACCAGGACCGGATGGTCCCCGAGGCCCACGGCCACTGGCTGGCCGGCCACGTCTCCGGCGCCACCTTCCACTTCGAAGCGGGCGAGGGCCACCTCTCCCTGCTGAACGGGATCGACCGCATCGTCGCCGACCTGGTCACCCACCTCACCTGACCACCAGGCCGGCGCCGTTCACCAGGCACGTCGACCTGCCGCCGCCGACCGTGCGCCGTTTCAGGGGTCGCCGGGTCAGGCGCGGGCTACTCGGTCGGGCGGGTGAGATTCATCCAGGCGTGTTCGGTGCGCGCGGGGGACGTGACGAAGGCACGGCCGGTGAAGGTGAGGGCCGGGTTGGACCGGTAGAGATCGGTCAGTTCCTTGCCGGCGGTCTCATCTCCGTTGTCGGAGGCAACCAATAGGCGGGCGACGCGGTCGGTCAGGTCCACGTCGGCACCGTCGAGGCTGCCGGACATGGTGCCCCAGCTGTCCCAGAGCAGGAGTTCGTCGCCTTGCAGGTGGGCGTGCTGGACGTGGACGTAGTTCCGGATGAACCAGCCGCCGCGGATCGGCAGGCCGGGGTCGACGCCGAAGAGATCCGGGTCGAGGTCGCCGGCGCGGACGCCCAGCCACACCTCGGCGGCGGACAGGAACGGGCCCTTCGGCATGTCCAGCGGGTTGAACGGCTGGTCGCCGGCGGGGTCGAGCTCAGGGTCGATCATCACCCAGCGGTCGCCGTTCCAGTACTCCGCGACGACGTGGTCGTGGTTGAACCCGGACGCGAAGTACACCGCGAACCCGATCCGGCTGCGGGCTGGAATCCCCTTGTGCCGCAGGGCGGAGACGAACATCAGCGTGTAGTCCCGGCAGCACCCGACCAACCGGTCGACCGGCTCCCGCGGTACGGCGAGCGCCGTACCGTTGCGCTTCTGGTCGGTCGTCAGCATCGCTGACACCCACCGGTGGTCGATCTCGGCCAGCCGGTCTCCGGTGAACTCGATCCCGCCGCCGCGGTAGTGGATCAGCAGGTTGCGGACCACTGCTCCGATCCCGGCAAGGTCGTCCGGCAACGCATCGAACAAACCGGCGTGTACGCCGGGGTCACTGAACTCGGTCTGAACCGCGTAGTCCATCAGGCTTTCCTTTCGAGAATGGGCAGAGCGATGTCGACGGCCGGCTGGTCTCGCGGAAGCAGATGACAGTCGGGCCGATAGACCTCCCGCGGCGGACCTGCTTCGGGCAAACCGGCCGCGCGCGCCCAGTCGTAGACGAGGTCGTAGGCGAGCATGATCCGCGGAAACGCGCACTCGTCCATCGTGATGCTGCAGTACGCCTCGCGATGGGCCGGTTCGACCCGGATCGCGATCGGCCCGGCCGGATCCACCAGCCCGTCGAACGGCACGCACACCTCGACGGGCGCCTCGGCCTCCGGCGTCACCGCGCCGTGGAAGATCACCCACGACTCTCCGGTCAGCGTCGCCCCCGCGGCGGCCAGGTGCGCGCGGATCTCGTACGTCGAGGACACGATCACCCCGATCAGCGTCTGCTGATCCGTATCGGTCCGGATGGTCGCGATCTTCGTCGCCCGAACGTCGCGGGTCAGCACCGGCCGGGGTGGCAACCCAGACGTCCCCGTCCGGCTCAACCGGTCCCGCAGGTATTGCAGCGTCGCCCGCCGGGCCGCGGTGGTCGCCTCCTGGGCGATCCACCACCGGTCCAGCCGGATCAGCGCTTCCTCGTCGGACCCCGCGAGTATCTCGGCGATCTTGGTCAACGGCATGTCCAGCTGCCGCAGCACACTAATCCGGCGGGCGCGCTCCAGTTGCTCCTCGTTGTACAGGCGGTACCCGTTGGCCGGGTCCACCTGGGCCGGCGGCAACAACCCGGACACGTCGTACAACCGCAACGCCTTGTGCGAAAGCCCGGTCCGCCGTCCGAACTCACTGATCGTCAACACGCGACCATCAAACCCCCTGCCCCAGGGGCAAGGTAAAGCGTCATCCTGGGAACGCCCTCACATCGGGCTGCACCCACCCCGTCCGAGCGGCCGGCGACGCCAGCGTGCGCGACTGGTAGAAATGCATCAGCAGCCGCTTGTCCAAGAGCCCCGGATTGTGCGTGACCAGCTCCTCGAAGGTCGCTTCCGGCTCCTCGTCCATGTGGTACGCCGTCAACTCGACCCAGGCCCGGCTCACGGTCGCGTTGTACTTCTGCGGCACTCCCGCGTAGCGCGCGGTCCGCTGGATCCCGTCGCTGATCAACTCGACCGCGCCGGCCGGCCCACACCGCCGTACGGCGAGCCACGTCAAGTGCACGTGCTCCCGGTGCCCGAACCGGTCGGCGGTCGCCATCACTTCACGCATCAGTTCGTCGAAGGTGCTCATATCGCCGCCAACGCGGTGAGCACCTTGCGAGCCTGATTCACAGCGGTCGGCGACACCCCGGCCAGCGCCTGCTTCTCCACGGCAGCGAAAGCTCGCTGCACCTGACCGGCGCTCTTCACCCCAACCTTCGTCAGCGCGATCTCCACGGCCCGCCGATCACCCGGTCGCGCGGCCCGGGTGATCTGCCCCTTCTGCTCTAGCCGATCGAGTACGCCGGTCAGCGTCGTCGGCCTGACTCCCGCAGCCGCACCCAGCTCGGACACGGTCCGCGCCTGCCCGTCGGCCAGATTCGCCAGCACGTTGACCTCGGAAGCGGTCAGCCCCAGCTCACCCAGCTCCGTCCCCAGCACCTGCAACGTCACATGCGTAGCCCGCTGCAACAGCACCAACAATCCATTTTCCACGAATCCAGATTATCCGGATCCGTAGTATTTGCCCAGTGTGATCGTCAGGGCGCGAGGACAGCGGCCGGCAGGGCGGCGAGCAGGGCGTCGGCGTGGCGGCGGTAGCCGAGGTTGTTGGGGTGGAAGCTGTCCGGCGCGAGCATGCCGCGCCATGGCGGCCGGGCGTGCTGCGAAACCTCAGCCACCGGCAGACCGCGTTCTGTCGCGGTGGTGTTGATCAGCTGGTTGATGCCGGTCACGTACGGGCTGCACACCCCGCCGATGCGCCAGAGGCGGTCCGGGACGGTCAGGTCCATTACCACCGATGAGGACGGGAGCCGCTCGATCACTTGCCGGAGGTGGTCGCGAAACCGCGTCGGCGGCGTGGCCAGGATGTCGTTGCTGCCGATGCCGCACGTCACCAACGCAGGCGTCAGTCCATCGACCAGTGGTAGCTGTTCCTCCAGTACGTGCCGGGTCTGCGCGCCGGACCGCGACAGGTTGAGTACCCGCCACGGACTGCCGGTCCGACGCAGCGCGTTGAGCACTTGGCCGACGTACCCATGCAGTGGCGACGACGCACCAAGCCCTTGAGCAGTGGAGTCGCCGAGCACCACCCAGAGCGGTCCGTCGGCGTCCAGCGCCTTCTCGTTCTGCCGTGTCCAGAAGTCGGCGAATGTCCGAGCCTGTACGTCGACGTACGCGACGCCATCCACCCAGCGCTGCACTGCCAGCCGCGAACTCGTCCGCTCGGCTTCACCCCAACGCATGATCGCGTGGTGCAGCGCACCGATCGGCGTCGTCCGCTCACGCACCCCACGACGCAGCAAAAACATCGGTCCCCCAGACATGAACAGACGGTGACCAGCGAATGTACTGCAGGAAGGTTAACGACCCATCAGAGCGCGCGAACGGCACCGACCGGGACCCGATGGACAGGTCCCGGCCGGTCGCCCCGTTCAGGCGGGATGCGCGGTGGAGCGGTCGCGCCGGCGCTGGACCCCGTACGCGATACCCAGACCCGCGCCGCTCAGCGCGATGCCAGAGAGGGCACCGAGAGCGACTGAGCTCAGGTCCACTGTGTCGCCCGCTGCAGCGGGCGCGGTCGTCTGGTCGTGGGATCCGCCAGGCGGCTCAGGCGGCTCGCTGGCCATCGCCGGCGCGGCGGTTGTCATGAAGGCGACGCTGACTGCCGCCCCCGCGGCCAACCGGGCGAGCCGGCTGGTCATGGAATGCTTCCTGGTGCCTACTGCGGTGGTGAGCATCGCTCCCTCTCCTCCCCGGAGCGGGGTTCGCCATGGTTGGCGATCCGGTTGCGCCTCGAGGTGATGGCACCGTTGTCCCGCCCGGCGGTATCAGGCCGGGCGAGGCCGGTATCAGCGCGGTATCAGCGGCCTTGACGCGTGGCCGGACACGGTCGACAGTCGAAGAGTGGGTATCGCCGTTCTCGGCCCGCTCACCATCGAGGGGGAGTGGAAGAACCTCACACGACGAGACCGCGTCGTTCTGGCCGCATTAGCAGTGCATCCGGGGGAGGTTGTGAGTGCTGGGGCGCTCGCCGACGTGTTGTGGGGAGACCGGCCGCCGGCCTCGGAGGCCAAGGTCGTCCAAGGTTGTGTCGTCCGGTTGCGCAAGCTTCTCGGCAGCCACGCGATCGAGACATCGCCGGCCGGCTACCGGCTGGCCGTTGCTGACGACGAGATCGACAGCCGCCGCTTCGAGCGTGCGGTCGGCCGGGCCGGCCAACTGCTGACGGCCGGCGAGGCGGAACGGGCAGCCGTCGTACTCGCCGATGCGCTGACGCTGTGGCGAGGTCCTCCGTTCGACGAGGTCGCGGGATGGGACACCGCGCGGATCGAGATCGCCCGCCTGAGCGAGCTTCGACAGGTTGCGGAAGAGTTGTATGTGGAGGCGTCGCTGCGGTCCGGTGGCTACGACGGTGCCCTCGGCAAAGCACAGGCTCTGACCGCGGAGGCTCCGCTGCGCGAGCGGAGATGGGCGCTGCTCGCGACCGCGCAGTACCAGGCCGGTCGGCAGGGCGAGGCGCTGGAGACGCTCCGGCGGCTCCGAGTGGTGCTCGACCGTGAGCTCGGGATCGATCCCAGCCCAGCGATCGATGCGCTGGAACAGGCGATCCTGCGTCAGGATCCGGCGCTGGTGGTCCCGAGCGCGCTGCCGGAACCGAGCGCGGTCTGTCCGTACCAAGGCCTGAAGCCGTACGACCTCGACGACGCCGAGCTGTTCTTCGGCCGCGAGTCGCAGGTGGCCGTGGGACTGAGGAAACTGTCCGACACTTCGATCCTTGCGGTCGTCGGCCCGTCCGGTTGCGGCAAGTCCTCACTGATCAGGGCCGGCATCGCGGCGACCCTGCGCAGCGACGGGCGGAGCATCGTGACCATCACGCCAGGGGTCCACCCGCTGCGAGCACTGGCCGCCGCACTGCCCGGCAAAGGCCCGCTGCCCACGCTGGTCGTCGATCAGTGTGAGGAGGTCTTCTCGCTGTGTCAGGACGAGGCCGAACGGAAGGCGTTCCTCACCCGGTTGACCGATCACGCCACCGTGGCGCCGTTGATCCTGTCCTTCCGTGCCGATCGGCTCGCCGACATCTCCTCCCATCCGGGCTTCGCCCAGGTCGTGGAGAACGGCATGCACCTGCTCACCGGGATGTCCGAGGCAGAGCTTCGGGAAGCGATCACCGAACCGGCGCGCCTCGCCTCGCTGATCGTCGAACCAGGTCTGGTCGACCTGCTGATCGGTGAGGTCGCCGACCAGCCCGGCGCTCTCCCGCTGATGTCCCACGTCTTGGCCGAGACTTGGCAGCGTCGAGAAGGCCGCACGCTGACGGTCGCCGGATATCGCGCGTCGGGCGGCATCCAAGGTGCTGTCGCACAGTCCGCCGAGCAGGTCTACGCGCGACTCACACCGGAGCAACAGCCGATGCTGCGGGCGCTCCTGCTGCGCCTGGTCACTCCAGGCCCGGACGGCCAGCCGGTCCGCAGCCGGCTGCCGAGACGGACGGTGGTGACCGGCCCCGAGTCGGACGCGCTCATCGATCTGCTCATCAGCTCTCGCCTCGTCACCAGCGACGACGGCGTCGTCGAACTGGCTCACGAAGCCCTCGCCCGTGCCTGGCCGCGTCTCCGCGGCTGGCTCGAGGATGATCTAGAAGGTCAGCAGATCCTCCATCACCTCACCCAGGTCGCCGACTCGTGGGAATCGCTGGGACGTCCCGAGAGTGAGCTGTACCGAGGCGTCCGCCTCGCAAAGGCCCTGCAGTGGCAACAGGACACAACACCGGACCTCACGCCGACAGAGACCGACTTCCTCACCGCGAGCGAAAGCCTCTCCGCCGCAGAACTCCATGCCGCGGAAGACCGCGCCCGCCAGCAGATCCGTGTCAACCGCCGCCTCCGCGCTGCACTGACCACGGCCGCGATCCTCCTGGTAGGAGCGCTGATCGCCGGCTTCCTCGCAGTCGGCCAAGCCGGCCGAGCTGACCGCCAGGCCACCGCGGCACAAGAAGCAGCCGTAGCCGCAGACGCCGGCCGCGCCGGCGCAAAGGCCGTCGTCCAAAGCGACATCGACACCTCGCTACTGCTCGCCGTGGCCGGCGTCCGCATGAAGGAGTCCCCAGAGTCCCGAGCCAACCTCCTGGCCGCCCTCGCAAAACACCCGCAGCTGATCAGCTCGATCCAAACCGAGAAGCTGGATTCCTACGGCCTGGCGGTGACCGCGGACGGTCGCCGCGTGATCGTGTACGACGCCAACGGCACCGTAGTGCTCTACGACCTGAGCAGTGGCCGACGGCTTGCCGCCCACCGTCCCAAAAACCGATCCTCCGGCGCCGTTCACCTTGATTCCGTGGGCGCGTTCGCCCTGAGCCCGGGCGATCGCGAGCTGGCGGTCGGAATGCCACCACCAACCACCGAACCGGTACGGCTGCTCGAACCCACGACACTCCTTCCAACCGGTCGGCGGCTACCCGGCTTCACCCAGACACCTGCCCGAGCGATCCATCTCGCGTACAGCCACGACGGCAACACTCTCGCCGCGATGCTCCAGTACTACGGCGCTGGTGTCTCGAACGACTTCAGCAGCGGAGCCCTGATCATCTGGGACATCCGGCCGGGCCGCCGGCCGACGGTGCGCAGGACGATGCCGCTGCCGGCCGACTCCGTCCGGGGCGTCGTGCTCAGCCCGGCAGGTGACCGCTTCTACACCACCAGGCCGGCGGCAGCGTACGACGTTGCTTCCGGCAAACAACTCTGGACGCGGCCGGACCTGGCCCTCGAGGAGGCCGATGTCAGTCCGGGCGGGAAGACGCTCGCGCTCGCAGTCGAAGCCGGGGACACCGGCGGCCCGGATCGCTTCAAGGCATTTCTGCTCGACGCTGCGACCGGGAAGACCCTGCACCGGCTGAGCGGACACACGAGCGCCCTCATGGGTGTGCGGTTCTCCCACAGTGGGAAATCCCTGGTGTCGACCGGGTCCGATCTGCGCCTCGTGGTGTGGGACGTAGCCAGTGGACTGGCGTTGGAGGACGTGCCGATCTCAGAGGGCGACACACTGACCGCCGCGTTCAGCCCGGACGACAAGACGCTGTACACGTCGGCAGGCGACAGCGCGGTGCGCACGTGGGATCTCACCGGCAGCCGCAGATACGTCACGCGTGTCAAGAACTCGACTCGTTTCGAGTGGAGTTGCCGATTCATGGCGCCCGGCGGCAAGTCCGTCTATCGAATGGTCAACACGAGCCTCGTCCCTGCGGACGCGGGCGGGCCAGGTGGCAGCTTCGTCAACACCACCACCGGCAAGGCAGTCCGCTTCGACACGACTCACGTCGCCAATTACACGAACAGTTGCGGTAGCTGGCACCCGACCGGGGACAGGTTCGCGATCGGCACCACCGAGGGCTTCGTCTTCGTCTTCGACACTCGAACCGGCCGCGTCCTCGCCAGCCGGAAGGTGTCGGGCGCCCCGGTACTGGACCTCGACTACAGCGGACTCGACGGCAGTCGTCTCGTCGTCGGCGACCAGTCCGGAACGGCAGTGCTACTGGATGCGGACACCCTGCTCCCGCTCAGCAAACCCATCAAGGTCGGTGCTTCGATCGCGTGGTTGTCGGCGAGCCCGGACAACCATTCGGCCTTCGTGCTGACCGGCGGACGCCGCATCTCGGATCGGCTGGACGTTCCCTCCACGGGCTGGGCAATGGTCGATCTGGCCGCGGGCACGGTGCTGCGGCGCGGGAAGCTTCCGATGAGCGATCCCGAGTTGGTCTCCTTCGCGCCGGACGGCAGGCGGGTCGCCATCGGGAGCATCAAGGGACATGTTGTGATCGTGGACTCAGACACCGGTGTGGCGGTGGCTCCACCGCAACTCGTCCATCAGGGCTTCACCAACGGTCTTGCCTTCTCGGCGGACAGTCGGTTGCTGGTGTCGTCCGGCTGGGAAGGTGGCGTCAGTCTGTTCGACGGCACGACGGCGGCGCTCCTCGGTTCCGTCCTCACGCCGAACCAGCAAATTGTCAGCGCCGATTTCCTCGCCGACGGTCACACGGTGATGATCGCCGCGTATGACGACGGGATCTACCGGTGGGACACGCGGCTGGAGCACGCGATCGAGACTGCGTGCCGAATGGCCGGCCGCGATCTGACTGCGGCGGAGTGGCGGGAGAACTTCGGTGATCGGCCCTATACGAAGACCTGTTAGAGCGCGCGGAGTAGGACCAGGCAGCGAGGGGCTAGGGGGACGGTGGCTCCGGCTTCTACTTCGGTGACCATGCTGTTGCTGGTGTCGAGGACTACTTCGTAGGCGGGAGCCCAGGAGGGATCGGGGACGACTACCTGGCGGGTCTCCGGGGTGGCGTTGAGGGCCAGGAGGAAGGAGTTGTCGGTGAGGGCGTTGCCTTCGGCGTCGGTGGCGCGGAGGGCGTCGCCGGCCAGGAACATGCCGATGGTTCGGAGGTTGCCGTCGTACCAGTCGGCGTCGGTCATCTCGCCGCCGTGCGGTGCGATCCAGGACAGGTCCTTGCGACCGCCTGGTACGACGGGGCCGCCGGAGAAGTAGTGCCATTGCCGCAGGACCGGGTGGGCCGCCCGCAGTGCGATCAGCTTCTTCGTCAGCTCAAGGTGATCGGACCACTCGGCCGGCAGCGACCAGTCGAACCAGGAGAGCTCGTTGTCCTGGCAGTAGGCGTTGTTGTTGCCGTGCTGGGTCCGCCCGCACTCGTCCCCGGCGGTGATCATCGGTACGCCGGTGGAGAGGATCAGCGTGGACATCAGATTGGCCATCTGGCGTTTGCGCAACGCAACCACACGCCGGTCAGCGGTCTCGCCCTCGAAACCGCAGTTCCACGACCGGTTGTCGTCAGTGCCGTCCCGGTTGTCCTCGTGGTTCGCCTCATTGTGCTTGTGGTTGTAGCTGACCAGATCCCGCAGGGTGAACCCGTCGTGCGCGGTGACGAAGTTGATCGACGCGTACGGGTACCGCCCGTCGTCGCCGTACAGGTCGCTGGAGCCGGACAGCCGGTAGGCGAGGTCCTTCACGCCGTCGGAGGTGTTCCGCCAGACGTCGCGGACGCTGTCGCGGAACTTGCCGTTCCACTCCGACCACGGCGTGCCGAAGTTGCCGACCTGGTAGCCGAACGGCCCGACGTCCCATGGCTCGGCGATCAGCTTGACCCGGCCGAGGACCGGATCGGCTGCGACCTCGGCGAGGAACGGGTGCTCGACCGTGTCGACCTCGTGCCGCTCGTTGCGGATCAGCGTCACGGCCAGGTCGAACCGGAACCCGTCGACGCCCATCTCCTCGACCCAGTACCGCAGCGAGTCCATCACCAGCCGGCGGACCTGCGGGTGCGAGGTGTCGACCGAGTTGCCGGTGCCGGTCACGTCGTACATCGCGGCGCCGTGTGCGAGCCGGTAGTACGCGCGGTTGTCGATGCCGCGGAAGCTCAGCGTCGGCCCGTCGAACCCGCCCTCGGCGGTGTGGTTGTAGACCACGTCGAGGATCACTTCGATGCCGGCGGCGTGGAACGCGGCGACCATCGCTTTGAACTCGGCCACCTGCTCACCGCGCGAGCCCGCAGACGAGTACGGCGCGTGGGGCGCGAAGAAGCCGAGGGTGTTGTAACCCCAGTAGTTCGGCAGGCCGCGGGCCGCGATCGAGGGCTCGGTGAGGAAGTGGTGGATCGGCAGCAACTCGACCGACGTGACCCCGAGGTCGGTCAGATAGCTGATCACGGACGGGTGCGCGAGACCGGCGTACGTCCCGCGCTGGTGCTCGGGTACGTCGGGATGGAGTTTGGTGAAGCCCTTGGTGTGCAACTCGTAGATGACCGTCTCGCCCCAGTGCACCGGCTCGCTGATCGGCGGTGGCGGTTCGGAGGCGGCGACGACCACGCTGACCGGGACATGCCCGGCCGAGTCGCCGTCGGACGAGTCGTAGATGAGTGGGCTGGCGAAGTTTAGCGAGCCGTCGACGGCCCGCGCGTACGGGTCGAGCAGAAGCTTGGACGGGTTGAAGCGGAGCCCGTGCGATGGGTTGAACGGACCGTGCACGCGGTACCCGTACCGCTGGCCGGCGCCGACGCCAGGGACGAACCCGGTCCAGTATTCACCGGTATGGGCCAGATCCAGGTTCCGCTGGCTGCCGTCGTCGGCGATCAGCGCCAGCTCGACGCGCTCGGCCGCAGGAGCCCAGAGCGTGAACGTCGTCCCATCGGTCTGGACCACTGCTCCGAGCCCGAGAGTGGTCGGGGCGGCGGTCACGTCGGTCACCGGCACATTCTGCACAGTCTGGGGTGGCTTATCGATAACGAAGGTGGATGTGTTCATGAGACGGTAGTTGCGAACGCCTGTGCGCAATGATACGCAAGGACCGTTACTAATTAGCCGAAGTCCAGCAGGGCCGAGTAGGGGATCACATGTCGGAAGAGTTGGCCGGTCTGACCGTCGGTCTGATCGGCGCGGGCAACATCGCCCACGTCCACGTCGCCGCGTGGAAAGCACTCGGCGCCCGGGTTCTGGTGCACTCACTCGAGGGCGCCGACGAGCTCGCCGAGCAGTACGACCTGGAGGTCGCGCCATCGCTGGACGGTCTCCTGGCGGAGGTTGAGTTCGTCGACATCGTCACGCCGTCGCCGACGCACAAGGAGATCGCGCTGGCCGCGATCAAGGCCGGCAAGAACGTGATCTGCGAGAAGCCGCTGACGCTCACCGCGGCCGACTCGCACGAGGTCATCGACGCCGCGCAGGCCGCCGGCGTCCGGCTGTACCCGGCCCACGTGGTCCGGTACTTCCCGGCGTACAAGGCGGCGTACGACGCGATCCAGGCGGGCCGGATCGGCGAGGTCGCGGTGGCGCGGTTCTTCCGCCAGGCATCGTCGCCGGCCGGTGCCGGGTGGTATCGCGACGTCGCCCACTCCGGCGGCGTGATCATGGACCTGATGGTCCACGACCTCGACCAGGCCCGTTGGCTGTGTGGCGAGGTCACCAGCGTGTACGCCGTACAGAACCCGCCGACCGTGGACGGCATCAGCCCGGTCAACGTGGCGGCACATGTGACGCTCACCCATGACACGGGGGCGATCAGCCACTGCCGCGCGACGTGGGGCGCGACGGGTACGACGTTCCAGTCCGGCTATCAGGTCGCGGGGTCGAATGGCGTCCTGAAGTACACGTCCAACGGCGACACCGGCTTTGCCGAGGAGTTGCAGGACGGTGGGGCCGGCGGCGATCTGCTGATCCCGGCGTCGACGCTGGGGGAGAGTCCTTACCTGACACAACTACGTGAGCTGGCGATCGGTCTGCGCGGTGGACCGGAGCCCCGAGTGCTCGCACCGGATGGCGCTACCGCGGTCTATCTGGCCGAAGCGGCCCGCGCGTCCATGGAGACCGGCCGCGCTGTCGACATGAAGACCTTCGTCCAGACGGGAGCCGTGGCATGAGCCTGAAGATCGCGATCGCTTCGTTCGCTCACACTCACGCGGCGGGCTACGCCCACCTGCTCGGCTCGATGCCGGACGTCGAGGTGCTGTCCGCCGATCCCGACGGTGCGTCCGCGCCCGACTCCGGTCCGCGGGGTGCTGCCTTTGCCGAGCAGATCGGCATCCCGTACGTCGACTCGTACGACGAGCTGTTCGCCTGGGGCCCGGACGCCGTGGTGGTGACCTCGGAGAACGCCGGCCATCGTGCACTGGTCGAGCGTGCGGCCGCGGCCGGTGCGCACGTGCTGTGCGAGAAGCCGCTGGCCACGGAGGTCGAGGACGGCGAGGCGATGCTGGCTGCCTGCGAGGCCGCCGGATCGATCCTGATGATCGCGTATCCGGTCCGCTTCTCGCCGTCGTACCTGCGGCTGCGGGCCATGGTCGAAGCCGGCCGGCTCGGCGACGTGTTCGCCGTACTGGGGACGAACAACGGGAAGATCCCGTACGACCAGCGGCAGTGGTTCACCGACCCGAAGCAGGCTGGTGGGGGAGCGCTCGTCGACCACACCGTGCACTGTGCCGACCTGATCGACGGTCTGACCGGCGGTGCGTCGGCGACGCGGGTGTACGCCGCGGCCAACCACGTGCTGCATCAGGACAAGGGCGTGGCCGTGGAGACCGGTGGGCTGGTGACGGTCAACTACGACAACGGGCTGCTGGCAACCATCGACTGCTCCTGGAGCGTTCCGGACAACGGTCCGACCTGGGGTGGTGTCTCGCTGCAGGTGACCGGGACCAACGGGTCCGTGGAGATCGAGCCGTTCCTCCCGCATGTGGGAGGCACGGATGCGTCCGGTGAGGTCTTCCTGGCGATCGGGGGCAACCTCGACGCGTCCCTGCTCGCGACGTTCCTGGACGCGGTGCGCGAGTCCGGCCCCGCGAAGCCCGGTACGACGCCTGCCGTCGTACCGCAGCCGGACGGTGCGGTCGGGCTGCGCACGCTGCGCATCGTGGACGCCGCCCGCCGCTCCGCCGCCTCGGGGCAAGCGGTCGAGCTCTGATCTCCGCTGGTCGCCACCATCTACGGGCCGGTGGCGACCAGCACCCTCAGCGTCTCCTACACGTGAGCCCGCGGTACACCCGCTTGGCCTGTTCCGGTACGGTTCCGGGGATGTGACCCGCGGGTAGTAGCGGCCCCTGGACTGTGAAGGAGCGAGGCGATGGGCGAGTTCGTCAACCTCACCGTGAGTGATGGTGTGGGCACGATCCGGCTGGACCGGCCGAAGATGAACGCGCTGAACGTCCAGGTCCAGGAAGAGATCCGGGCAGCAGCGGTTGCTGCGGCTGAGGACGACGCAGTCCGCGCCGTGGTGGTCTACGGCGGCGAGCGGGTGTTCGCGGCCGGCGCGGACATCAAGGAGATGGCCGACATGTCGTACGCCGACATGGTCAAGCGCTCCGGTCCGCTGCAAATCGCGCTGTCCGCGGTCGCCGCGATCCCCAAGCCGACCGTCGCGGCCATCACCGGGTATGCGCTCGGTGGTGGCTGCGAGCTGGCGCTGTGCGCCGACTACCGGATCGCCGCCGAGGACGCCAAGCTCGGCCAACCGGAGATCCTGCTCGGAGTCATCCCTGGCGCCGGTGGCACCCAGCGGCTGTCCCGCCTGATCGGCGCGTCCAAGGCCAAGGACATCATCTACACCGGACGCTTCGTCGACGCCGCCGAGTCGCTCGCGATCGGCCTGGTCGACAAGGTCGTGCCGGCCGCTGAGGTCTACGGCGCGGCTGTCGCCTGGGCGTCGCAGTTCTCCGGCGGTGCGGCGCTGGCGCTGCGGGCCGCCAAGGAGGCGATCGACGCCGGGCTCGGCGTTGACCTGCAGACCGGGCTGGAGATCGAGCGGCAGCAGTTCGCCGCGCTGTTCGCCACGGAGGACCGCGGCATCGGGATGAAGTCCTTCGTCGAGAACGGCCCCGGCAAGGCCGAGTTCAAGGGAAACTGAATGACCACCTCTGCTGAGAAGCCGGCCGCGACCGCCGAAGAGGTCGAGGCGGCCTGGAACGACAACAAGCTCGCCCAGGTGCTCTACCACGACTGGGAGGCGTCGACGTACGACGAGAAGTGGTCGATCTCGTACGACGAACGCTGCGTCACCTACGCCCGTGACCGCTTCACCGCGATCGCCGGCTCGGACGGCTGGCCGTACGGCAAGTCGCTGGAGATCGGCGCCGGCACAGGCTTCTTCACCCTGAATCTCAAGCTGGCCGGAGTGCTCGCCGAGGCGCACGTCACCGACCTCTCGCCGGGCATGGTCGAGGCGGCCGAGAAGAACGCGGCCACCCTCGGCTTCGCGGTCGAGGGCCGGGTCGCGGACGCGGAGAAGCTCCCGTACGACGACGACACCTTCGACCTTGTCATCGGCCACGCCGTCATCCACCACATCCCGGATGTGGAGCTCGCCTTCCGCGAGATGCTGCGCGTGCTCAAGCCGGGCGGCCGCTTCGTCATCTGCGGCGAGCCCACCCGGTACGGCGACTACGTCGCGCGCCGGCTGTCCCGGTTCACCTGGTGGGCGACCACGAACGTGACGAAGCTTCCCGCGCTCTCGCAGTGGCGTCGTCCGCAGGAGGAGCTCGACGAGTCGTCCCGGGCCGCCGCGCTGGAGGCGGTCGTCGATCTGCACACGTTCGACCCGGACACCCTGGCCCGGATGGCCGGTCGCGCCGGGGCTGTCGACGTACGGACTGTCACCGAGGAGTTGTTGGCGGCGTGGGTCGGGTGGCCGATCCGGACGTTCGAGGCCGCCGTACCGGAGCAGAAGCTCGGGTTCGGCTGGCGGATGTTCGCGTACAAGTCGTGGCTGCAGTTGTCGAAGGTGGACAAGGTGCTGTCGGCCGTCGTTCCCGACGAGCTGTACTACAACGTCTCGATCACAGGTGGCGCTCCCTCTGCGCAGTAGGGTGTTCTGATGCGGTTGCTGACCGCGGCGAATCTGAGCTGGGTGGTGCGCCATCGGGCCTGGACGCCGTACTACCTGAAGCGCTACTGGCGGTTCGCCTGGTTCAAGCTGCGCCACCCGCAGGTGATCACCGAAGGTTTCGTCTTCCTGGGCAAGAAGCTGGAGGTCGTGGCGCGGCCCGGCCACGGCCGGATCATCCTCGGCAAGTGGGTGCACCTGGGTGACGAGACCCGGCTGCGCGCGCACGAGGGCACGCTGCGGATCGGCGACAAGGTGGTGTTCGCGCGCGCCGTCACGGTGAACTGCTACCTGGACATCGAGATCGGTGCGTCCACGCTGATCGCGGACTGGACCTACATCTGCGACTTCGACCACAAGACCGACGACCTGGACCTGCCGATCAAGGACCAGGGCCTGGTGAAGTCACCGGTCCGGATCGGCCCGGACTGCTGGCTGGCCACGAAGGTGACCGTGACGCGCGGAACCGACATCGGTCGCGGCGTGGTGATCGGTGCGAACAGCGTTGCCCGTGGCAACATTCCTGCGTACGCCGTCGCCGCCGGGGTCCCGGCCGTCGTCGTCGCCGACCGCACCACCCGATACGCGGCCAACGCCGCCCGCCGCGCCTACCTGGCCGGCCTGGCCGAGGCCAATGCGCGCACCAAGGCGCGGCTCCATACCGGAGTCCCCGTCGAGGCGAGCGTCGTACCGGAGGAGGTCGCCGCCGACGATGTGGTGGCGACCGGTGACGAAGAGGTTGGCGGCGAGGGGTTCTCAAGTTACTCACCGGTCGGGCACTATGTCCCGCACGAAGAGTCAGTGGCCCCACACGATCGGTTGAGCGTCGGAGAGGAGACCCACCGTGCCTGATCCCGTCGGTGCGGAGCCGTCCGCGGGCGACCGCTCGCCGCTGGACCAGGCCGCGGCCGACGGCTCGATCACGCAGGCCCGGATCCGCTCGGTCGACCCGGTTCCGATCGTGACGGAACCCGCTGGCGCTACGTTGGAACCAGTGCTTGAAACGAATGATCCGGATGTGGGCGTGAATCAAAGGGTGGACCCAGAGGTACAGGCAGTGGACGGCACGACAGCGGCGCGGGCTCCGTTCGCGGGCGCCCGGCGCAGGTTGTCACCGCGGCCGGTCCCGGTCAGCCGGCGCAGGAGACCGCCGGCCGCGACCACCGGACCGGCGACGGACGAGGATCCGACCCCGGCTGAGGAGATGGACGACGTGGGTACGCACGACGAGAAGGCGACGGCCGCCGAAGCCGACAAGGCCGCGGACACCGGCACCCCGACGCCGGCCGCCGAGGCGAGCGGTGCGGGTGCGACGGCCACCGCGACGAGGACCGCCCGGCCGAAGACCGCGGCGGAGATCGTCGCGGAGCAGCGAGCGCGGGAGAAGGCTGCGGCGGAGACCCCGGCCGGCAGTCCGGCCATGGGCACCGGTGCGGCCGGCTCGGAGGCAGCCGCACCCGAGGCCGGCAAGGCTGCGAGCAGCGATCCGGCGGCGACGTCGGTGACCAAGCCGGTCGGTAAGGTGCCGACAGGGGCTGTTGCCTCGAGCAACAGACCCGCCGGCCCGAAGGGCTCGGCCGGCTCGGGTAAGGGCAAGCAGGCGCTGACGTCGGTGGGCTCCGGGGTGCGGAAGCTGCGCAACCTGATCGCCTCGCTGATCTGGCTGGCCGCGGTGCTGGCGGCCGCGGTACTGGCCCTCGGTGCGCTGTTCACCGCGCTCGACCAGACCAACCAGAGCAACGAGATCGTGCGCTGGATCCTGGAGCGCGGGCACGACCTGGTCGGGCCGTTCAAGGACCTGTTCCGGCTCGAGACCGCGAAGAACACGCTGCTGGTGAACTGGGGGATCGCGGCGCTGGTCTACCTGATTGCCGGCAAGATCATCGAACGCTTCGTGCGTCCTTAGGGCGCGCCACTAGGATGAGATCGAGAGATTCGTCCAGGTCGCCTGGGCGGATCTCGAAGTCCTCGTGCGTGGTGCTCGTGACGAGCTCGGCGAGATTCGCATCCCACGCGTCATGCTCGGCGGCCAGCTGACCGTCGACGCAGGACCCGTACTGCGCCTCCCACGCGGTGAGTCGTCGTCCGTGGCGGAGTCCGAGGGCTCGCGTGATGTCGAAGTGCGGCTCGAGCAATTCGGCGAACTCGGCGGCCGTGAGCTCGCGCGTGTGGTACCAGTTCCCACTCGGGAAGGTCAGGCGGTTCGGCGTACTCAGGACGAGGGTGCCGGTCGGCTTGAGGATGCGCGCGCACTCGGTGACGAACCGCGGCTGCTCCCAGAGGTGCTCGATCGTCTGCAACGACGTAACGAGATCGAACGTGCCGGTCGCGAAGGCGGTCTGGACGAGATTGCCCCGGACGACATTGAGCTGTGGATAAACCCGGCCGACGTGCCGCAACGTCGTATGTTCATAGTCGAGACCGGTCACGGAGTCCGCCCCGGCCAGGCGGAGTTGCTCCGCGCCGTAGCCCTCGCCGCAGCCGGCGTCGAGGACGCGGCCGGTCGGATCGATCGGCAGATTGGCCGTGATCCAGCGATAGGCGGCGTCGTGGCGCGCGAACCAGTAGTTCTCGTGCCAGATCCCGGGCGCGGTTCTCTCGCCGGTGAGCGGTAACGTCTCGGTCACCTGAGTCAGACTAGGGCTGCGCCGGCCGGACCGGTGCTGCGCCGGACTGTGATGGGACTCGCACGCGCCATATGTTTCTCGCGAGTAACATCCGTGGCAGGCTTGGGAGAGACCGTTAACCAGAAGGGGTCCCACACGCTATGAAGATCGTCGTCTGCGCGAAGTTCGTGCCGGATGCCACCGCGGACCGCCGCTTCCGCTCGGAGGACAACACGGTGGACCGTGCGGGTGTCGACGGGCTGCTGTCCGAGCTGGACGAGTACGCCGTCGAGACCGCTCTGACTGTGAAAGAGAGTGACGGTGACCCTGCTGACACTGTGGTGACGGTGCTGACCGTCGGGCCCGAGCAGGCCGCTGACGCGGTGAAGAAGGGTCTGCAGATGGGTGCCGACGCCGGTGTCCACGTGATCGACGACGCGATCCACGGCTCGGACGCGGTCGCGACCTCGCTGATCTTGTCGAAGGCGCTGGCCAAACTCGAGGCCGATCTGGTCGTGTTCGGGATGGGCTCGACCGACGGCAGCATGGGTGTCGTGCCGGCGATGGTGTCGGAGCGGCTCGGGCTGCCGGCCGTGACGCTGGGCTCGGAGGTGACCGTCGACGGGCAGACCGTGCGGATCCGCCGTGACGGCGACACCGCGAGCGACACGGTCGAGGGCACGCTGCCGCTGGTGCTGTCGGTGTCCGACCAGGCCAACGAGCCGCGGTACCCGTCGTTCAAGGGGATCATGGCGGCGAAGAAGAAGCCGGTCCAGACCTGGTCGCTGGCCGACCTGGAGATCTCCGCCGAGCAGGTGGGTGGCGCGAGCGCGTGGACCGAGGTGGTCGAGGTGACCGCCCGTCCGCCGCGCAGCGCCGGCACGATCGTCACCGACGAGGACGGCAGCGGTGCCGCCGAGCTCGTCGAGTTCCTGTCCACCAACAAGTTCCTCTGAGGAGCGATCAGTTCATGTCGAACGTTCTGGTTCTCGTTGACCACACCGGCGGCCAGGTCCGCAAGACCACCGCGGAGCTCCTCACCATCGCACGCCGGCTCGGCGAGCCGGTCGCCGTCTACATCGGCGAGGGCGTGCAGGACGCGCTGCCGGCCCTCGGTCAGTACGGCGCGACCAAGGTGATCGCGCTGTCCGACCCGTCGCTAACGCAGTTCCTAGTGGCTCCGAAGGCCGAGGCGCTGCAGCAGGTCGCGGCGAAGATCGAGCCGGCCGCGATCCTGATCTCGTCGAACGCCGAGGGCAAGGAGATCGCGGCCCGGCTCGCGGTCAAGCTCGACTCCGGCCTGATCACCGACGCGGTAGATGTCGTCGCCGGCGATGGCGGCGCGGTCACCACGCAGTCGGTCTTCGCGGGTAACTTCACCGTCCAGGCGAAGGTCACCCACGGCACGCCGATCATCACGGTCAAGCCGAACGCCGCCACCCCGGAGGCCGCACAGACCTCGCCGGAGGTGGAGGAGTTCGACGTGACGATCTCCGACGGCGCGAAGACCGCCCGCATCACCGATTCCAAGCCCCGCGAGGCGACGGGTCGCCCCGAGCTCACCGAGGCCGCGATCATCGTCTCCGGCGGTCGCGGCACCGGCGGCGACTTCGGCCCCGTCGAAGCCTTCGCCGACTCGCTGGGCGCCGCAGTCGGCGCCTCCCGCGCCGCCGTGGACTCGGGTTGGTACCCGCACGCCTACCAGGTGGGCCAAACCGGCAAGACCGTCTCGCCGCAGCTCTACGTGGCGGCAGGCATCTCGGGCGCGATCCAGCACCGAGCCGGCATGCAAACCTCGAAAACCATCGTCGCCATCAACAAGGACCCCGAAGCCCCCATCTTCGAACTGGTCGACTTCGGCGTAGTAGGCGACCTCCACAAGGTCCTCCCCACCGCCACCGAAGAAGTAACCAAGCGCAAGAACTAACCCCCGATCGGCTAACCCCGGCCCCTGCCCGGCTCGGCACCCATCCCGAGCCGGGCATCATCTTGTCGCCGGTGGCTCACCTCCGAGTCGTGGATTTCGGTCGGCGATACCGGCATCCGCCAACCGTCCTCCACGACTCGCCGCCCACGAGTTGGTCTGGAACTTGAAGCCGTGGACCCGCCGGCTTGATCCGGCCCTCGGCGGTCAGTTGTCGATCGCCTGATAGACAGTGGTCCAGAAGTCCTGCCACATCGGCAGGACTTCTGGACGCCCGCGTGTGCCGCTGCAGGATGACGATCGCCGTCAAGTCCTCGGCGGGATCGTCGTACCAAGCGGTGCCGTAGAAGCCGGGACATCCGTAGCTCCCAGCCCAGAGGCCGAGGTGCTCGGGGTGGGTGCGGACGGACATGCCGAAACCGCAGCTCGTGGTGTCGAAGTATCCGGGCCAGAACCCGGGGACCGCCTTCTGTGCCGGCGTCAGGCGGTCGCTGGTCATCAGCGTGACCGACGGCCGCGACAGCAAGAAACGTCGAGGTCGTTACCGCACTTGCCTTCCGCCCCGGGGCAATTTCGGGGGAGAACCTCGCAGCTGCACCCTTCTACCCACCGCATTCCGGGGGTGAAGGGACCAGATCAGGGGTGAACCCCGCACCTGGCCGTCGGGTCCGGCTTCGAGGTGGTGGTCGCTGCGGGTTACCTCCTCAACCTTGCTTGACGCGGCACTAGCATGCGGGAGGTGCGGATTTGGGTGAGTGGGGCTAGGGGGACGCTGGGGAGTGAGGTCTGTCGGCAGTTGGTTGCCGAGGGCTATGAGGTGGTCGAGGCCGACCTGGTGGGGCCGGGGGCGGTCGACCTGAGTGACCGGGCAGCTGTGGCGCGGTCGCTGCGTGGGGTGGACGCGATCGTGCATTGTGCCGGGATCGCGAGTCCGGAGAACATCACGCCCGTGCGCCTGCTCGAGGCCAACGCGCTCACGACGTTCAACGCGCTGGAAGAGGCGTGGCTGCAGGGCATCCGGACGGCCGTGCTCGCGTCGAGCGGGTCGATCTACGGCACCGCGTGGTCACCGGAGGAGATTGGCACTCCGTCGGTGCCGATCAATGAGGAGACCGCCCTCCGATACGTCGATCCGTACGCGCTCACCAAAGACGTGCTCGAGCGTATGGGGGAGATGTACGCGCGCCGCGGCATGCAGGTCACAGCCCTCCGTTTCCACTGGATCCTCACCCCCGACGAAGTACGCCGCTACATCGCCGACGCACCGCCTGAGGACAACCGCCGCAACCTCTGGGGGTACGTCGATCTCGCCGAGGCGGCTCGGGCCTGCGTGCTGTCCCTGCAGCCCCGCACAGCCGCCGAACGCTACGAGACCTTGGTGATCGCCGCCGAGGACACTGGCATGGAGCAGCCCACCGCCGACTTGCTCGCGAGCTACTCACCGGACACCGTGGTCACCGGGGACCTCGCCGGCACCCAGTCGCTCTTCGACTGCCGCCGCGCGGCCGAGGTGATCGGCTGGACCCACCACAGCCGTTGGCGAAACTAGCTCGGGAGGTTCGATGGAGGAGCGGCCTTGGTACGCGGACGGGCTGGATCCGGAGGAGTTGGCGTTCCAGCGTTTGTACGGGCCGTGGAAGGTGTCGACGCCGGCGGATGCCCAGGAGCTGATGCACGGGTACGACGGTGACTGGTGGATCAATGGTGGATGGGCGATCGAGGCTTTCACCGGCGTACGGCGGGAGCACGAGGACGTCGACGTATCACTCTGGCGCCGCGACATCGAGAAGCTCCGGTTTCATCTCAACGGCCGCTACGACCTGTGGTCCAACGCGGGCGGACGGCTGCAGCCGCTGACCGATGAGCGGCCGGAGCAGCCCGACGATGCCGACCAGATCTGGCTGCGGCGGCACGCGCTGGCACCGTGGGAGTTCGACCTCCAGCCCAACCCGGACCGCGACGGCCGCTGGGTCTTCCGCCGCGATCCCACCCTCGACTACGCCCTCGACGAGATCACCTGGCGAGCACCCGACGGCATCCGCTACATCAACCCCGAACTGGCGATCGCCTACAAGGCCCGCCTCGGCCGCCCGAAAGACGAGCGCGACCTGGACGCAACGCTCCCACTCCTCACCCCAGACCGCCGCACCTGGCTGGCCGACATGATCGACCACCTCCACCCCAACCACCCCTGGCTACCGCGCATCCGAGCAACCTCCGCCACCTGACTCAGCTGAGGTGACCCGCAGAGCCGCGACACGCGCTTCAGAGCCAGACCGGGCGGCGGGAATCTATACCGGTGCCGTAGTCGGGGTCTCCGCCGCGGACGAGGAGCCAGTGGGTGGTGGCTCGGGCTCGGGCTCGGTAGAGGCGTAGCTCGGCGGGAGGGCGGAGTTCGTCGACACCGTACGTGCGGAGTTCTGGGTAGCGGGCGGTGTACAAGGCGGCGCAATGATCGAGTTCGTCGTCCGGGACGAGTTCGGCGCGGGCGCGGAAGTACACGGCCGAGGCGCCGCCGATGCGGACGCTCGAGTCGAAGATCGCGATCGTGACGTCCGGAGCGGCCGCGATGTTCAGTGAATGCATGGCATCCGGTGACGACGCCCAGTAGAAGTCGTCGTGGCCGTCGGGCGTGAAGTAGACCGGCGTCACCCAGGGAAGACCGTCGGCGTCGACCGTTCCCAGCGTCATGTACTTGTTGGCTTCGATGACCGCCGCCGCTCGCCGGTCGAGAGTCTCTTGCGACATCACTTCTCCTGACGGATTACGTCGTACGTGAGGTGGGTGGCGTTCGGCGTACTCGCGGTGTCGCGCTGGACCAGGCGGATGGGCGGGATCGTGGTCCGCTCGAACAGCGGAGTGCCGTCTCCGAGCACGATAGGCGCCAGGTGGATGCGCACCTCGTCCACCAGGCCGGCGTACAGGTACTGCCGGCCGAGGTGACCGCCACCCATCACCACCACGTCCTTCGCGCCCGCAGCGGCCTGCGCCGACTTCAGCGCCGGAACGATGCCGTCGGTCTCGAAGCGGAACCGGTCGCCGAGCCGCACCCGAGCCGGCCGATGGGACGTGACCACGAAGACCGGCGGCGCCGCGTCGTCGCGCTCCCAGCCCTGCGGTCCGTCGATGACGTCGAAGGTACGGCGTCCCATCAGCACCGCGCCGACCTCGAACAACTGGTCGAGCACCTTCCGGTCGGCCTCGGCCGGATCGGCAACCCAGTCGTGCAACGGTTCGCCTCCGATGCCGAGACCGTGCGCGAGGTCGGCGCCGGGGGCCGTGACGAAGCCGTCCAGCGACATCGTGATGTCCAGAAATACGCGTCCCATGATGTTCTCCCATCAACGAGGTTGTGGGCACCAGCCTCGGAGCCGGCGGCACGGAAAGTCGTCCGTGCCGACCACTGGAGCACCACGGAAGCACCACGGATGACGGCATGATGGGCGGATGGCTGGTCCGAAGGAGGTGTCCGCGCGGGAGGCCGAGGTCCTGGCCGCCCTGGTCGGCGGCCGGTCCAACGCCCAGATCGCCCGGCAGTTGCACATCCGCATCCGCACAGTGGAGAGCCACGTCTCCGCACTGCTACGCAAGTACGGCGTCTCGGACCGCCATGAGCTGGCCGGACTGGCCACCGTGGACCAGGGCTTCAGCACACCGACCGGTCCAGGCACCAGCTTCGTCGGCCGTGAGCAGGACCGGTCCGAAATCCTCGCCGCCCTCACAAGCAACCGCCTGGTCAGCCTCCTCGGCCCAGGCGGTGTTGGCAAACCCGTCTGGCCCTCCGCATCGCCGCCGAGGTCGGGGACAACTATCCGTACGGCGGTGCAGTGGTCGACCTCGTCCCGGTGCGGCCCGGGTTCGTCGTCGCGGCGGTGGCCGAAGCACTCCAGGTCAGAGAGCAGCCTCCGCAGACCCTCGTCGACGCAGTGCTCGATCGCCTCAAGCGTGGCCGGACTTTGCTCGTCCTGGACAACTGCGAGCACGTAGTGGAGGACGTGGGCAGTCTGGTCGCCCGCATCCTCACCGAGGCGTCGGAGACCGCCGTACTGGCGACCAGCCGGGAGCGGCTCGGTGTGGTGGGGGAGCGTCCACTACAGCTGGGTCCGCTCAAGCTGGGCGCCGAGGCCGAGCAGCTCTTCCGGGACCGCGCCGCACTGGTGGCGCCGGAGCTCGCCGACGACGCCGTCCTCGCGGCGAAGGTGTGTGCCGAGCTGGACGGCGTACCGCTGGCGATCGAGCTCGCAGCCGCCCGCGCTGGGTCATTGGGCCCCGATGGCTTGCTGGCCGCGCTCGATGACCGCTTGCGGTTGCTGGCCGGCGGACGTGGGCCGAACGAGCGGCATCACTCGCTGGCACAGGTGATCGGCTGGAGCTACGACCTGCTGGATGACGCCGAGCGGACTCTGTTCCGACGGCTCGGGGTCTTCGTCGGTGGATTCGACCTTGCCGCTGCGTCCGGTCTGACGCCCGGGACCGGGAAAGGCGAGCTGAGCGACCTGCTCGGACGGCTGACCGACAAGAGTCTGCTGCACCGCGCTCAGTACGCCGGCACGAGCAGGTGGCGGATGCTCGACACAGTCTGCGCGTTCGTGTTGGACGAGCTGCACCGATCCGGTGAGTACGACGAGGTCGCCGTACTGCATCTGGCGTGGGCCGACAGCACGGCCGCAGACCTCGAGGCCAAGCTGGAAGCCGGTGACGATTGGCAGACCGAGTTCGACCAGGTCACCGCTGATCTCCGCGCCGCAGTCCGCCACCCAGAGGGCGACGGGACCGACCTGCGCCGGTTGGCCCGCCGGCTTGCGCACCTGACGTTCGCCCGGAAGCGGTTCATCGAGGCGCACGACCACTACCTCACCGCCGCGGCCCACGCCGCCGACGCCGCCGAGCTGTACGACGACCTCCGCGACGCGGCTGACGCGACCCTCGTGGTCGCCGACGGCACGGAGTCCTACCACCTCATGCTGCGGGCAGCGGAACGCGCCGCCGCCGAGCACAACCACCAGCTCGAGCAAGAGGCCCTCGCCAACGCGGTCACCGTCATCAACCGGTACGAGGTCGAAGAACCCATCCCGGCCGACCGCGGTGCCGGTCTGCTCGCAGCGGACGCCGACACCGTTGCCGTCCGCATCGCCCGGGCTTGGATCGCCCGCTTCGACATCCCCTCGGCCGAGGCCGCCGTCGCAGCGGCCCGCCGGTCCAACGACCCGCTGGCCATCATGAACGCGCTCGACGCGTACGGCACCGCCGTCGGTGGCGTCGGCCGTCTCCACGACGCCCGCGAGGCCGCGAAGGAACGGCTCGCGCTGGCGGCGACCCTGCCCGAGCACGACTCCCGAGCGGTCGCGGAGATCGTGGACGCCTACCACGTCGCCTCCACGACTGCGGTGGCGTCCGGTGAACTGACCGAGGCGGTTCGGCTGGCCCGGCTCACCGACGACCCCGCGCACGTTCATCCGTTCATCACCGCCCCACGCCAGGTCCGCGCGTTCGCGCTGGCCGGACTGTTCGACGAAGCAGTCGAGGCGGCGGACGTTATGTGGAGCGGCTGGCGGGCTGCCGGTTGCCCGCCGCACGCCTGGATGGCATCGGCCGCATCCTCAGCCGCACTGGCCCACGGACTGCTCGGCACCGGCCTGGCGTCGGTCTGGCAGGACCGGGCCCTGGAGATCGCCCGCGTGCAGGACCCGGCCGACGCTCCGGCGCTGGCGGCGAACGCTGCCTTCGTCGACGCCCGGCTGACCATGCACAGCCTCGAAGCCGGCTTGCTGACGGCCAACGTCGCAAACGCGGTCCAGCGGGCTTTCGCGGAGTTTCCCGAGCCATGGTGGGTCCCGTACGCACGGACCGCGGGTGCCGAGCTGGCGGTCGTGGCCGGCTTCCACGACGCCCCGCAGTACGTCGAACGCGCGGTCACGGAGAACGCCTGGTCGGACGCCGTTCTGCTGCGCGCCAGCGGCCGCCTGACCCGGGACCGGGTCACGCTCGCGGAGGCGGCCGACCGGTTCGAGCGGATCGGCGCGCGCTTCGAGCACGCCCGTACGGTCCGGCTCCTGTCCCACCGCTGAGGCCCGAGGAGCGGGAACAACCGCGGCGGACATACTCTTGAAACCGTTATGACCTCTCCCGAGCGCCGCACGGTGTACCTGGACCACGCGGCGACCACTCCGATGCTCCCGGCCGCGATCGAGGCGATGACCTATCACCTCGCGCGGACCGGCAATGCGTCGTCCCTGCACGGCTCCGGCCGAGCGGCCCGGCGGACGGTGGAGGAATCGCGCGAGACGATCGCCGAGGCGCTCGGAGCGCAGCCGAGCGAGGTGGTCTTCACCTCCGGCGGCACCGAAGCGGACAACCTCGCCCTGAAGGGGCTGTGGTGGGCCCGGCTGGCCGAGGACCCGCGGCGGCGCCGGATCCTGCTCAGCGGGATCGAGCATCACGCCGTCCTCGATCCGGCCATCTGGCTGGGTCAGCACGAGCGGGCCGAGATCGAGTGGCTGCCGGTCGACGAGCTCGGGCGGGTGCGGCCGGACGACGTACGACGCGCGATCGAGAGCGATCCGGAGAGCGTGTCGTTCGTCACGTTGATGATGGCGAACAACGAGGTCGGCACACTGCAGCCGGTGGGAGAGATCGCGGCGATCGCGCAGGAGTACGGCGTTCCCGTGCACACCGACGCCGTCCAGGCGATCGGGCAGGTGCCGGTGGACTTCGCGGAGCTGGGGGTGGACGCGATGACCGTGTCCGCGCACAAGCTCGGCGGTCCGTACGGGATCGGCGCGCTGATCGTCCACAAGGAGACGAAGCTGACGCCGATCCTGCACGGCGGTGGGCAGGAGCGCGACGTCCGGTCCGGCACGCTGGACGCGCCCGCGACCGCGGGGTTCGCGGTCGCGATGGAGCACGCGATCAAGCACCAGGCGGACGAGGCGCGCCGCCTGACCGAGCTGCGGGACGCGCTGATCGACGGGGTGGTGAGCACGGTCGAGGGCGCCAAGTTGTCGGGTGACCCGGCGGACCGCTTGCCCGGTAACGCACACTTGTCCTTCAGCGGCTGCGAGGGCGACTCGTTGCTGCTGCTGCTCGACGCGCGCGGCATCGAGGTGTCGACCGGCTCCGCGTGCAACGCCGGGGTCGCCGAGCCGAGCCACGTGCTGCTGGCCATGGGGTACGACGACCAGCGGGCGCGCGGGTCACTCCGGTTCACCCTCGGGCACACCAGCACCCGCGCCGACGTCGACGCCGTACTGGAGAACATCGGACCGGTGGTGGAGCGGGCGAAGTCCGCAGGACTGCAGAACGTGGGAAGGAACACCTGATGCGGGTACTCGCAGCCATGTCCGGCGGGGTCGACTCCGCCGTCGCGGCGGCGCGGATGGCCGAGGCCGGGCACGACGTGGTCGGAGTGCACCTGGCCCTGAGCCGGAACCCGCAGTCGTACCGCAGCGGCGCGCGCGGCTGCTGCACGATCGAGGACTCCCGCGACGCCCGCCGGGCCGCGGACGTGATCGGCATCCCGTTCTACGTCTGGGACCTGGCCGAGCGGTTCCACGCCGACGTGGTCGAGGACTTCGTCGCGGAGTACGCGGCCGGTCGTACGCCGAACCCGTGCCTGCGGTGCAACGAGAAGGTGAAGTTCAGCGCCGTACTCGAGCGGGCCCTCGCACTCGACTTCGACGCGGTCGCGACCGGGCACTACGCGCGGATCGTGGACACTCCGGACGGCGCTCGCGAGTTGCATCGCGCGGTGGATCCGGCCAAGGACCAGTCCTACGTGCTCGGAGTGCTCACGCAGCAGCAGCTCGCGCACGCGTTGTTCCCGCTCGGGGACACGCCCAAGACCGAGGTCCGGGCCGAGGCCGAGCGCCGCGGGTTGTCGGTGGCGGCCAAGCCGGACAGTCACGACATCTGTTTCATTGCCGATGGCAACACTCCGGGATTCCTCAGCAAGCAGCTCGGTGAGGCGCCCGGCGACATCGTCGATGCGCAGGGCAACAAGCTGGGTGAGCACAAGGGCACTCATGGCTTCACCGTCGGTCAGCGCAAGGGCCTGCGGATCGGCACGCCGGCAGCCGACGGCAAGCCGCGGTTCGTGCTGGACATCAGCCCGGTCGACCGCACGGTGACGGTCGGATCGCGCGAGGAGCTGGCGGTCGCGCAGCTGACCGCGTCGAAGCCGCGCTGGTGCGGTCCCGTGCCGGACTCTGAGCTGCACGCGAAGGCTCAGCTGCGCGCGCACGGCGAAGAGGTCGCCGTCACCGCCCGACTCGAAGGCGATCTCGTCGTCGTCGACTTCGACGAGCCGACCTCAGCGGTCGCACCCGGCCAGGCCGTCGTCCTGTACGACGGCACCCGGGTGATCGGATCAGCCACAATCGACACAGTCTCCCGGGCAGCAGCCCAGCACGCATGACGACCACTGGCCTGGGATCCCTGCCGGGTGACGACATCCGCGAGTGGACGAAGGTGCTGCTCGAAGCGGTCGACATCCCGTTCCTGGCCGAGCTGCCGGCGCGTCCGTACGGCGACATGCTCAGCCGGGCCGTCGCCGTACTGACCGAGCTGGCGGTAGACCTGCAGCCGGCCGGGTGGCGGCTGACCGGGGGGAGCGATCCGCGGGCGAGTCTGGATCAGCGCCGGGCGCGGTCGTTGCTCGCTGAGGATCTGGATGTGCTCGAGGAGCTGGCGGACGGCTACACCGGTCCGTTGAAGTTGCAGCTCACCGGGCCGTGGACTCTGGCGGCCACCGTCGAGCGGCCGCGCGGTGACAAGGTGCTCGCGGACCACGGCGCCCGGCGTGACCTGGCCGAGGTGCTGGCGTTGGGGCTGGGGGATCACGTCGCCGAGGTACGACGTCGGGTTCCGGGGGCGGAGCTCGTCGTACAGATCGACGAGCCGGCCCTGCCCGCCGTACTCGCCGGGGCCATCCCGACGGCGTCCGGCTGGAGCAAGCACCGCTCGGTCGATGGTCCGGGCGCTGTGGAGCTCCTGAGCCTGGTGACCACCGCAGCACCCACTGTGATCCACTGCTGTGCTGCCCGACCGCCGATCGAGGTCTTCACCAAGTCCGGCGCCACCGGCGTCGCCGTCGACATCTCTTTGCTCGGCAATCCCGGGTGGGATCAGATCGCCCTCGCCGCAGAGGCCGGCACGACCCTCTACGCGGGCCTGGTCCCCACCACGGGCACCCTGCCGAACCCCGAGCAGGCCGCGAATCCGCTGATCCGCCGCTGGCGCGAGCTGGGCCTCGACCCGGAACTCCTGAAGAAGGTCGTGATCACGCCTGCGTGCGGCCTCGCGGCCTCCCCGTCACCGGCCGACGCCCGCGCGCGCTTGGACCTGCTCCGCCGAGTCGTCGACGCAGTAGGCGAAGCCGCAGACGCCTGACCAAATAGTCGGTTCTCGGCGCCGGAGGCGGCGTCTACCTTGCGGAGAAACGTCGGTGGTCGGCTGTAGGTTTTGCTCATGAGCGAGGAGATTCCCGAGAGTACTGCTGGTGAACAGCCTGCTGCGCCGCCTGAGGTGCGGGAGCGGCATGCCGCGCTGAGCAAGGAGATCGAGGACCACCGGGTGAAGTACTACCTGGGCAGCTCGATCATCTCGGACGCGGACTTCGACGAGCTGATGCACGAGCTGCAGGCGATCGAGGAGCAGTACAACGAGCTCCGCACGCCGGACTCGCCGACCCAGAAGGTCGGCATCCCGATCTCCACGCTGTTCACCCCGGTCCAGCATCCGATGCGGATGGAGAGCCTGGCGAACGCGTTCTCCGCCGAGCAGATGGAGGCGTGGGCCAAGCGGCTGGAGCGGGAGGTGACGCTCAAGCAGATCCACGACAGCGGGTTCATCTGCGAGCTGAAGGTGGACGGGCTCGCCCTCGATCTGGTCTACGAGAACGGCACGCTGGTCAGCGGCGCCACCCGTGGCGACGGCCGCACCGGCGAGGACGTGACGCTCAACGTCCGCACGATCAAGAGCATCCCGAACGAGCTGGACGGCAAGGACCTGCCGTCCTTCCTGGAGGTCCGCGGCGAGGTCTACTTCCGCGTCGAGGACTTCGAGGAGCTGAACGCGCAGCTGGTCGAGGCGGGCAAGGACCCGTTCTCCAACCCGCGCAACAGCGCCGCCGGATCGCTGCGGCAGAAGGACCCCCGGGTGTCCGCGAGCCGCCCGCTGCGTTTCGTCGTCCATGGCCTCGGCCGCGTCGACGGCTATCACGTCCGCCGGCTGTCCTCGGCGTACGAGCAGCTCGGGGCCTGGGGCCTGCCGGTCAGCGACCGCGCCCGCAAGGTCGAGACGCTCGACCAGGTCAACGAGTTCATCGCGTACTACGGCGAGAACAGGCACTCCGTCGACCACGAGATCGACGGGGTCGTGGTGAAGGTGGACGAGGTCGACCTGCAGCGCGCGCTCGGCTCGACCTCGAGCGCCCCCCGCTGGGCGATCGCGTACAAGTACCCGCCGGAGGAGGTCACCACCAAGCTCCTCGACATCGAGGTGAACGTGGGCCGCACCGGCCGCGTCACGCCGTACGGGCGGATGGAGCCGGTGCGGGTGGCCGGTTCGACGGTCGAGTTCGCGACCCTGCACAACGCGTCGGAGGTGAAACGCAAGGGCGTCTGGATCGGCGACACCGTCGTCCTGCGCAAGGCCGGCGACGTGATCCCCGAGATCCTCGGCCCGGTGATCGACCTGCGGCCGGACGACGCCCACGAGTTCGTGATGCCGACCGAGTGCCCCTCCTGCGGTACGACGCTGCGCCCGATGAAGGAGGGTGATGTCGACATCCGCTGCCCGAACACGAAGTCCTGCCCGGCGCAGTTGCGGGAGCGGTTGTTCCATCTGGCCGGGCGGTCGGCGTTCGACATCGAGGCGCTCGGGTTCAAGGGTGCCGACGCACTGATCGGTGACGGGCTGATCGTGGACGAGGGCGACCTGTTCGGGCTCACCGAGGAGGACCTGGCCCGGAGTTCGTTCTTCACCGTCAAGGCCGGATCCTTGTCGGCGAACGCCCTGCGCCTGCTGGCGAACCTGGAGCAGGCCAAGACCCAGCCGCTGTCCCGCGGGCTGGTCGCGCTGTCCATCCGGCACGTCGGCCCGACCGCGGCGCAGGCGCTCGCGGCCGTGTACGACGACATCGAGGGCATCCGCGCGGCGAGCGAGGAGGAGCTCTCGGAGATCGAGGGTGTCGGTCCGACCATCGCGCACGCGGTCATCGAGTGGTTCGAGGTCGACTGGCACCAGGCGATCGTCGACAAGTGGAAGGCGGCCGGCGTCCAGCTCCGCGAGGAGCGCACCGGCCCGACCGTGGCGCAGACCCTCACCGGCCTCTCGATCGTCGTGACCGGCACCGTCGAAGGCTTCAGCCGGGACGAGGCCACCGAGGCGATCGTGTCGCGCGGCGGCAAGGCGGCGTCCTCGGTCTCGAAGAAGACCTCGTTCGTCGTGGTCGGCGACTCGCCCGGATCGAAGTACGACAAGGCGGTCCAGCTGGGCGTTCCGATCCTGGACGCGGCCGGCTTCCAGGTGCTGCTCGACCAAGGCGCCGACGCCGCCTCCGAGGTCGCCACCACGCCGGACCCCGGCGACGCGTAGCTCCCTGCGACGGGTGATCAGCGCCACGTCGTCGTACGGCGTGGATCCAACGGCCGGACTGAGCCGTCCGACTGTTAACTTTGCACGTCCACACGTGGGTCAAAAGGAGCGAATATGACGACGCCGCCGCGGGGACCGTGGGGTCCTGGGCAGCCGGGGGGCCAGCCAGGCGGGCAGCAAGGGGGACAGGGTGCGCAAGGCGGCTGGGGACAGCAACCTCCCGGCCAGGGTGGTGGCGGCTGGGGTCAGCGCCCGCAGCAGCCTCCCCACCAGGGTCAGCCTCCGCAGCAGGGTCGGCCGCCCCAGCAAGGTCAGCCTCCGCAGGGCCAGCCCCCGCACGGACAACCTCCGCACGGACAACCTCCGCACGGACAGCCTCCGCAGCAGGGGCAGTCTCCGCAGCAGGGCGGCTGGGGGCAGCAGCCGGCCCAGCCCGGCCAGCAGGGCCGGCCGGGTCCGGGGCAGCCTCAGGGACAGCCCGCGCAGGGCGGTTGGGGTCAGCGCACCGCGCAGCAGCAAGGCGGTCCCTACCAGCAGCAGGCGTGGGGTCCCCAGGGCCAGCAGCCGGGCGGCGGCTGGCAGCAGCAGCAGGGTGGACAGCCCCAGTGGCAGCCGGGCGGGCCTGGCGGCTCCAAGGGTCCCGGTGGCATCAGCAAGGACAAGCTGCCGCTGGTGATCGGCGGCGGTGTCGTCGGCATCGTGCTGATCGGCCTGCTCGTCTTCCTCGGCATCCACGCGTTCGGTGGTGACGACAAGCCCGAGTCCGGGCCGACCACGTCCGAGCAGCCGACCGGCAACCCGACGAACGGCGGCGGCGACAACAACGGCGAGCTCGGCAATGCGACCGGTCAGGCGAAGACGGCGACCGACAAGCTGCAGGGCCTCGGCTACGGCTGCAGCGACCTGTTCAACACCGCGCAGGGCGCGCACCGCGGCTGCTTCAAGTACGAAGGCGCCACCGAGGCCCAGGCGATCTTCCAGTTCCAGTCGGACGGCACGATCATCGGCGTGGACCTGACGTCGCAGAACGAGGACAACGTCAACAACGCCGCGGTCACCTTCGACGCGGCACTGCAGGCGCTCGGCAACGACACGTTCGGCGGCAGCGAGGTCAAGAAGGTCCAGGACGCGATCAAGACCGGCCAGAAGTCGCAGAAGGTCGGCAGCACCTGGGGTGAGTTCGAGCTGCGTAACGACGGCGACACCGTGGAGCTGTCCGGCGGCAAGTCCGGTTCGGACTCGCTCGACCTGCCGAAAAAGACCTTCGACACGACTGAGCCGCAGCTGGCCGCGGCGCTGAAGGCGAAGCAGTACGTCTGCACGAGCTCCTGCAGCAAGCAGGTCGGCAAGTACGGCTCGCAGCGGGTGTACTTCTACGCCAGCGAGGGCGAGGGCATCAAGCAGATCGAGATGAGCGCCTCGGGTGATCCCGGCGACGTGAAGAAGGCGCTGCCGGCCGCGGTCAACGACGCGTTCGGGGTGCTGAAAGGCGGGGACATCGCGGCGCTGAAGTTGTACATCCAGTCGCACAGTGACGGGAAGTCGTACGCTTCCTACGTGGCCGGATGGCGGGTCGAGATCACCGGCAACGCGTCGGACGACTACGCCTCGCAGCGGATCAACATCTCGTACGAGACGTTCTTCGTCTGAGCGCTACGGTGGATGTCACGGCCGTCGGCGAGGACAGGGAGGCCGGATGAAGTTCCCCCGGGAGAAGCGGGATGCGCGGACCGTGGCGGCGCCACCGCCCGAGGCCGTCCAGCGCGTCGACGGCGGTGGGGCCTGGGGCCCCACCCAGTTCGATCTCCCGGACCGCAACGGCAGCAACAGTCAGGCGATCCTGATCGTCGCCCTCATCGGCGTCGTCGTTCTCCTGATCCTGGCCGGCCTCTGGGTCCTCGCCTACTTCCAGTTCACCTAGGCCCACAGCAGAAGCCCCCCGCTCCCGACGCCTGGAGCCGGGGGCTTTCGCTTGTCACCCCACCCTCCCCCACTGAGCCGCTGACCCCGGCGTTGCGCTGCCGGGGCAATTTGAGGGGATAACCGGCCCCTCGAATTGAGCGTTCTCCCCTCGCATACCAGCGGAGAAGGCACCACGTCAGGGGATATCCGGCGCTTCGGTCGGTTCCGTGGGTGTTGCCCGCGCCGTCGACCGAATCGCCAGGCCATCACAACGAGGCCAGGACGAAGACCTCCCGCCGACGATCGCGGAGTCTCGGTGATTGTGATGGCTTGGAAGTCCGCCACACCCCGGCCGCGCGGCGGTGGGCGGTTTGGCGATGCCGGGCCGCTGACCGGACCTGCTCCACTCACCAAGCAGCGCGATGCGGGAGACGCCCCGCTCGGCCGCGAGCACTCGGCACCTGACCGACCGGGTTAGTGAGTGCCCCACGTCCACGCAGGTCCAGACCCACGGGCCGGCCGGGCCAGGCTGGGGAGGATCTTCCACGGCGAGATCAGGGGGTGGTCGCAACGCGGTGTAGGTCGTCGATGAGGAGGGTAGCGAACATTTCGC
>NZ_JBSXMZ010000019.1:0-45751 GCF_054073265.1 Kribbella sp. CWNU-51
CCCCATCACAACACCCTCCAACAATCAGGCGTTGCAACAATCCCCTGAATCTGCCCACCCAATCCGGGACCAGATCCTCCCCACCCCGGCGGCAACCGACAGAACACGGCCGACTGCCGGGACGCGAAGGAGGCGAACGAACCACCCACGGATATGTCAGAAGAGCCGGACAACCCCTCAAATGCCGGAGGGGCGGTCGGGGTCGGGAGATGCCGGAGGGGCGGTCGGGGTCGGGAGATGCCGGAGAGGCGGTCGGGGTTGGGTGGAGTCGGCTAGGGGGCGGTCATCAGGTTGATCAGCCGGAGGAGCTCGGCGGTCGGCGCGAGGTCGCCGAGGATGATCACCTTCAGTACGGCGCGATCCTCGTCGTACACGGTCTCGACCCGGAGCCGGCCGATCCCGCTCTGGTTGAGGGATCCGACCACGTGCGTGCTGATCCGGTCGGCGCCGGCCCGATCGATCGCGTCGATGTGGACGATGCTCGACGCCTCCACGTGCCGCTTCGTCTCGTCCACCTCGAGGGCGGCCGCGGTCGTGCCGGTGAAGGCCTCCAGGTCCTCGCGGGCGATCCGGTACTGCTTCCCGATCCGGACGGCCTTCAACCGGCCGTCGCGCACGTAGTTCCGGATCGTGCGGACGTGCAGCCCGAGCCGGTTGGCCACCTGCTCAACCGAGTACAGCTCCTGAGGCATGTCCATCAGACTACGGCAGGTTCCTTAGAATTCCCTATAAATAGCAAGATAGGGATTTTTTAGGTACTTTAGATGAATGATCGACGAGTTGAGTGGGGTGCGGGTGTTCGTGAGTGACGTGCGGGTGGGCGACGATCGCGACGCGGTCCAGCTCATCGCGCGGGCGCACTACGAGCACCAGGCTGAGTGGATCGCTTTCACCCCGGAGCAGCTGGGTGACGAGTTCTTCGAACTGCGGACCGGCCGGCCGGGCGCTATCGCGCAGAAGTTCGTGGACTACCGGATGGGCCTGGCCGTGGTCGGCGACATCGCGGGCCGGACTGCGGCCAGCACGTCGCTGGCGGACTGGGTGCGGGAGAGCAACCGCGGGCGGAGCCTGTGGTTCATGCCGGACCTGGACGCGCTGGCCGCGCGGCTACAAGGTGGGCAGTGAGCTCAGCAGGGCCGGCGTCCTCGCATCGGCCGGCTCGTGGATGAGGACGCGGAGCTGACCGGAGTTCGTGATGTCCTCGGTGAAGATCTGCAGGGCCACGTCGACGGTGTCGTGGTCATGGTCGAGCAGGTGCTGCAGACCGACCCAGAAGACGATCTCGGGCTCGCCGGTGGAGCGGTCGCTGAGTGAGTCGGCGAGGGCGTCCCAGTTCCGGCCGAACCAGCGCGGCAAGTCGAACGCGGTCGCACAGAGGTCGAGGAACCCCGCCTTGTCGTGGATCTCGGTGGTGTCCAGCAGAACGAAATCCCACCCCGCCGCCACGACGTCACGACGTACCTGCTCCGGCGTCCGATCCGACCGCCAGCGATAGACCCCGGGCCGCAGCCCGTCGGCCAGCAACGTGCGCAGGTCGGTCATGGGGCCTCCCGGCCTGGACTGAGGAGCGGAGGGAGCGAAGCGACTGGAGCGACGAGGGAAGGCCGGGAGACAAAGCCCAATGACCACGCCGGCGCCGAAGGCCCGGCCAAAAACACCGTCACGAGGTTCCCCCGTCTTCTCCAATTCGGCGGAAGGATTTGTAGTGGTCGTCGGAGTAGTAACGCTGACCACCGTTGCCGGTCACGATCCGGCGGGCGCCGCGGTCCTTCTCACCCGGCGTCGTCACGGTGTACTCGTGGTAGTAGCCGCGGTCGTGCTTCGGCAGGAGCTTCTCGAGGTTGCCGAAGACCACGCCGTCGCGGCTGTACGGATACGGTCCGCCCCGGTCGATCAGCTCGAGCGTGGCCTGCGCCTCCTTCGGCAGGTCCGCGACCGCGACGATCTTCAGGCCGCTCTCCGGGTCGGTGCCGGCCGACGCCGACGGCTTGGCGGCGGCGCAGCCGAACAAGGACGCCGCCAGGGTGATCACCAGCATCGCGATCACCACGATCGCGACGATCCGCGCGGTCTTCGGGTTGTTGATCACCCGGCGTCCCGCAACCGCCGGCTGAACTCCGCGGCCGCCGCGCCCGGGTCGTCCGCGCCGGTGATCGCGCGGACGACGACCACCCGGGTGGCACCGGACTCGAGGACCTGGTCCAGCCGGTCGAGATCGATGCCACCGATCGCGAACCACGGCTTCGCCTGCGGACGGCTCGCGGCGTACGCGACCAGCTCGAGGCCGGCGGCCTGCCGCCCGGGCTTGGTCGGGGTCTCCCAAGTGGGGCCGACACAGAAGTAGTCCGAGCCCCGCTCGGTCACGGCGGCATTCACCTGGCTGAACGTATGCGTAGAGCGTCCGACGATCGGCTCCGCACCGATGATCGCCCGAGCCGCGTGCACCGGCAGATCCCGCTGGCCCAGATGCAGTACGTCGGCTCCCGCCGCGAAAGCGACGTCCGCCCGGTCGTTGACCGCCAGCAGCTTGCCGTGCCGCTTGCAGGCGTCCGCGAACACCTCCAGGGCGGCCAGCTCGTCCGCAGCCTCCATCTCCTTCTGACGCAACTGCACGATGTCCACGCCACCAGCCAGTGCGGCATCCAGGAACTGCTCGAGGTCGCCCTGCTTCTCACGCGCATCCGTGCACAGGTAAAGACGCGCGTCGGCCAGTCGGTCGCTCTGTTCAGTCACACCCCAAAGCCTGCCATGACGGCCCGGAAGTAGGCTTACGGCATGCCTGAGCACACGTCCGATGTGGTGGTGATCGGCGCCGGGCTGATCGGTCTGGCGACCGCCTGGCGGCTGGCCGCAGACGGTGTCCAGGTGACGTTATGCGACCCGACGCCGGGCACCCAGACCTCCGCGGTCGCCGCCGGCATGCTCGCCCCGGTCACTGAGGTGGAGTACGGCGAGGACGACCTGCTGGCCCTCAATCTGGCCAGTGTCAACGCGTGGCCGGCGTTCGCGGCCGAGCTGGAAGCGCTGACCGGACTGTCGGCAGGTCTGCACCAGACCGGCACTCTGTCCGTCGCGTACGACGTCGACGACGCAGCCGCATTGCGCCGGCTCGCCGACTACCAGCGGCGGCTCGGGCTCGAGGTCGAGGAGCTGTCCGGTCGCGATGCGCGTCGGCGCGAGCCGCTGCTCGCAGCGGGCGTCTCCGGTGGCGTCTGGGTCCCAGGCGACCACTCCGTCGACAACAGGCAAGCAGTCGAGGCACTCCGCCGCGCTGTCGACCTCTCTAGCGTCCTGCTCATCCGCCAGCGGGTAGCCCGCGTGATCACCTCCGGTACGACGGCTGTCGGCGTACAACTCGACAATGGGGACACCGTGCATGCCGGGCACGTGATCGCCGCGACCGGAC
The DNA here is from genome assembly GCF_054073265.1 of Kribbella sp. CWNU-51. Taxonomy (NCBI): domain Bacteria; kingdom Bacillati; phylum Actinomycetota; class Actinomycetes; order Propionibacteriales; family Kribbellaceae; genus Kribbella; species Kribbella sp. CWNU-51. Next base: position 3,407 of record NZ_JBSXMZ010000019.1, read on the forward strand.
CTTGGTCGTCGCAGTTGGAGGGCATTCCGGATGAGCTGCGGCCGCCCGTGCGGCCAGTGAAGGGTGAGGTGCTGCGGCTGCGGGTGCCTGAGGAGTATCGGCCCGCACTGCGGCACACCGTACGCGCGACGGCGCGAGGCTTCTCGGTTTACCTGGTGCCGCGGCCGGGTGGCGAGCTGGTCGTTGGTGCGACCACCTCTGAACTCGGCTACGACACCCGTGTGCTCGCCGGTGGCGTGTTCGCGTTGCTGCGGGACGCCCGGACCGTGTTGCCGATCACCGACGAACTGGAGCTGGTGGAGACGATCGCCGGACTCCGGCCCGCCACACCGGACAACGCACCGATCCTGGGGCCGTCCGGTCTTGATCGGTTGCTGTGGGCAACTGGGCACTACCGCAACGGCGTCCTGCTCACTCCGATCACCGCGCAGATCATCGCCGACACCGTCCGCACCGGAGTCCTGCCAGAGCTCGGGAAACCCTTTTTGGGCAGCCGGTTCGGGCAGTCCGGCCACTGAGGCCTGCCGGTTGCCCTGAGCAACGGGAAGCTTGTGAACCACAACCATGTAGTTCAGCCTTGAATTGTAAACATTGAGTTACAGGCGTAACAAGCACCCCATGCACCCCTGTTGTCACATCAGTATCAGCACTTACGGTCAAGTGACGTTCACACGGGGAGATGGACATGCGAAGTGTCGTACGAATACTGACCGGAATCGCCGTACCAGTGCTGACCGCCGCCGTGATCACCGCCGGCTCACCGGGCTTCGGCGCCTACAAGGTGAAGGACGGCGACACCCTCAGCCACATCGCCAGCCGCTACGGCACCAGCGTCAAGACACTGGTCGCGCTGAACAACCTGCCCGGCAACGGCAACGCGATCTACGCCGGTGAGGTGCTGAAGATCCCCGGCAAGGGCAACACGACCGCGGCACGCCCGGCCAAGCGCTCCCAGCTCGGCCGGGTCACGTATATCGTCAAACCAGGCGACACCATCTCCAAGATCGCCAAGCGCTACAAGTGCTCCCAGGCAAACCTGCTGGCCGCCAACAAACTACGGTCGAGCGACCGCATCTACGCCGGCAAGCCGCTGCAGGTCCCGGTCAAGATCCGGCCGAAGGCCAAAGCGCCGACGAAGAACAAGAACAACACCTTCGCCGGCCGCACGTACGCCGACCACATCGTCGCGCGCGCCAACCGCAACCGCGCGATTCTGAAGAACCGCAAGCTGCCGACCCGCTCCCAGCTCCGCAGCCTGATCGTCAGCACCTCCAAGCGGTACGGCGTCGACCCGGAGCTCGCGCTGGCGGTGAGCTGGCAGGAGTCCGGCTGGAAGCAGCGGGTGGTCTCCCCCGCCAACGCGATCGGCGCGATGCAGGTGATCCCGTCGACCGGCAAGTTCGCCTCGAGCGTCGTCGGCCGCGAGCTGGACCTGCTCAGGCCCCAGGACAACGTCACCGCCGGAGTGGTGCTGCTGGAACGGCTGACCGGCGCCGCGCGGCTCGATATCGCGGTCGCGGGCTACTACCAGGGGCTCGGCGGGGTGAAGAAGAACGGGATGTATTCGGACACGAAGCTGTATGTGAAGAACGTGCTCCGGATCAAGGCCCAGCTCGAACGCGGGTGGGACCCCCTGCGGTGAGCCTGGCGCTGTCACGCTGCGCCGTTATCTACACTCTCTGAGCAGAACGGTTTGGAGAGGCGGCTCACCGCAAGTGACGGACGACGTGGGGACGCAGGTCAGCGACCGCCTTGTCGGGCGGGTGCTCGACGGACGGTACCGCGTCGGCGCGCGCGTCGCCAAGGGCGGCATGGCCACTGTCTACCAGGCGCTCGACATGCGGCTGGACCGGACCGTCGCGCTCAAGGTGATGCACGACGGGCTCGGCGACGACGCCCAGTTCGCCCGCCGCTTCGTGGCCGAGGCCCGGGCCGCCGCCCGCCTCTCGCACCCGAACGTGGTCGCCGTCTTCGACCAGGGCGACGACGACGGGACCCTGTTCCTGGCGATGGAGTACGTTCCCGGTCGCACACTGCGGGACGTGATCCGCGACCAGGCACCACTCTCCCCCGCCCGCGCGCTGGATCTGCTCGCCCCGATCCTGTCTGCGCTCTCGGCCGCCCACGATGCCGGCATCGTGCACCGCGACATCAAGCCCGAGAACGTGCTGATGTCCGACAAGGGCACGGTGAAGGTCGCCGACTTCGGTCTGGCCCGTGCGGTCAGCGCGACCGGCAACACCGCGACCCAAGGTCTCCTGATGGGCACGGTGTCGTATCTGGCGCCGGAGCTCGTCACCGACGGTAGTGCGGACGCCCGCTCGGACGTGTACTCGGCCGGCATCCTGCTGTACGAGATGCTCACGGGCAACAAGCCGCACTCCGGTGACACCCCGATCCAGGTCGCTTATGCGCACGTCCACGCCGACGTGCCGGCCCCGTCGCTGGAGCAGCCAGGCATCCCGCCGTACGTCGATGCACTCGTGCAGCGCGCGACGGCGCGGGACCGGGATCTGCGGCCGGCCGACGCACGGGTGTTCAGTCGTCAGGTGCACCGGGTCCGCAGTGCGCTCGAGGAAGGGGTTCCGGACGACCCGGAGCTCACCGGCGACCTGACCGTGCCGATCCAGCAGATCCGCCAGGACAGCGGGTACGACGACGGTTACACGCGCGGCGTGCCTGAGCCGACCGACGCGAGCGTCCTGCGCCACGACACGATCGTCGTACCCGTGGAGAAGGGCCGGCCGACCGGCACCCCGATGAAGGCGCCCCCGCGGCAGCGCAGAGGGCGCGGACCGATTGCGCTGATCCTCATCCTGGTCGCCGCTATCGCCATCGGCACCGCGGCCTGGTACTACGGCATCCACCGGTACACCTCCACGCCGGACCTGGTGAACATGCTCCCCGCGGCTGCGGCCACCAAGGCCGAGCAGTCCGGCCTGCGGACCACTCTGGACAACCAGGACTTCTCCGAGGACGTGCGCAAGGGTGAGGTGATGCGGACCGACCCCGCCGCGGGTGACCGGATCCGCAAGAACGGTGAGATCAGTCTTACCGTCTCCAAGGGCCCCGAGCGCTACCGCGTGCCGCAGCTGGTCGGGCTGCAGCTGGACGCCGCTCAGCAGGCGCTCGCCCCGATCAAGCTGAACACCGGGCAGATCAACGAGGTGTACAGCGAGACTGTCCCGAACGGCCGCGTGATCGCGATCAGCCCGAAGTTCAACACCGTCGTGAAGCCGGGCGACGCGATCAACTTCGCGGTCAGCAAGGGCAAGAAGCCGATCAACGTCCCGGACTGGACCGGGAAGAGCTACCGGGACGCGAACAAGGCCCTGCGCAAACTCGGTTTCCTCGTCGGCCGCACCGAGCAGTACGACGAGAAGGTGCCCGAGGGCAACGTGATCACCCAGACACCCAACAGCGGCACGCTGTTCGCCAAGGACAAGGTCCAGATGGTGGTGTCGAAGGGCCCGCCGCTGGTGGACGTGCCGAACGTCAAGCGGAAGAGCACCGCCGAGGCGCAGCAGATCCTCACCGGCGCGGGCTTCGTCGTGAAGGTGGAGAAGGCACCGTTCAACCTCGGCCTGAACATCGTCGCGGCGCAGAACCCCGGCGCCGGCAAGAAGGCCCAGCCCGGCACCACCGTCACCATTACAGTGCTGTAGCTCGTTTTGGTGCTTACCCCGGGCGTCTGATGAGATGTCCGGCGTGAATCACCCGCGGATCGCCGTACTCGCCCTGCTCGCGGTGGCGGCGGCGTGGGGATCCACGTTCTTCCTGACCAAGGATCTGCTCACCAGGATGGACGTCGCCGACTACCTGGCGTTGCGATTCCTGATCGCCTCGGTCGCGCTCGTCCTGGTCCACCCGCCGGCGATCTCCCGGCTGAGCCGCCTCGACCGCGGCCGGGCCATTGCCCTCGGGATCACCTACGGCATCGCCCAGCTGGTCCAGACCGAGGGCCTGCGGCACACCTCGGCCAGCGTGTCCGGCTTCGTCACCGGCATGTACGTCGTCTTCACCCCGCTGCTGGCCGCGGTCATCCTGCGCCACAAGATCGGCCGCTGGGCCTGGGTCGCCGTGATTCTCGCCACGGTCGGCCTCGGCGTCCTGTCGCTGAACGGCTTCAGCATGGGCACCGGCGAGTTGCTCACGCTCGCTTCAGCCGGCCTGTACGCCCTGCACATCATCGGGCTCGGCGCCTGGTCCACACCACAGAACGCCTTCGGCCTGTCGTCCCTCCAGATGATCGTGATCACCTGTGTCTGCGCCATCGGCGCGCTGCCCGGCGGCTTCACCGTCCCGAGCACCGGCGGCGACTGGGTCAGTGTGATCTACATGGCACTGGTCGCGGGCGCGATCGCACTGATCGTGCAAACCTGGGCGCAGGCACATCTCAACCCGACACGGGCGGCGATCGCGATGACAATGGAACCGGTGTTCGCGGCGGCCTTCGCAGTCCTGTTCGGGTCCGAGAGCGTCACCTGGAGGATGCTGGTCGGTGGCGCCCTGGTGCTGTCGGCGATGTATCTGGTGGAACTCGCACCGCGGCGCAAGATCGAGGCCGAGGTGCAGCACCTCGCACAATAGGCGGGTCAGGAGGGGCGATGCGGCACGGGAACGAAGGGCGGGGCTTTGCGGCCGTCGTCATCATCGTGCTGCTCGCGTTCCTGGCCGCAGGGACGGCGAGCAACCTGGTCCGCAACCCGCAACCGCGGCTGGTCGCCGACGGTGTCCCGGGCCGTACGGCGCCCCACACGACCTCGTCGCTAGGCGGTGGGGGCGAACAGTACGGCGATCTGATCCGTCACGCTCTGTCCGATCTCGACGCCCTCACCCTGCCGAGCGGCGCGACTCTCGCGGGCTGGGACGGGCCGTGGCGGTACGTCTGGCCGCGGGACGCGTCGTTCGTCGCCGCGGCCCGCTGCTCGATCGGCCAGTACGACGAGGCCTTCAAGGTGCTGTCCTTTCTCAACGGCGTCCGGCCGCCGACCGGGCGCTGGGAAGCCCGCTACACCGAGACCGGCGGACTGATCGGCGACGGCCGCGAACCCCAGCTGGACGGCTCCGGATGGGTGCTCTGGGCAACATGGTTCTGCCGGGGCGGGAGCAGGTACTGGGAGCTGGTCCGCGAGTCAGCCGAGCAGATCGTCGCCGAGCTCAACCCGGACGGTCTGCCCGGTCCGTCGTCCGACTATTGGGAACGACCCGAGTCGCAGCTGACCCTCGGCACGGTCGCGCCGCTGCTGGCCGGCCTTCGCTGCGCGGTCCTGATCGCCACCGAGCAGCACCGCCCGGACGAGGCCACCCGGTGGCGCACCGCGCTCGACAAGTTGTCCAAGGCAACTGATCGGGCCTTCGGGCCGGACTATCCACGCACCCCCGGCCGCGCGACGAGCTTCGTGGAGCCGGGCGTCGCCCCCATCCAGCTCGGCGGTGGCGCCGACGCGATCATCACCGTCCTGGGGCCGCCGTTCGCGCCGGCTCGGGAGGCCGTATCCACGGCGATCGACCGGGCGCGCGCCGTACTGACGCAGCCCAATGGTGGCGTGACACCTGGTGAGGACTGGCGGGCGGACGGGGTTTCCTGGACACCGCAGACGGCGCTGTTCGCGCTGAGCGCGGCGGCTCGCGGAGACGACACGACAGCCGATGCGTTGCTGACCTGGCTCGACCGGCACCGCACCAGCACCGGCGCCCTGCCGGAGAAGGTCAACCGTGATCTGCAACCGGCCGGCGAGGCTCCGCTCAGCTGGACCGCGGCGCTGGTGGTCCTCGCCGGCACGGCGCTGCAGAACGCGCTACCGACTCCCGGTTAGCAGATCTCCATCACGTCGTGCGTCGGCGCGTCCGGTCGCGCCGTACTGGTCCTGGTCGAGTAGAAGAACGCGGTCGACGCGATGTCGTCCCGCAGCGGCAGGTAGCGGCCGCCCGAGCGCCAGCCCAGGGCCTGGACGTCGGCACGGAGCTTCTCCTTGAAGCGGATCGGGTCAGGCAGGTGGAAGCGATACATGCCGAACCGCTGCTGGCTCGCGTACTGCCCGTCCGGCCGTATCACCTGCGGCATGCCGAGGTACGGCGTACTGAACTCGGTGTAGCCGCCCAGGTGAGGGACGTCGAAGTTCCACGCGCCACCGAAGTAGTCCTCGGTCCCGGTGCCGCAGATGGTCGGGAACTCGTCGTCGCCGTCGAGGTAGAACTTCACCTCGCCCTCACCCCACCAGCCGCTACTGTTGACGCCCCACGCCAGGTAGGTGCCGACGTAGTGCCCCGGGCCCTCGACGCCGTCCAGCAGGGTGTGGACGGTCTTGTCCGGCAGCGGGTTGCTCCGGCGCCACTGCGCGTGCAGGTACGCCGACTTGTCCGGTACGGCGCCCAGCCAGTAGTCGACCTGGAAGTAGACGACGACCTTCTCGTCGTGGGTGTTCTCGAGGGTCAGCGTGGCCCGCTCGGTGAACGGCATCTCCCAGTAGCTGTTGAAGCCGCCGTTCGGGTTCACCGCGACCGGCAGCGAGTTCACCTGGGCGAACTTGCCCCAGCCGGAGCAGAAGAAGTCGCCGACCGGAGTCTCGATCGCCGGCGCCTCGTCGCCGTCCCAGTGCGCCCGGAGCACCAGCCGCCGCCAGTTGTCGACGTGCGTGGTCAGCCAGATGTGGGTGATGCAGCCGGACCCGACAATATCGGCCAGCGTGGCGGTCTCGCCCGGACCGATCTCGATCGACGGCGAGACCTTCCAGCCCGGACCGAGATCCCGGGCCGCGTGGGCCCCGGTCCCCTCGGTCCGCCGCCCACCCTGACCCGGCTCGCCGGTCGGGTTCTCCGCACTGATGGAGCGCGACTGGACGTCGGCGAGAGCGCTGATGCCGGACAGATTCCCAAGAGTCATACCCGCGACCCTAAGACGGCCGTGGGTCGGCAAGAAATCGATTGCCCGCCTACTGGAACCTGCTGTCCTTATATGCCTAATGGGTTATATTTGGGAGATGGACAGTCGGCGTGGGACGGTTGTTCGGGACCGCGGACGCGCGGGTGGCGATCCGGATCGGGCGCCGAACGGGCGGATCCTGCGGAACGAACCGCCGTCGGTGCTCGAGTACGAGTGGGCCGGCGAGATCCTGACCTGGGAGATCACCGGTACGACGGAGGGCAGCCGGCTCGTGTTCACGAACGTGCTGTCCGAGCCGGACGCCGCCGGCCCGGCTGCCGCCGGATGGGAAGCCGGACTCGAGGTCGTCGAGGCCCAACTGGACGGCACGCCGATCACCTGGAATCCACTGGACCGCGCCGAGGAACTAGCCCGCCGGACCTGACCGCGCACCAAGGAAAGGAACGGCCGGGTCCAGCCGCGTGCCTAAGACCACGGGCGGGAGCCGCGTGCCTGAAAGCAGCCGGGAGGTAGCCGCGTGCCTAAGGACAGGACGTATATCTGTGCTGTGCTGCCCTCCTCCGCCTGGGAGCTGGTCGGCGATGCCCGCTCGACCGACTACCTCCTGTCCTTCGGTACAGCTCAGCAGGCGCGGACCTTGGCGTCGAGGCCGTGGACGAAGGAGACGCACGCGCGTGGGTGGCCCTGGTCGGGCTTGGCGCGGACGATGAGTGGGAACGCGTCCGCGCCACGGACCTGCGGGCTCTTCTCCGTCTTGAGCGAACCGACGGCACCACCGCGGGCTTCGGCCGCCGCCTTCACGTCGGCGACCGTGACGGCGCTGCGCGCGTCTCTCGTGGCCGCGTTCTTCGCGTCGGTCGCGACGGCGAGCGCGAAGACGATCTCCGGCGGCTTCGCCCAGGTTGTCGTAGTGACCGGGAAGACGAGGCCGAACATCAGCAAGCCGATCCCGGTGATGACCAGGCGGAACTGCCTGCTCTGATCGGAGAGCAGCAGCGCGCTGCAGCACAGCGCGAGGAACAAGGTGAGCCCGCGCAGAATCCAGTGCCGATCGAGTCTGCTGTCCACCGCCAGCGCCGCACCGAGGGCGATCACCACACAGAGAACCGCGGCGACAAGGGCACGGACGCGCGGCGACACGGATTGCATGGCGCAGACGATAACGCCCACCGCACCATCGGGCGGACCTACGCCATCCAGCGGCCGGAACACCGTCCGTCGCACCGGAGCCTCCGGCAGACCGTTGGTCACCCCGCAGCGGTCGGCACCCCGTACCTCGCATTGGAGCGGTCGATGCGCCGTTCGTCGCATTGGAGCGGCCGTTGAGTGATCGGCGCGCCGGTCAGGACACGGTCGACGAGCTGCTCGCGCCGTACGCCGCCGGCACTCAGGCCCAACCTGCGGTCCACGCCGCCAACGCCCCGCAACCACTCACCCGAGAACAAGCCCACGCCCACGACGACAAGTTCTGGTGGCACGAGCCCGAGTGGCTCCACAGAGCGAGCTGCGAGGCCTGATGATCCGTTGAGATCTGTCAGAAGGAGGTCGTGAGGTTCTGCGTCCGACCGGTCGCGGAGGCTCGGTACGCGGACTCGATGATGTCGATCACATGGCGCGCGTGTTCGGCGGTGACGATCGAGGGCTTGCCTTCGCGGACCCAGTCGACCAGCTGCATGACGTCCTCGTACACGTGCTGCTCCTCGATCTCGCGATGCACGCCGGTCACGTGCGGAAGCAGAGCCTGGTTGCCCGTCCCGCGGGGCGAGAGCTCGGACGGGTTGCGGTTGGGGAAGTCGAACGGCTCGCCGTTGAGTAGCAGTCCGTCGATCGTCCCGATCGTTCCGTAGTACGCACCGCCGAAGCCGCCCCGCATCAATCCCGCGGCGGTACCGGTCGCGACGCAGAAGAGGTTGTCGCCGAAGTCGATCAGCACGATGGTGTTGTCGTCGGCATCCGTCTGGACGTCCACTCCTCCGCTGGTGCGCACGGGAACCCGTACGCCGGACATCGCCGTCACTCGCTTGGCCGGGCCGAGGATCCCGGTCACGGCGTGCAGCGCGTACACCGTCATGTCGTACATCGGTCCGCCCCCGGGCTTGCGGAAGTACCACGACGGATCGATGTTCGTCAGTACGTCGTTGCCGCCGCGCACGGACTCGTCCTCGTGGTAGGTGCCGAACGCCGCGCCACAACTCACCCAGGACAGCGTGCCGATGGCGCCCTCGGCGATCAGCTCGCGGGTCCGGACGTGATGCGGGCGCAGCATCTCCCCCGGCGAGGCGACGATCCGCAGGTCCTTGACGGCCGCGAGATCGATGAGTTCGGTCGCCTCGGCGACCGTGATCGTCATGGTCTTGTTGAAGTGCACGTGCTTACCGGCCTGCAACGCAAGCTTGCCCTGCTCGTAGTGCAAACCAATCGGCGAGGCGATCGTGACAGCGTCAACATCCCCATTTGCCAGCAGGTCCTCATACTCCGTAAACCCCTGCTCAACCCCAAACTTCTCAGCTGCCGCATCCGCCCGCCCTGGAACCGGATCGCACACCGCAGCAAGCTTCACCCGCCCCGCAAGATCCGCCTGCCCCAGATGCGGAAGGATCCCCCGCACCGAAATACTCCCCGCCCCGACCACACCCATCCGCACCGTATCCGCCATGCACCTGATCCTCCCACGCGGCACCACGCCCGGCCCCTCCGTCGCCGCGCCGCCCTCCGCAGGGAGCAGCCGCCTAGCTGGCTACCGGCTGCGCCGCTGCCACGCCGGCGAAGAGGTCGCGGGCGCGGTCAGCAGCCCCCTGGTCGGTCAGCGCCTCCCCAGGGCGGTTGCCATAGGCAAGTAGCTCGCCACCCCAGTGCATGCCCAGGTAATCCGAGATCAGCCGCAGCGTACCGAGCATCGGTTCGACCTCGGCCGGATCCTTCGCCGTGTGGGCGCAGATCGCCCACAGCGTCTTGCCCCGCATCCGGGCCCGGAAGTCCACTCCCGGTACCCGCATCCAGCCCGACCAGTGGTCGAAGTACTCCTTCACAGCCGCCGAGACGGTGAACCAGTACAGCGGCGACGCGATCACCAGGTCCGTCGCATCCAGCGTTGCCTCCAGCAACCGCCGATGATCACCGCAAGGAATCGGATACACACCATCACCGTCGTGCCGGATGTCATGGAACGGCCCGAGGTCCAGCTCGCTCAGCCGCAGCCAGGTCTGGCCGACCTCGGCCGGCAGGTGTTCCGCCGCGGACCGCGCCAACGCCTCGGTGTTGCCACCGGGACGCGTCGTCCCCTCCAGAAACAGGAAACTACGGCTCACCAGCTCACTCCTAACTTATGCACATGCAACTATTGCACAAGCCTACAGAGTGCGCAGGCCACCTGTGACCTCTCGGCCTCACGGACGAAGCGTACGAAAGGTTGCGTACACCCGCCCCTGAAACCGGCGATCTAACGGACTCGCGCGGCGGCCGCGCGTAAGCCGTCCAACAGGGGCGTGGTGGGCCGGCCGATCAGATGGCGCAACTGGTCGGTCGCCTCCGCCGAGACGCCGGCCGCGACATCCGCATCCAGTTGGACAAGGAAGTCGATGGTCGGGTCGTCGAGGCCGCTCGTCCTGAGCACCTCGGCGTGTTCGGCCGGCGAGAGGTCCTGGTATGTCACCGGCGCACCGAGCACGTCCGCGACTGTCGCGGCGAGCTCGGGATAGGTCCAGGACGTGTCCCCGGTCAGCTCATAGGCCACGTTCTCGTGTCCGGCACTCGAGAGGACGACCGCGGCCGCCTCGGCGTAGTCGACGTGATCGGCGCTGGCCACCCTGCCGTCGCGCACACTGCCGATGATCGCTCCGGTGGTGCGGGCGGGCTCGAGGAACGGCACGTAGTTCTCGTGGTACGAGTTGTTGCGCAGGATCGTGTATGGCAGGCCGGACTCTCGGATCGTCCGCTCGGTGGCCTTGTGCTCGGCCACGATCGCGGTCTCACTCGTGTCCGCGTGCGGTGCGCTGGTGTAGACGATGCGGGACACGCCGGCCTCCTGGGCGGCCCGGATCACGTTCTCGTGCTGCGCCATCCTCTTGCCGAACTCGTTTCCGGAGATGAGCAACAGGACGTCGACGCCGGCGACGGCGGCATCGACCGCCGCGCGATCGTCATGGTCGGCGATGCGGGTCTGGACAGACCTCCCCAGCACTCCCGGCACCTTGTCCGGGTTCCGCGCGATCGCCACGACGCGTTCGGCCGAGGTCCGGGCGAGCAACTGGTCGACGACCAGCCTTCCGAGCAGTCCGGTGGCACCCGTGACCGCAATGAGATCCGACATGATGCTTCCCCTTCACAGCTTGCGATCGACGATAGTTCGTACTACGAACCATAATGGTTCGTAGTACGAACTGCAAGTGTTCGGCAGGAAGGGCCTCCGGCATCAGGTCTGCGTCGCGGCACCGCCTGACTCGTCCAGCTCCATGAAGACGGCGGGAACCTCGTTGTCGAGCACGACCCGGCCCAACAGGCCTGCGAGTGCGTCCCGCTCGCCGGCACTCAGGCCCGCAGGCAGTTTGTCGATGCGCCGGCAGGTCTCCGCGTAGAACTCCTCCGCGACCGCATGGCCGCGCGGCGTCAGGGCGACTCGCACCGCCCGGGTGTCCCGCGGATCGGGCTCGCGCCGTACCAAACCGTTGCGCTCGGTGCGATCCACCAATCCGGTCATGCTCGACTTGGCCAGCCCCAGCATCGTGCCCAGCGCGCTCATGCCGTACGGCTCGGCCATCAACACACAGAGCAACTGCCCCTGCTGCGGCGTCAATCCACGCTCCCGGCTCGCCTGTGCGTAGACCGCATTCACCAGGAACGCCGAGCGAACCAGCCCGGCGACTACCCCGATCCGACCGTCATCATGCTTAGCCACCCTGCCACGCTAGCACTCGTTTCCCAGCTAATTCGTGACACGAACTATCCGGCTCCGGTCAGCTCCACGGGTCGAGGGCGAGCTTGCCGAAGGTCTGGCCGGCGCCGAGGCTCCGGAGGATGGCCGGGCCGTCGGCCAGAGGATGAATCTCGGGAGTGCCCGGGCGATACACACCTTGGGCGATGAGAGCGTTGATCTCGTCGAGCAGAGCCCGGTAGAGGGCGGGCGCAGCGGTGGCCAGTACGCCGATATGCAGGCCCTTCACCTGCACCTGATGGGTGAACACCAAGTCGTGCGTGGTCAGGCCGGCGTCCCCGGAGGCAGCCCCGAGTACGACGACTCGCCCGGTGAAGGGCTTGGTGACCGACAGGCTGACCTCGAACGTAGCCCGCCCGACAGACTCGAGGACCAGGTCGACGCCGCCTGTCAGTTGGGTGATCCGCTCAGCAAGGTCGGGCCGTGCGCTGTCCAGGACCTCGTCGGCCCCGAGCAGGCGGACAGCGTGATGCTTCGCCGGCGACGCCGTGGCAATGACGCGCGCACCGTAGTGACGGGCGAGGCGTACGGCGGCCTGCCCCACTCCGCCGGCCGCCGCATGGATGAGCACCGTGTCACCTGTCCTGATCTCGCCCAGCGGCCGCAAAGCAGCCAGAGCGGTCGTCCAGTTCAGGACCATGCCGAGAGACTCCGCGTCGCTCCAGCCGGAAGGGACGGGAAGCACTCCTGCTGCCGGCATCACCATGTACGCGGCGAAGGCCCCGGGGCCTTCGCCGATGACGTGCGCACCAAGTGGGAGCACACCGCCGACATCAGGTCCGACGCCGACGATTTCGCCGGCTGCTTCGAAGCCCGCGACGTACGGCGCCTGCGGTCCGCCCGCGTAGGTTCCATACGCCTGCATGACGTCCGCGAAGTTGACTCCGGCAGCGCCAACACGAATCAGGTACTCGCCCGTACCTGGGGTGGGGACGCCCAGGTCGGTCCTGAGGAGCAGATCCTCCGGCCCACGCTGCGACCGCTGAACCAGTGCCGGCATCGTCGTGCGTACGGCGTCTTGCTGGTCATTCATCGTCATGAGCCCGAAGCTACGAGCCTCACACTGATGTCAGGGTCAAGTCGATCGGGCTGTACGGCGGGCTTCGAGCAGGAACGCATCGAGCGCTGACTGCTGGGAACCCAGGACCGCGATGCGTGCGGCGAGCCGATCGCGATAGCTCTGCACCTCGTCGAGGAACTCCGTCCGCAGCAACTCCGCGCTCGCGTCGGGTGCGTCCACAAGCCGGGGTAGAACGTCCTTGATCAGTCGCACGGGCAACCCGGACTCCAGCAGTGAGCGGATGACCTGGACCCGCGTGATCGTGGACCGGCAGTAGTCGCGATACCCGTTACTGCACCGACCGGGGACGATCAGGCCTTCCTCTTCATAGAACCGCAACGACCTCGGGCTCACGCCACTGCTCCTGGCGGCTTCACCGATCTTCACAGTCGCATCCAACGTGCAAAGTTCAGGCGACATTCCACCCACTGCCCGCCCGCGAGATTTCGTGATTGCCGCAGCGGATCAGCGATAACGCGGATCCGGCGCGAGGTCGGCAGCGCCACGATCGAGGGGAGCCTGCGCGATCTGCGGGCGACGAAGTGTTCGTAACAGGAGGTTCAGCCATGCCTACCGACGTCCCATCTGCGAAGCGAATCGCACGGTTCATCGAGCCGTTCCGAGTGACCCCGGGCTCGCACGTGACACTCGCCAAGGACTTCGATCCCGCGTTCAAGGCGGGGATCGAGAAGAAGAAGGACGGCGCCGAGCTGTTGACCGAGGGGATCGAGCTGCTGGCGGACTACCAGGCCCGGCTTGCGGCTCAGGACACCGTCGGCGTCGTCGTGATCCTTCAGGCGCTGGACGCGGCCGGCAAGGACGGGACGATCCGCCACGTGATGAGCGGCGTGAATCCCCAGGGCGTGCGAGTCGAGAGCTTCAAGGTTCCTTCGGCGACCGACCTGAACCACGACTTCCTGCGCCGGTACCAGGAGCGCCTGCCGTCCAGGGGCGAGATCGGCATCTTCAACCGCTCCCACTACGAGGAGGTGCTCGTCGTCCGGGTGCACCAGGAGAACCTCGTCCGCCAGAAGCTGCCGCTCGAGACACGCAAGGACCACGTCTGGAAGCACCGCTACGATGCGATCAACAACTGGGAGCGGTACCTCGTCGAGAACGGCTTCCGCATCGTGAAGCTGTTCCTCAACCTCTCGAAGGAGGAGCAGCGCGTCCGCTTCCTCAGGCGCATCGACCTGCCGGAGCACAATTGGAAATTCTCGGCGCACGATGTGCAGGAGCGCCGATCCTGGGACGACTACCAGGAGGCGTTCTCGCAGATGCTCAGCAACACGAGCACCGAGTGGGCTCCCTGGCATGTGATCCCGGCGGACCGCAAGTGGTTCGCCCGCATCGCAGCCGCGGGGGTGATCGCCAACGCACTGATCGAGCTCGACCCGCAGTACCCGACGCTCGACGACGATGCGCTGCGAGACCTTCAGGCGACGAAGTTCGAGCTCGAAGCGGAGGCACCCGAGGGGGCGGCCGCGGATCCGTTCGAACCGACTCTCATGGCGTGGGAGGCGTGAGCAATGGCAGGCAGATTCGTCGCGGCCATCGACCACGGCACCACCAGTACCCGGTGCCTGCTGTTCGGCGAGGATGGCACCGCCGTCGCAACCGCGCAGCGCGGACAGACCATGCATTACCCCGGACCGGGCCTGGTCGAGCTCGACATGGCCGAGGTCTGGCAGCGAACCCAGGAGTGCATCCATGCTGCGCTCGCCGCGGCGGATGCCCAGCCGGCGGACATCGCCGGGATCGGGATCACGAACGAGCGCGAGTCCGTCGTACTGTGGGATCGCCGTACGGGACGCCCGGTAGCGAACTCGATCACCTGGCAGGACACCCGGACGGCGGCCGCCGCCGACGCGCTGGCGGCCGACCAAGGCATCAATCGGTTCCAGCAGCGCACCGGCCTGCCGATCTCGACCTATTCCTCGGCTCTCAAGCTCCGCTGGTTGCTCGACCAGGACCCGGCCAGGCGGTCGGCGGCCGGCCGGGGCGAGCTGTTGTTCGGCACGCCCGACACCTGGCTGCTGTGGAACCTCACCGGCGGTCCCGATGGCGGCGTGCACGTGACCGAGCCGAGCAACGCCAGCCGGACGCTTCTGATGAACCTGCACACGCTCGAGTGGGATCAGGAACTGCTCGACCTGATGGACATCCCGCGTGCGCTACTCCCCGAGATCCGCTCCTCGAGCGAGGTCTACGGCACCGCGAAGGGCGATCTGGCCGGCGTCCCCGTGGCCGGCGTACTCGGCGACCAGCAGGCCTCGTTGCTGGGTCACACGTGCTTCGACCACGGTGACATGAAGAGCACCTACGGCACCGGAGCCTTCCTGCTCGCCAACGTCGGGACGGAGCCGGTCATGTCGAAGCATGGCTTGATCACCACGGTCGCCTGGAAGCTGGGCGACGCCGACGCGGTCTACGCGCTCGAGGGTTCGGTCTCGATGGCCGGCGCCCTCGTCCAGTGGCTCAGCGAGAACCTCGGAATCATCACCGACGCCTCCGAGGTCGAGACCCTCGCGCGATCCGTCGAGGACTCGGGCGGCGTGGTCTTCGTCCCCGCGTTCTCCGGCCTGTTCGCGCCGTACTGGCACGACGATGCGCGCGGGGTGATCGTGGGCCTGACACGGTTCGCCACCAAAGGACACATCGCACGGGCGGCGCTGGAAGCCACGGCGTACCAGACCTACGACCTGGTTGAAGCGATGCTCGCCGACACCGGTCTGGAGGAGCTCGGCGAACTCCGGGTGGATGGAGGCATGACCAAGAATGAGCTGCTGATGCAGTTTCAGGCCGACGTCCTCGGCTCCCACGTGGTCGCTCCGGCCGCGGCCGAGATCACCGCCACCGGCGCCGCGTACGCCGCGGGGCTTGCGACCGGGTTCTGGTCGGGGCTGGACGATCTGCGTGCGAACTACACCATCACGCACGGCTGGGAACCGCACATGAGTGCGGACGAACGAGCGCGCGGCGTCGCCGGCTGGCGCATCGGGGTGGAACGGACCCTGGGCCTGGCCGGAAGAACAGGCTGACGAATTGGGTCCGCTCGACCGCGGACGCCGACAAGTCGGTCGCGCGTGCGTCGGACCCAGTTGTCAGAACGGGAGTTTGGGTTGGGGTGGGGCGTGGGTGGGGTCTACGCCGTCGAAGAGACTGCTGACGGATTCGCCCTCGTGGATGCGCTTGATGGCTTCGGCGAACAGGCCGGCGACCGAGCTGACCTGGAGTTCGGGGAAGCCGGCCGGGCGCGGCACGGTGTCGGTGCTGATCACCTCGGTGATCGACGGGTGCGACCGGAGCCGCTCGACCGCGGCGCCGGCGAACAGGCCGTGGGTGCAGGCGACGGCCGCCTGGGTGCAGCCGCGGTCCTTCAGGCGGTCCAGGAGCTCGATGATCGAGCCGCCGGTGGCGATCTCGTCGTCGAGGATGATCGCCCGCTTGCCCGCGGTGTCGCCGACGATCGCGTCGATCACGACCCGGTCGTCGGCCAGGCGCTGCTTGCTGCCGGCCGCGACCGGCAAGCCGAGCAGCCGGGCGAACTGAGTCGCCGTCTTCGCGTTGCCCAGGTCCGGGCTGACGACGACGGTGTCGGTCAGATCGTGGTTACGGAAGTGGTCCGCGAGTACGCCGATCGCCGTCAGGTGATCGACCGGGACCGAGAAGAAGCCGTGCACCTGGGGCGCGTGCAGGGCCATCGTCAGGACGCGGTCGACGCCGGCCGTGACCAGCAGGTCCGCGACCAGGCGACCGCCGATCGAGATCCGCGAGGAGTCCTTCTTGTCCGAGCGCGCGTACGCGTAGTGCGGCATGACCGCGGTAATCTGCTGGGCCGACGCACCACGCGCGGCGTCGATCATCAGCAGCAGCTCCATCAGGTGCTCCTGCGTCGGCGGCACCAGCGGTTGCACGATGTACACGTCCCGCTGCCGGCAGTTCTCCTGCAGTTGCACCTGAAGACAGTCGTTGCTGAAACGATGGATTTCCACCGGTGCGAGCGGTACGCCGAGATCGGCACAGATCCGCTCCGCCAAACCAGTGTGGGCACTTCCGCTGAACACGACGATCTCTCGCACGGCTCTCCCCGAACGCTGCGACCCCAACACCTGCACCCTATCTCGGGGCTCGGCTGATCAGGACCTCGGTGCTCAACTGACCAGGCGGGCGAGGGTTTCTGCGGCGGCGCGGCAGTCTTCGGTCGATGCGTCGAGGTGGGTTACCACGCGGAGGTGAGTGGGGCCGACGCCGCTGACCAGCAGACCTGCGGAGCGGGCGGACTCGACCACTTGGGGCACAGATGTGCCGGTGGCGGAGAGGTCGGCCACGACGATGTTGGTTTCCACCTGGTCGGGCTTGACCGAGCCGGGGGCGGCGTCGGCCAGCAGCTCGGCGATCAGGCGGGCGTTCGCGTGGTCTTCGGCCAGGCGCTCGACGTTGTGCTCGAGGGCGTACAGGCCGGCGGCGGCCAGCACACCGGCCTGTCGCCAGCCGGCGCCCAGGCGCTTGCGCCAGACACGCGCCTCACGGATCAGCTCGGTCGAGCCGACCAGGACGGAGCCGACGGGCGCACCGAGGCCCTTGGAGAGGCAGACGCTCACGGCGGCAGCGCGGGATGCGTACGCCGAGGCCGGGACACCGGCGGCCACGGACGCGTTCCACAGCCGGGCGCCGTCCAGGTGGAGCGGCAGACCGCGGACGTCCAGTTCGTCGGCGAGAGCGTCGTACTGATGCTGGATGGCCCCACTGCCGAAGTTGTGGGTGTTCTCGACCGAGACCGCCGAGGTAGTGACGAAGTACGGGCCGAGGTCCGGGGCGATCAGCGCGCGGATCTGCTCGAGGTCGATCTGTCCCGCCGGCGCCGACCACGTCCGCGTGGCGACCCCGTTGACGGCCGCGTGTGCGCCGAGCTCGGCGCGGGCGATGTGCGCACTCGCCTCACACAACACCTCGCCACCGCGAGGCACCAGCGCCCGTACGCCGAGCATGTTCGCGAGCGTCCCGGTCACGGTGAACAGCCCGGCCTCATGCCCGAGCAGCCCGGCGACCGTCTCCTCGAGCCGGTTGATCGTCGGGTCCTCGCCGTACACGTCGTCCCCGACCGGGGCGGACGTCATCGCGGCCAGCATCCCCGCCGACGGGCGGGTGACCGTGTCGGACCGCAGATCGATCATGCCCGCACGCCACGCAGCCGCTCGGCGACCAGGAAGGCCAGCTCCAGCGACTGGTGCCGGTTCAGTCGCGGGTCGCAGGCGGTCTCGTACCGATTCACGAGATCCTCCGCGACCAGCTCCTCACCACCGCCGAGGCACTCGGTCACGTCGTCGCCGGTGAGCTCCATGTGCACGCCGCCCGGCCAGGTGCCGACCTGCTCGTGGGCGTCGAAGAACCCCTGCACCTCGTCCATGACGTCGTCGAAGTTGCGGGTCTTGTACCCGTTCGGCGTCTCGTACGTGTTCCCGTGCATCGGGTCGCACACCCACGCGATCGGCGAACCGTGGTCCCGGACGGCCTCCAGCAGCGGCGGCAGCGCCGCGCGGATCTTGCCCGCGCCCATCCGGGTGATGAACGTGAGCCGGCCCTCGATCCCCTTCGGGTTCAGCTTGTCGATCAGGGTCCGGATGTACTCCGGCGTCGTGGTCGGCCCGATCTTCACGCCCAGCGGATTCGTCAGCGAAGCCAGGAACTCGACGTGCGCGCCGTCCAGCTGCCGCGTCCGCTCCCCCACCCACAGGAGGTGACCGGAGACGTCGTACGGCTGCTCGGTGCGCGAGTCGATCCGGGTCAGGGCATGCTCGTACTCGAGGATCAGCGCCTCGTGTGACGCGTAGAAGTCGACCGTCCGGAACTCGTCCGAGGTCGCGCCGCAGGCCCGCATGAAGGCGAGCGCCCGCTCGATCTCGGACGCCAGCTGCTCGTAGCGGCGCCCGACCGGCGACGACTTCACGAAGTCCGTGTTCCACGCGTGCACCTGGTGCAGGTCGGCGTACCCACCGGTGGTGAACGCGCGGGTCAGGTTCAGCGTCGCGGCGGCCGCGTTGTAGACGCCCCGTAGCCGCTGCGGATCCGGGATCCGGGCCTCGGGGGTGAACTCGAGTCCGTTGACGGCGTCACCGCGGTACGTCGGCAGCGTGACACCGTCCCGCGTCTCCAGGCCCGAGCTCCGCGGCTTGGCGTACTGACCGGCGATCCGGCCGACCTTCACGACCGGCACGCTCGCGGCGTACTGGAGTACGACGGACATCTGCAGCAGCACCCGCAGCTTGGCCCGGATGTTCTCCGCCGTCACACCTTCGAAGGTCTCCGCGCAGTCGCCGCCCTGGAGGATGAACGCCTCGCCGCGCGTGACCGCCCCGATCTTCGTGGTCAGGTCGTCGCACTCACCGGCGAACACCAGCGGCGGCAGCTTCCGCAGCTCGCCGATCACCTGATCCAGCACCGCCGCGTCCGGCCACTCCGGCTGCTGCAGCGGCTTCAACGCCCGCAACTCGTCCAGACTCGGAACCCCGGGCACTTCCCCCGCCGTCAACGTCGCAAATTGCATGACCCCAACTCTATTCCAGCCCCCTCACCCCCTCTCACCGGTCTCACGCCGGCTTCGGGGAGGGAAATACCCCGTGAGCGCATCAAAACCCGCCACGATCAGCGCGACTGTCCACAGGGGAGAAGTGGACGGCGGAGAGGGGTGGGAGGGCGGGCATGTTGAGGGGTATGGAGCGATTACTGCAACCGGAGGTGGAGAGGGGCGATAGCGAGGTTCGGCGGTTTGTGGAGCTGCGGGGCCGGCAAGAGGGTGCCTTCACACGCGCCCAGGCAGTGGCACACGGAATCGACGACTGCGTCCTGGCCCGGCGGTGTCGCAACCGGCAGATCCAGCGGATTCACCAAGGCGTGTATGCCGACTTCACCGGACCCCTGCCGTGGCCGACGCGCGTGTGGGTCGCATGGCTCGCCTGTGGTCCCGAAGCCGCTTTGACTGGCGACACGGCGTTGCGCTGGCACGGCTTGAGCGGCGACTGGGACGATCAGTCGATCCACCTCGCAGTGCCGCAGAGCCGAAGGATGGAGCGGCGATCCGGTGTCCGGATCAGCCGCCACCAGAACTTCTCCTCGTGGCTGCTGGGTGGACGCGAGCCCGGGTTGGTACGGCTGGAGGTCGCCGTTCTGACCGCGGCTGCCCGTCGTGCCCCCGATCGACGGGCAGCACTGGTTCTCGATATCTGCCGGCAACGCCGGACCACCCCGGAACGGTTACTGGCCGAACTGAACCAGCTCCCGCGGCTCCGTGGTCGTGCCATGCTGCTGCAGGTCCTGTCGGACGCCGCATCCGGCGTTCAGTCCTACCTCGAGCAGACCTATCTGTCCCGAGTCGAGCGGGCACATGGGCTGCCCGCTGCCGTGCGGCAGGTCCGCGCGACCTACGGCACTACGGTCAACTACCGCGACGTCGAGTACGTTCCTTACGACCTGATCGTCGAGCTCGACGGTCGGCTCGGTCATGCGGATGCCACCTCCACCTGGCGGGACATGTGCCGGGACAACGCCGCGACGCTGCAAGGCAAAACCACCCTGCGCTTCGGGTATCAGCTGGTTTCCGACCCTTGCTCCGCCGCCGGTCAGGTCGGCGCGGCACTCGCCCGCCGCGGCTGGCCTGGGCCGGTCATCCACTGCTCTCCCACCTGCTCCCTCCGTGGAGGCATTTGACCGCCTCCCTGGAGGGTTTCTGGCGCTATCCCGGCAAAAACCTCCCAGATCCAGCGGGATCAGGTGAGGGCGCCGGGGTCGGGGGGTACGTCGACGGCGTGTTCGCGGAGGACTGACAGGGGGATGGTGTCCAGGGAGCGGGCGTGGGAGGACGCCAGTACGACGGGAGCCGCGGCGCCGGCGTGGTACGCCTGCAGCCAGCGGACCGCGACCACGCACCAGCGATCACCCGGCGCGAGACCCGGGAAGCCGAACTCCGGGCGCGGGGTGACCAGGTCGTTTCCGACCGAGGTCTGATGGGCGAGGAACTCCGCCGTCATCACGGCGCAGACCGTGTGACTCCCGAGATCCTCTGGGCCGCTCGTGCAGCAGCCGTCCCGGTAGAAGCCGGTGACCGGATCGGTCCCGCACTCCGCCAGCGGTTCGCCGAGGACGTTCAGGTCGCTGTCCATGGCGACATCCTGACCCGAACGGGTGGCAAAGACCGTCAGCTGGCCTTGGTGTCGCCGAGGCGGAGGTGCTCGTCGACGGACTCGCCGGCCTTGATCAGCTCCTTGGCCTTGTCGGCGTACATGTCGACGTACTCCTGGCCGGACAGCTCCATCAGCGCGTACATGATCTCGTCGGTGACCGAGCGGAGCACGAACCGGTCCCGCTCCATCCCCTCGTAGCGGGAGAAGTCGAGCGGCTTGCCGATTGCCACGCCCGGGCGGACCAGCCGGGGCAGCCGGCGGCCGGGCTCACGGATCAGCCACTGCGGCATCATGGTGCCCGGCGGCTGCAGCTTCTCGGTGTCGATCATCGCGACCGGGATCACCGGGACGCCGGCCACGATCGCCATCCGGGCGACACCGGTCTTGCCCTTGTAGAGCCGGCCGTCGGGCGAGCGGGTGCCCTCGGGGTAGATCCCGAACAGCTCGCCCTTCTTCAGGATGTCCAGACCGGTGTTCAGCGCGGCCAGCGAGGCCCGCCCGCCGGAGCGGTCGATCGGGATCTGGCCCACCGACCGGAAGAAGGTCGCGACCAGCTTCCCCTTCAGCCCGGGAGCGGTGAAGTACTCCGACTTGGCCGGGAAGACGATCTGGCGTGGTACGGCGACCGGCAGGAAGATCGAGTCGCAGAACGCCAGGTGGTTGCTGACCAGCAACGCCGGGCCTTCGGCCGGGATGTTCTCCAGCCCGGTCACCTTGGGGCGGAAGAGCAGCTTCACCAACGGTGCGACCAGGAACCGTCTGAGGAACAGGTACAGCATCGCCTTCACCTCCGTCACTCGTCCGTCACGTACACTCGGCCCAGTACCCAGTGTCCGCCCGCGGCGACAGTTGCGACAGCGCCGGCGCCCACCGTCGGTGCAGGACATTACGTTCCAGCTTCCCCCTCAGGCAATGTCACCGCCAGGAATGCGGGTGTTGCTCACCGTGTTGTCACCTGGATGCAGACTGGACGCAGCCCAGATGCGACCATGGGCTGGCGCACAGATCCAGTCGTGACCCCGGCCGTGATCTGGCCGCCTGTGAGGACCCTGACCGGCGAGGAGTCGACGTGCCAGTGCAAGGCCACGCGGAGGAATACCGCAGTCCCGGGACCGGGGAGAACGCCGCCGTCGGAGTCCTCCTCAGTCACGGATTCACCGGGTCACCGAAGTCGATGCGTCCGTTCGCCGAACACCTGGCCGCCGAGGGGTACGGCGTCGCCGTGCCGCGCCTGCCCGGTCACGGGACCAGCTGGCAGGAGATGAACAAGACCGGCTGGCCGGACTGGTACGCCGTCCTGGACAACGAGCTGGAGCGGTTGCG
This sequence comes from Kribbella sp. CWNU-51, assembly GCF_054073265.1. Taxonomy (NCBI): domain Bacteria; kingdom Bacillati; phylum Actinomycetota; class Actinomycetes; order Propionibacteriales; family Kribbellaceae; genus Kribbella; species Kribbella sp. CWNU-51. The sequence goes on from NZ_JBSXMZ010000019.1 coordinate 25,786, forward strand.
CAAGGAGCACGACCAGGTGTTCCTGATCGGACTGTCGATGGGCGGCTGCCTGGTCCTGCGGCTGGCCGAGGAGCACGGCGCGGACATTTCCGGTCTGGTCCTGATCAACCCCTCGGTGCGGACCGACGACAAGCGGTTGGTGCTGCTGCCGGTGCTGTCCCGGCTGGTGCCGTCGTTCCCGGGCATCTCGAACGACATCAAGCAGCCGGGCGCCGACGAGGGCGCGTACGACCGGATGCCGTTGCGCGCACTGCTCTCGCTGTCCCAGCTCTGGCAGCTCACCCGGGACGATCTCGGGAAGGTGACGCAGCCGGTGCTGCTGTTCCGCAGTACTGTCGATCATGTGGTGGAACCGAGCTCGGGGAGGACGGTGCTGTCCTCGATCTCGTCCCGCGACGTGACCGAGACCCTGCTCGAGGACAGCTATCACGTGGCAACTCTGGACAACGACGCTCCGCGGATCTTCGCCGACTCCGCGGCCTTCATCCGCCGGTTGAGCGGTCGTGGCGATGCGTGACAACGGACTGACGGCGGCGCAGTACAGCTCACTCGGCGGTATCGACCCACTGGTCGCCGAGCCGGTGCTGGCCGCCCTGGCCGACGCCGGCATCGCCGCGTACTGCGGATCTCCCGGCGAGCCCCGGACCACGGAGACGTCCGACGTCGACGCCCGTACGCCGGACTCCGCCGACGAACCGCGGGCCGAGGCGGAGTCCGACAAGCCCGAAGCCCCGGCCAAGGCTGAGGAACCGGCGGCGGTGCCGGCCGGGTTCGAGGAGATCTTCGTCGACGCCGACGCGGTGGACCGGGCCCGGCCGGTGATCGAGCGGAGCACCGAGGACGCCGAGTGGGCGTCGCTGGTCGAGCAGTTCAGCGCACCGTCCGCACCCGGGCACGACAGCGGGGACACGGCGGTGCCGCGGTGGCCGGCCAGTGAGGACGTCGACGAGAAGTACGAGCCGCTGATCGACGTACCGGCGAGTCTGACCTTCGAGGACAAGGCCGCGGACGAGGACGAGGAGCCGGCGAAGAAGGCCGACGACCCGCACGACCACTTCGTCCCGCCGGAGCCGCCGCGCGGTCCCCGGCTGGACTGGATCAGCCGACTCGCCTGGCTCGGCCTGATCGGCGGCCCGTTGCTGCTGATCGCGGCCGCGGTGCTCGACTTCGGCACCGGCCGGATCACGACGCTCGCGGTGGTCGGTTTCGTCGGCGGCTTCCTCACCCTGGTCATCCGGATGAAGGATCGGTTGCCACCAGATGACACGCCCGACGACGGGGCGGTCGTCTGAGTTAGAGTGCGGATCGTCGGACAATCCGACGACTTCCGAGGGAGGTACCCGTGCAGGTCACCGAGACCGTCGAGATCACCGGCCACCTGATGGACACCGGGCTGCTGTCCCGGGTCCTCGACGACATCCGCGGGTACGGCGGTGACTACACGCTGGACAAGTTCGACCTCGGCTACGACAAGGACGACCCGTCCACGGTCCGGATGACGGTCGGCGCCGAGGACGAGGAAGCCCTCCAGCGGCTGCTGATGCGGATCCAGACCAAGGGCGCGAACCTGGTCAACCCCGGCGAGCCGGAGATCAGTGCGGTGGCCCAGGACGGCGTCTTCCCGGACGGCTTCTACTCGACCACCAACCTGCCGACCAGCGTCCGGCTGCACGGCCACTGGGTCCAGGTGCGGAACCCGGAGATGGACTGCGGCCTGCTGGTCGAGGGGGATGACGTCCGCACCATCCCGATGTCGGAGGTGCGGGCCGGCATGCGGATCATCACCAGCGCCCAGGGCGTCCGGGTCACTCCCCCGATCGCCGAGACCCCCGAGGGCGGCTTCGGCTTCATGGAGTCGGACGTCTCCAGCGAGAAGCCTCAGCGGGTCCTGGTCCGCCAGGTCGCCGACGGGATGCGGGAGGCGAAGGCGAACGGCGAGAAGGTGCTCTGGGTCGGCGGCCCGGGCATCGTCCACACCGGCGCGGCACCGGCCATGGTCGCGCTGGTCGAGGCCGGTTTCGTCGACGTCCTCTTCGCCGGGAACGCGCTCGCCACGCACGACATCGAGTCGTCGCTCTACGGCACGTCGCTGGGCGTCGACCTGGACCGGGGCCGCGGGGTCGAGCACGGTCACGAGCACCACATCCGCGCGATCAACACGATCCGCAAGGCGGGTTCGATCGCGGCCGCGGTCGACCAAGGGGTGCTCACCTCGGGCGTGATGCACGCACTGGTGAAGATGGGCAAGAAGTTCGTCCTGGTCGGATCCGTGCGCGACGACGGCCCACTGCCCGACGTGTACACCGACGTGCTCGAGGGCCAGCGGGCGATGCGCGCCGAACTGCCCGGCGTCGGCTACTGCCTGATGGCCGCGACGATGCTGCATTCCGTTGCCACTGGCAACATCCTGCCGGCGTCCATCCCGCTGACCTGTGTGGACATCAACCCGGCGACGGTGACCAAGCTGGCCGACCGTGGTTCGTCCCACGCCCGCGGCATCGTCACCGACGTCGGCCTCTTCGTCGAACACCTGGCCCGCGAACTGTCCCCGTCGTACGCCGAGGTCAAGTAGACTTCCTGGCGATGTCACAGAGCTTCGAGGCCTTCCTGATCCGGTTCGAGGAGGCCAACACGGCCTTCGTCAATGGCGATGTCTCGTTGTGGCTGCCGTTGGTGTCGCGCAGCGAGCAGAGCTCGATCTTCGGTGGGTTCGGTGGCCAGGAGGTCGGCTGGTCGCAGATCGGGCCGCGGTACGCCTGGGCCGCCTCGCAGTTCCGGCCGAGTGGCGCGAAGGTCGAGTTCGAGTACCTCGAGAAGCACGTCGGCTCCGATACGGCCTACACCGTCGCGATCGAACGCTGCACCGTCCGGCACCTGAGCCAGATCGAGGCGGTCCCGCACGTGCTGCGGGCCACGATGGTCTTCCGCGCCGAGGACGGTGAGTGGAAGATCGCTCACCGGCACGCCGATCCACTCAGCCCTACCGCGTCGCCGTCGGGCCCCTGACCGGGTGGTGTTGGATGTGGGCATGACCGAGCTCGTGCAGCTGGATGTGACCGACGGCGTGGCCACGATCACGCTGGACTCCCCGCACAACAAGAACGCGCTCTCTCAGCAGCTGACCGGCGAGCTCCTGGAGCGGCTGGACAGCGCCGGGAACGACGAACTGGTCCGGGTGATCGTGATCCGCTCGGCGCTGGACGTGTTCTGCTCCGGCGCCGACCTGTCCGAGGCGACCACGGTCGGCATGGGTGTCGGCGCGCAGCGGATGGTCGACGTACAGCGCGCGATCGTCGCCAACCCCAAGCCGGTGGTGGCGCGGGTCGCCGGGCCGGTGCGCGCGGGCGGGATCGGCATCGTCGCGGCGGCCGACATCAGCATCGCCGGCGAGAGCGCTACGTTCGCGCTGACCGAGGTCCGGCTCGGCCTGGCCGCGGCGACGATCTCGCTGACCGTGCTCCCCCGGCTGACCGATCGCGCGGCGTCGTACACCTTCCTCACCGGCAACGGCTTCGACGGGACCGAGGCGGCGCGCCTCGGTCTCGTCACCCGCGCGGTGCCCGACCAGGACCTGGACGTCAGGGTCGACGCGGTCGTGCAGGCGCTCCTGAAGGGTGCCCCGCAAGGCCTCCGGGAGAGCAAGAAGCTGCTCAACCGCGAGCTCCTCGCAGACATCGATGCCCGCGGCAAGGACCTCGCTGGGCTCTCCGCCGACCTGTTCGGCTCGCCCGCGGCCCAGGAAGCGATGCTCGCCTTCCTGAACCGCAAGCGGGGCTAGCGGCTACTTCGGCACCTTGTCGTAGGCGGTCTGCTGAATCTCCAGGTAGCGCTTCAGGCCGAGACCGTCGAGACCCTTCACGTAGGCGTCCCAGTCCTTGTTCAGGTCCTTCGAGCCGGTGATGAACTGCAGCGAGTTCTGCTGCACGTAGTTCTCGATGTTGGTCTGCAGCGTCGCGACCTCGCTGCCGAGCGACGGGTCGATCCACACCTTCCAGTACGGGTACGTCTGCGCCTTGTCCTCCTTGCCGGAGTACAGCTTGGTCGCCTCGAAGAGCCGGCGCTCATAGCCTGCCTGGGAGTAGAGGTCGGTGCTGACCGACTCGGACGCGCGGAACGTCGCGGTGTTGTTGTACTGCGCGAGTGCCTGCCAGGCCGTGTTCGCGGGCTTCGCGCCGGCCTTCTGCGGGATCTGCCGGTACAGCGGGGTGAGTGTCTTGTCGAGCGCCACCTCGCCGGTCTGCGGCTTGGCCCAGGTCTTGCCCTCGGTGCCGAACAATCCGTTGATCTCGCCCTGCTCGGTGAAGATGTAGTCGAGCAGCTTGATCGCCTGGATCTGCTCTTCCTGGGTCGCCTTGCTGGTCAGCACGAAGGTGGCGCCGGGCACACTCGGGAAGTTGTAGCCGGTGAAGTTCGCGCCCTTCGGGCCGGTCAGGGGCGGCACCGCGTCGTACTGCTTGTCGCGTCCGTCGGGCGAGCCGATGGTGACGAAGATGCCCGGGTGCAGCACAGTGGCGGAGCCGAGGACCACGGCGCCGGCGTTGTCACCCTGCTGCTGCAGCGCGTCCGCGTTCTGGGTGAACGCGCCCTTGTCGATCAGACCTTCCTTGTACAGCGAGTTCAGGTAGGCCAGCCCCTCCTTCCAGCCGTCCTTGTTCGCCTGGATGTCGACCTTGCCATCCTTCAGCACCAGGGTCGAGTTGTTGTTGCCGCTGGTGCCTTGCGGGTCGTAGATGAAGGCGTTCATGAAGTACGGGATCAGGCTGTCGCGGACGTCCGCGCTGATCGGGATCTCGTCCGCCTTGCCGTTGCCGTTCGGGTCCTGGGTCTTGAACGCCTGCAGGACCTTGCGCATGTCCTCAGTTGTCTTCGGCTGCTGGAGGCCGAGCTTCTTCAACCAGGTGGAGTTCAGCCAGAGCTTGTCCTGGTAGGTGCAGTGGAAGCAGTCCACCCACTGCGGCATGCCGTAGATCTTGCCGTCCGGGGCGGTCGCCATCGCCTTCCAGTCCGGCGTTGCGTCGAGCGCCTTCTTGATGTTCGGCGCGTACTGGTCGATCAGCTGGTTGAGCGGTACGACGGCGCCCTGGTTCGCCAGCTTCAGCAGGTCGGCCTGGGTGAACTGGTCGACCCACGGGATCAGCATGTAGAGGTCCGGATAGTCACCACTGGCCAGCGAGATCTGCCGCTTCTCCTTGGCCGGGCCGGCGTCGTACGTGGTGGTCTGCCATTTGAAGGTGATGTTGAACTTCTGGTTCGCCAGCTTGGTGAACTCGTTCGTGGCGAGGTTGAAGTCCGGCCCCTGGGGGGCGAAGACATCGAGCGTCACCGCCGGATTGCCCGTGACGGTGGGCAGCGGTTTGGAGTCACCGGAGGCCGTCCCGCCGTTGCCCGAGCAGGCGGCCAGGCCGAGTGACAGCAGGGTCAGGCCGGCGATCGCGGCCGTGGTGGAACGTCGGAACTGAACAGACATGGTCCCTCACAGGGGTCGAGATGGTGCGAAGGATCAGCCCTTGACGGCGCCGATCATGATTCCCTTGGTGAAGTAGCGCGCGACGAACGGATAGATGAGCAGCACCGGGACGCTCGCCACGACGATGAGCGAGTACTTGAGCAGATCGGCGAGCTGCTGGCGCTGCAGGATGACCGACGCGTCGACCGCGCCACCGCTGTAGGTGTTGAGGATGAGGATGTTTCGCAGGACCAGCTGGAGCGGGAACAGGTCCGGGTTCTTGAGGTAGATCAGCGCGTCGAAGTACGAGTTCCACTGCATGATCGCGTACATCAGCGCGACCACCGCGATCATCGGTTTGGCCAGCGGGATCGCCACCGCCCACAGGAACCGCAGGTCGCCGCAGCCGTCCAGCTCCGCGGCCTCGACCAGCTCGTCCGGGATCGCGGTCCGGAAGTAGGTCCGGGCGATGATGACCTGCCAGACCCCAATCGCCTGCGGGATGATCAGCGCCCACCGGGTGTCGAGCAGGCCGGCCGACTGGACCACCAGGTACGTCGGGATCAGGCCGCCGGTGAACAGCATGGTGAACAGGATCAGCGTCATCACGACGTTCCGGCCGACCAGCGATCGTCGCGACATCGGATAGGCGATCGCGATTGTCAGCGTGACGCTGACGATCGTGCCGACCACCGTGTAGAACAACGAGTTCGCGTACCCCTGCAGGATCTGCGGGTTGCTCAGCACGGCCTGGTACCCGCGCAACGAGAACTCCACCGGCCAGAACAGCACCCGCCCCGACGAGACCGCCGCCGGACTGCTGAACGAGCTGGCCACGATGTACAGCAGCGGCAGCAGAACGACCGTGAGGAACACCGCCAGCAGCAGGTACACACAGATCAGGAAGATCCGGTCGGTCCGCGACTCGCGGATCCGGCGTGCGCGCGCCAGCCGGCGCTCGACGATCGTCGTCATGACCACAGTCCGTTCCCCGTGATCCGCTTGGCGATCACGTTGACCATCAGGAGCAGGGCGAGGTTGATCACGGAGTTGAACAACCCGACGGCAGTGGCCAGGCTGAAGTCGGCGTTCAGCAGGCCGGTCTTGTAGACGTAGGTGGCGATGATCTCGGACTGGCTCAGGTTCAGCGGGTTCTGGAACAGGAACGCCTTCTCGAAGCCGATCGCCATGATGTTGCCGACCGCAAGGACCAGGATGATCACGGCGGTCGGCATGATGCCCGGCAGGTCCACGTGAATGATCCGCCGCAGCCGCCCCGCGCCGTCCACCTTCGCCGCCTCGTGCAGCGCCGGGTCGATGCCGGACAGCGCCGCCAGGTAGATGACCGCGGAGTACCCGGTCGTCTGCCAGACGTCGGACCAGACATAGATGTGCCGGAAGTAGTCCGGGTTGCCGAGGAAGTCGATCGCCGGGACCCCGAAGAAGCCCAGCCCCTCATTGACGATGCCGAGCCGCGGTGACAGCACGAGGATCGTCATCGACACGACCACCACGGTGGAGATGAAGTACGGCGCGTACGTCACCAGCTGGACACTGCGCTTGAACAGTCCGGTGCGGACCTCGTTCAGGGCCAGCGCGAGGATGATCGCGATCGGGAAGCTGGCCGCGACCGTGTAGACCGAGAGCAGGAAGGTGTTCTTCACCAGGGTCCAGAACACCGGGTTCCGGAAGAACAGCTCGAAGTTCTGCCAGCCGACCCAGGGGCTCGCCCAGATACCTCTGACCGGGCTGTAGTTCTTGAAAGCCAGGACGGCGTTCGACATCGGGATGTACTTGAACACCGCGAACCAGATCAGCGGCACGACCATGAGCAGGTACAGGGTCCAGTGCCGTCGCAGGCTGCGGCGCAGACCGGTCACGCCCGGGCGCTCCCGCTGTCGCCGGCGCCGGGACGGCGGAAGCTGACCGGCCGGCGGCGGGATGGTTGTCAACGTGGCCATCGGGTCTCCTTCTCCGGATCAGCTGAGGCTCAGTCGGTGGGCGACGCCGGCCGGCAACGTGACGGGGATCCGCCGATCGCCCAGCCGGACGACGCGTTCCTGGTCCCGGTCCGCGGTAAGCACCGCCTCGACACCATCCGGTGACCAGGCGATGTCGACGGTGACCCCGCCGCGTGCCCGCAGTCCGGTGACGCGTCCGGCCGGCCACTCGGCCGGCTGGGCGGGCAGCAGCTCGATCTCGCCGGCGTGGCTCTGCAGCAGCATCTCCGCGATTCCCGCGGTCGCCCCGAAGTTCCCGTCGATCTGGAACGGCGGATGCGCGCAGAACAGATTCGGATAGACGCCGGCGCCGCTGCCCACGTAGTCGGTCGAGGTGTCGTCAGCGGGATTCAGGAACGCACGCACGAGCCGATGAGCCGCGGCTCCGTCGCGAAGCCGGGCGCGAAGGTTGATCTTCCACGCCAGTGACCAGCCGGTGGCCCGGTCGCCGCGCAGGTCCAGCGTGCGCGCCGCGGCCGCCGCGAGGGCCGGCGTCGCGTCCGGCGTGATCGCGTCACCGGGGTGCAGACCGATCAAATGCGACATGTGCCGGTGATGCTGGTCCTCCTCCGGCAGGTCCGCGGCCCACTCCTGCAGTTGCCCACGGCTACCGATCGACGGATCCGGGATCCGCTTGCGGGCCAGTGCGAACCGCTCGACCAGTGGATCGATCAGCTCGAGCACCTCGGCGGTCCGCACACAGCGGTCGAAGAGGTCCGCGATGAGCGCGAGATCCATCGTCGACGACACGGTCACGGACGCGGGCTGTCCCTCGGCGTCCAGGTAGGTGTTCTCCGGTGAGGTCGACGGCGCCGTACCCAGGCTGCCGTCGGGTTGCTCGGCCAGCCAGTCCAGGCAGAATTCGGCGGCGCCCCGCAAGATCGGCCACGCGCGGAGCAGGAACTCGACGTCATCGGTGAACGCGTAGTGATCCCACAGATGACGGACCAGCCACACACCCGCCATCGGCCAGTTGGACCACCGCGGGTCACCGTCGACCGGCAGCGTCCAGCACCACGCGTCCGCGTTGTGGTGCGCCGCCCAGCCACCGCACCCGTACCGCTCGCGCGCCGTACGACGACCTGCCACGGCGAGGTGCTCGATATAGGCCAGCAGTGGCTCGTGGCACTCGGAGAGACCGGTGGTCTCGGCCGGCCAGTAGTTCATCTCGGTGTTGATGTTCACCGTGTAGTTGCTGCTCCACGGCGGCTGGAGGATGTCGTTCCAGATCCCCTGCAGATTGGTCGGCAGCCCACCGGCACGCGAGCTCGCGATCATCAGGTAGCGGCCGTAGTTGAACACCAGCGCCGCCAGCGCCGGATCGTCCTCCTCCACGGCCCGGGCAAGCTGCACGTCGGTCGGCAGGTCGGAGGCGCCGACGCCGTCCAGTTCGAGCGACGACCTGCGGAACAACTCCTGGTGGTCTCGCCGGTGCTCGGCGGCGAGTTCGTCGTACGCGCGGTCCACGGCGGCCCGCGTCGTCGCGTCGGCCCGATCGAAGCACTCCTCTGCCGACCGGGTCGGCTGGACCGACGGGCCGTCGTACCCGGTCGCGGTGGCGAGGATCAAGGTCAGCTCGCTGGCTCCACTGATCGTGAGACCGGTCTCGTCGGCGGTCGCCGCACCGTCGGTCCGGGCGCGCAGTGCGATCGCCGCCGCCATCCCGCGATCCGGGCCGTCGGAGTACCGGACCGGTTCCGGCACATCGCGATGCGGTGGTGCGACATCGGCCGGGGCTTGCAACAGCAGCCCGACGCTCTCGTCGGCCACGTGCGATCGCGAGCGCAACTGCGAGGTGAGCCGCGCTGTGAGGCCAAGCGCACCTGGCTTCGACGCGCTGATGCGTACGACGAGCACGCCGGCCGGTGCGCTCACGAACACTTCCTGCCGGACGGCCACTCCCCCGATCTCGTACGTCGCCAGCGCAGTCGCCGCGTCCAGGTCCAGCTCCCTGCGGTACTGCGCTGTGTCCGCGGCAGCCGGCGTGGAGCCGTCGACGACGAGGTCGAGCAGTAGGTCGCCGAGTGGCAGATACGCCTGCGAGTAACCGGCTTGGAAGCCGCGGCAGAGCTCATGCGCGCGACGGATGTCACCACTCGCCAGCGCCGCGCGCACCGCCTGCACGGCGTCGGCGCCGATCGCACCAAGCGGCTCGGACAGCAGGCGCGCCGTCTCCGGACTGCCTGACCAGCAGGTCTCGTCGTTCAGTCCGATCCGGTCGGTGCCGACGCCGCCGAAGCACATCGCCCCGATCCGGCCGTTGCCGAGCGGCAATGCCTCCAGCCAGGTGTCGGCAGGGCGGTCGTAGACCAGGTCGCTCATACCGGGATGCCTCCAGCATGGGGAGATTGATCCTATGAATTGCCGGGATCGTAGCGCTCTCGCAGCGCATGGTCCATACTGTGGCTCAAGAAACTGATCCAAAGATCCCATCTATTGTCGAATGTTTCAGGGGGTCCCATGCCTCGGATCACGTCCGCGCAGACCGTCGACGTCCGCTTCCCCACCTCGCTGACCCAGGACGGCTCGGACGCGATGAACGCCGACGGCGACTACTCGGCGGCGTACGTCGTCCTGCACACCGACGACCCGGAGTTGCGCGGGTTCGGCTTCACGTTCACGATCGGCCGCGGCAACGACCTCTGCGTCGCCGCGGCGGCCCAGCGCGCCGAGCCGCTGATCGGTCGCGACGTCGACGAACTCTGCGCCGACCTCGGTGCCGTCTACCGCGAGCTGCAGTCGGACAGCCAACTGCGCTGGCTCGGTCCGGACAAGGGCGTCGTACACCTGGCGCTGGCCGCGGTGATGAACGCCGTCTGGGATCTGGCCGCGCGCCGGGCCGGCGTACCGCTGTGGCGCCTGCTGACCGACATGTCGCCGGAGCAGTTGGTGGCCGCCGCGGACCTGCGCTACCTGTCCGATGTGCTCACCCCGGAGCAGGCCGTCGCCTTCCTGGCCGAGCGCGAAGGTGGCCGCAAGCATCGAATCGAGGAGCTCGCAACCACGGGCTATCCCTGCTACACCACCTCGGCGGGCTGGCTCGGCTACCCGGATGCCAAGCTCCGCCGGCTCTCCGAGGAAGCCGTTGCCTCAGGCTACAAACATGTGAAGCTCAAGGTCGGCGCCAACCTGGCCGACGACATCCGGCGGTGCGGCATCGTCCGCGAGGTGCTCGGACCGGACGGGAACCTGATGATCGACGCCAACCAGGTGTGGGACGTGCCGCAGGCGATCGAGTGGGTGCGGGCACTCGCTGAGTTCGACCCGCTGTGGATCGAGGAACCGACCAGCCCGGACGACATCCTCGGCCATGCGGCGATCCGGAAGGCGGTCGCACCGATCGGCGTCGCGACCGGCGAGCACGGGATGAACCGGGTGCTGTTCAAGCAGCTGTTCCAGGCCGGCGCCATCGATTATTGCCAGCTCGACGCAGCCCGCCTGGGTAGCGTGAACGAGGTCCTGTCCGTGTATCTGCTGGCCGCGTGGTTCGACGTACCGGTGTGTCCTCATGCCGGCGGGGCCGGGTTGTGCGAGCTGGTCCAGCACTTGTCGATCTTCGACTACGTGGCTGTGTCCGCGTCGCTCGATCGCCGGGTCACGGAGTACGTCGATCATCTGCACGAGCACTTCGTCGAGCCGTGTGTCGTGCGGAGCGGAGCGTATGTGTTGCCGACCGCACCGGGCTACAGTGCCGAGATGCACAGTGAGTCGCTGGCGGCGTACACGTTCCGGACCGGGACGTACTGGCTGTCGCGGGAAGTCCCGGAACCGGTGGCATGAGGTCCCAGACTGACGTGGTGGTCCAGGGGATCCGGCAGCTGATCATCGAGGGCAGGCTCCGGCCCGGCGACCGGCTGCCGGTCGAGAAGGACCTCGCCGAGGCGCTCGGGGTGTCCAGGAACCCTTTGCGGGAAGGGGTTCGGGCGCTGTCGGTGATGGGCGTGCTGGAGACTCGGCAGGGCGACGGGACCTATGTCACCTCGCTCGACTCGTCGTTGCTGCTGGCACCGATGGGGTTCGTCGTGGATCTGCAGGACCACAGCGGCGCGCACCATCTGCACGCCGTACGGCGGCTGCTCGAGACCGAGGCGGCCGCGCTGGCGGCGCGGCTGATCAGCCCGGAGGACCTGGCCGCGGCGGACCAGATGCTGCTCCGGATCGAGGCCGAGCTCGCGAAGGACGAACCGAACCACGAGACCGTGATCGACAACGACATGGCCTTCCACCAGATCATCGGGCGCGCATCCGGCAACCCGGTCCTCGCGGCGTTGATCGAGGCGCTCGGCGGACGCACCACCCGCGACCGCCTGTGGCGCTCGATCAGCCAGCTGGGCGCCGACGAGACCACCCACGCCGAGCACCGCTCCATCCTGGCGGCCCTCACCGCCCATGACCCCGACCGTGCCCGCGCCCGGATGGCCGCGCATCTGTTCGCGGTCGAGGACTACTTGCACGAGCGGCCACCGGAGCCGGCGCACTAATTCGTTTGCCGGTGCATGACGCCACTGGTGGACTGGCTGGCATGCCGGAGATCACCGAGGGGCAGCGGGCGCAGTTTCGGGAGCAGGGGTACGTCGTTGTCCCGGCGGTGCTGACCGACGACGAGGTTGCGGTGGGACGGCAGGTCGTCGCGCGGATGCTGGAGTGCGAGCCGCCTCGCCGGACTGTGGCTGACCGGTCATGACGAGCCCGACCGCGGCAACCTCTACGTCTGGCCCGGCACGCATCTCCGGCTCGGCGCCTACCTCGCCGAGCACGGCGCCGACGCCCTCACTCGCCTCGACGAGATGAACCCCGGGCCGTATCCGAAGATCCCCCTCGGCGACCCCATCCAGGCCACCGGCCCGGCCGGCAGCGTCCTCTTCGCCCACTACCTGCTGGCACACAACATCGGCGGCCACTCCGGCGCGGCAGACGACGTACGCCGCGAAACCCTCTACTACCGCCTGCACTCCACCGGTCATCGGGAGCGCTGGCGCGAGGTGGTCACTCAGCCGCTGGTGGAGTTCAGGAACTGAGCTCGATCAGCATGGGGAGGTGGTCGGAGGCGGCGGCCAGGTCTTCTTGAGGTGCGGGGGTTTTGACGATGCGGCCGGTCAGTTGCGGTGAGAGGTGGGCGCCGTCGATGCGTTTGTGGGGGTTGGTGGAGTTGAAGGTGGGGCCGGCGTCGGCTCCGAGATCGGTGAGGCCCTCCTCGGCGAGGCGCTTCCAGACCGGGCCGTCGGGTTCCTCGTTGAGGTCGCCGGCCAGCAGGTAGGGCAGGTTGAAGGAGCGGCAGCCCTTCAGGACCTGTTCGAGTTCGTGCTGGCGGCCGCGGATGTGCAGACCGAGGTGGCAGACGACCAGGGCGAGCCGGGTCGAGCCGAGCGCGACGTGACCACCGACGGCGCCGCCGGGCAGTTGGGTGGCGATGAAGTTCAGCCGCCGGCGGACGAACGGCCGCCAGATCCGCCAGTGCAGCGGCTCGGTCAGATCGGTGCCGTCGGCAACCAGGATCGCGTTGCGGGCCGAGCCGACGACGTACCGCATCCCGAAGCTCGCCGCCATCGCGCGCCGCTTCCGCCGGGTCCCCCACCAGGTCGGCGCCTCCTGCACCAGCATGACGTCCGGCGCGCACGCCCTCACCACCCGCGCGAGCGCCGTACGGTCGTCACCCCACCGATGCACGTTGTACGACAGCACCCGCAGCATCGTCGTACCACCGACCGGGCCTAGCTTCGAGCCGTCGTCGGTGGGCTCGTGCCTCATGCGTCGGGGTCGCCGTTCAGGTCGGCGTGGTGCAGGTCGGCGTCGGCGGCCGCGGCGCGCATTCCGGTACGACGGCCGGCGGACTTGCGAGCGGCTCGCTCGAGGCGGGTGGAGCGGCTGCGGGCGGCGGCTGTCTTCGCGGTGACGGCGGTCGTCTTGACGCGGACCCGGCGCAGCCAGGTCGCCTCTTCCCGGGCCAGGTCGGCCGCGCCGACGAGGCCGGCCTCCGGGCCGAGGACGGCGCGCACGATCCGCGCCTCCGGGCGGAACCCACGACCGGTCAGCGTCCGCTTGAACGCGTCCCGCGCCGGCGCGAGCAGCAACTCACCCGCGTCCGACACGCCGCCACCGATCACGAAGGTGCCGGGGTCGAGGGCAGCAGCCAGGTTGGCGAGCCCGATGCCGAGCCAGCGGCCGACGTCCTCGAGCAACTCCACCGCGACCGGGTCGCCGTCCTTGGCCAGCTCGGTCACCATCGGTCCGTTGATCTTGCGCGGATCGCCACCGGCCGCGCGGAGCAGGTTGTGCGCCACCGGTGATCCGGACCGCGCCAGCTCGCGCGCCTCCCGGGTCAGCGCGTTGCCGGACGCGTACTGCTCCCAGCAGCCGCGGTTGCCGCACTCGCAGCGATGACCACCCGGCACGACCTGCATGTGCCCGAACTCACCGGCGATGCCGAACTTCCCGCGCTGCAACGAGCCGTCGTTCAGGATCGCGCCACCGATACCGGTCCCGAGCGTCACGCAGACCAGGTGGCTCTCGCCCTGACCGCCGCCGAACCGCCACTCCGACCACGCGGCCGCGTTGGCGTCGTTCTCGACCACGACCGGCAGGCCGAGCCGGCGTTCGACGGCGTCCCGCAGCGGTTCGTGCCGCCAGGCGAGGTGCGGTGCGAACAGCACCGACGATCGCGTCCCGTCGACGAATCCGGCCGCGCCGATGCCGACGGCGATCACGTCGTGCCGGGACTCCAGATCGTGGACGATCTCCGCGATCGCGTCCTCGGTCTCCTTCGGGTCCGTCGTCGGCGTATCCCGCCGTACCCGGTCCAGGATGTTGGCCTCGGGGTCGACCACCCCGGCGGCGACCTTGGTCCCGCCGATGTCGATCCCGATCGTCAAAGCCTGCGTCAGAGCCACTGCACGACCCTCCTCGCCGTACCCCCAGCCCCCGCCGGACTACCTCCAGTATCCCGTGTCCTGTTCATGACCGGGATTTCTCCGGAACGGGGGCCGGGTGGCGGGCCAGGTCGGCGGCGCCGATCAGGCCCGCGTCGTTGCCCAGCTCGGCCACGCTGAACGTCGGGTGCGGACGGTTCGCCTTGGCCGGGAGGACCTTCTCGAAGGCCATCTCGGCAGACTTCAGCAGCAGCTCCCTCGCCGCGCTCACGCCGCCGCCGACGACGATCAGCGTCGGGTCGAACAGGGTCGCGAGACTCGCCAGCCCCTCGCCCAGCCACCGCCCGAGCTCCTCCAGCAGCTCCACCGCGCACGGATCGCCCGCGGCTGCCGCTTTGGTGATCATCGGCCCGGTCAGCTCGGCCGGGTCGGAGATCTCGCAGACGGTCAGCATCTGCATCGCGCTCAGCGAACCCGACTCCGCCTGCGCCCGGCCCTCCCGCACCAGCGCCCGCCCGGACGCGTACTGCTCCAGGCATCCCCGAGCCCCGCAACCACACCGATGCCCACCGGGTACGACGCGCATGTGCCCGAGCTCGGCCGCGACACCATGGGCGCCGCGCAGCAGCTCGCCGCCGTTCACGACCCCGCCGCCGATGCCGGTGCCGACCGTGACGCACACCATGTCCTGGACGTTCTTCGCGGCGCCGAAGGCGAACTCGCCCCAGGCCGCGGCGTTCGCGTCGTTCTCGACCACCACGGGGATCTTCAGTGTGTCCGCGACCCGGGCGCCGAGCGGCTCGTTCCGCCAGGCCAGGTTCGGCGCGAACAGCACGGTCGACCGGTCCGACGAGACGAACCCGGCGGCGCCGATCCCGACCGCCTCCACGTCGTGCCCGGCGATCAGTTCGGCGGCCGCGTCGCAGATCGCCGCGGCGGTGCCGTCGACCGAGTCCGCCGGGGTGTCGCGATTCGCGCGGGCACCGATCACTCCGTCCGGTCCGACCAGGCCGGCCGCGATCTTCGTTCCGCCGACATCGATGCCGATCGTCAGTCCCATGGTTCGGGGTCCTCACTCACGTCGATCCGGTCCACCCGGGACCGGATCGGCTCCTCCTGCGCGGTACGCGACGCTGCGTCCGCCTGCGCCTGCCGGGCGGCCTCCGCGGCCGCCTCCAGCAACGATCGCACGGACCCGAGCACGTGCGCGGCCGCCGACGACAGCTGCTCGATCGTCTCCGGGCTGGTGTTCCGCACCTTGCGAATCAGCTGGCACACCGGACACCACTGACACTCGGGGCCGGCGTGGTGCTCGTGCGTTTCCTGCTCGTCATCCGCGGGTGCGTGCTCGGCGTGCGTCGTACCACCAGGACCGGCGGCGGCCTGTTGGAGTACGGCGAACAGCTTGGCCGCCTCCTCCGCGACGGATCCGATCTGCTCCTTACTCACCGGCCCTCCCCGATCGCGGCCTCGTGGGCGAGCCGCGCGTGGAACTCGGCCGTCAAACCCTGCGCCAGCTCCTGCGCGGACTCGAGCGGACCACTCCCACTCGGCAGCTCGGTAGTCACCGGTCGCGCCGTCTCGCGCGGCGCGAACCGCACCTGCAGGCGACCGTCGTCCAGCCGCGCGCCCGCGACCACTCCGCGGGCCAGTGCCGCCGGCAACGGCAGCACGCGCCGGTACGACCCGACGGTGATGATCAGCTCGTCGCCGTGGCGCGCCAGCTCCAGCTCGTTCGCGGAGGCCAGCGGCAACGGCATCGTCAGCGTGTAGGTCCGGCCGTCTGTGTCGATGTGCCGATCCACCCACAGCGACGTCTCATCCGTGGCACGGGCGAACGGGTCGTCCCCGCCGTACATCTCCACTGCGAACGCGGCGAGCTCCTCCACGCCGACCGGCTCACAGGCCCGGTACGGCGACTCCCAGATCGGCAGCGGCCGGAACGAGTCCGCCACGTCCTCGAGGATGCCGCGCTGCGCCGCGACCCACTGCCGCCGCCAGTTGTCCGCGCCGGCGGCCGGGAACACCCGGTTCGCGACCACGCCGTCCACGCGGTAGCCGTACAGCGACAGGGTCGTCAGCGATCGCCGCGCCTCGGCCACCACGACGGCCTCAGGCGTCAGCACCAGCCGCACCGATGCGTCCGGTCCGGCGAGCAGCGTTCGGATGTCCGACAGGTCGGTCTGCAGCCGCCGCAGCGCGTCGAAGACGGTGTCATCCGGCATCGGGATCCCCGACGCACGACTCAGGAACGGCCGGAAGGTCCGCATCACCTTGCGCTCGGCGTTGAAGATGCGGTCCATGTACCAGTTGAGTGCCTCCGGCAACGCGAGCAGCCGGAGCGTCTCCGCGGTCGGCGCGCAGTCCACGACGATCACGTCCCAGCGGCCGGACCGGACGTGGTCACGCACCTCGAGCAGCGCGAGCACCTCCTCGGCGCCCGGCAGCAGGGTCAGCTCCTCGGCCTCGATCGGGTCCACCCCGACCATGTGCAGCACCGACCGCAGGTACGCCTGGATGTCACCCCAGGACCGCTCGAAGCGGCGCTGCGCGTCGATCTGCTGGACGAACAGCAGATCGTCGATCTCGGTCGGCTCGAGACCGACCTCGGAGTCGAACGCGTCCGACAGCGAATGCGCGGCGTCGGTCGACAGCACCAGCGTGCGCAGCCCGCGCAACGCGGCGAGCGTGGCCGTGCCCGCGGCGGAGGTCGTCTTGCCGACGCCGCCCTTACCCGTGTACAGCAGAACCCGAGTCACTCTGGATCAGGACTCGACGCGCTTCTTGAGGCCCTTGAGGGCCGTGTCGATGATGACCTTCTCGGCCTTGCGCTTCAGCATGCCGATCATCGGGATCGCCACGTCGACAGCCAGCCGGTACGTCACCTCGGTGCCCTCCGCTCCCAGATCGCGCAACACATACGCGCCGTCCATCCCCTTCACCATCTTGGCCCGCACCAGCGTCCAGGTCACCTCGTTGCGGGACCAGACATAGTCCAGCGTGTACTCGTCCGAGATCGCGCCCGCGTCGACCTTGAACCTGACCTGCTTCGGCCGGCCCGCCTCGTCGGTGGACAGCACCTCGGTCTCCCGCATCGAGTCGGCCCATTCCGGGTACGCCGCGAAGTCCGCGATCACCGCCATGATGTCTTTGGGAGTCGCGTTCACCACGATGGTCGAGGTGGTCTGTTCCGCCATTGATACACCTCTTAACTGCCAGGGCTGGTGGTGCGTGAACTGTCGGGACGAGTCGTGCTGGGACCGCCGGTCTCGGTGTCCTCCCCGGAGACTATCGCGGGATCGGATCCGGGACGGCGCTCGCCCGCGGCGCGGCCCGTCTCGGCCTCGTCCTTGAACCGCCACAGGTGCTCCCGGTACGACGCGACGTACCGCTCCTTGAGCCTGGCGAGCGCCTGACCGCGGACCGGTTTGGCCGGATCGACGCGCAGGTACCAGTGCACGACGACCCCGTCGCGAACCGGCTCCAGCCACCACTCCGCCGTACCGATGGCGGCGCCGGTGACGGCCCAGCGGACGCCCTCCGAGCCGCGCCGCTCGGACGGGGTCAGGGTGAGGTCCGGCCACCACTCGCGCCAGAGGGTGTCCGAACCGAGCCGCTCGGCGACGTAGGCTGGATCAGCAACGACCAAGTCGTCGCAACTGATGTCGAGCGTGGGCATGGCTAGAACCTAGTTCCCTGGGTCACATAAACCTGGCTACTTGTGGGTAGGTGACTGTACCGTGCGCCGGACGTCGAGAATTTCGTGACCGACTGAGGAGACGCGGATGCGTGAGTACACCGTTCCTGCTGTGACCGAGCCACTCACCGGGAGCCTCAGCGATCCCGTGTGGGCGAACGCGTCCTCTCATCCCGACACCGCGATCTTCAGCCGGCGGGCCGAAGGCGGCTGGCTGGACGTGTCCGCGGCCGAGTTCGCGCGGCAGGTGACCGGCGTCGCCAAGGGCCTGATCGCGGCCGGCGTGAAGCACGGCGAGCGGGTCGCCCTGCTCAGCGCCACCCGCTACGAGTGGACCCTGATCGACTACGCGATCTGGAGCATCGGCGCGGTCACGGTGCCGATCTACGAGACCTCGTCGGCGTCGCAGATCCAGTGGATCCTGACCGACTCCGAGGCGGTCGTGGCGATCGCCGAGAACGCCGCCCACGGCGCGGTGGTCGAGTCCGCCCGCGTCGAGGCGCCGTCCCTGCAAGAGATCTGGCAGATCGAGGCCGGCGCGGTCGAGCAGCTGACCGTGCTCGGGCAGGAGATCACCGACGCCGAGTTCGACAAGCGCCGGACCGCGGTCACGGCGGACGATCTCGCGACGCTCATCTACACCTCCGGTACGACGGGACGCCCGAAGGGCTGCAAGATCAGCCACTCGAACTTCCTCGCCGAGCTCGGCCAGGCGGTGAAGGTGCTGGACGACCTGTTCGACGTCAACGGTGCGAGCACGCTGCTGTTCCTGCCGCTGGCGCACGTGTTCGCCCGGATCATCCAGGTCGGCTGCGTGATGATGCGGGTCAAGGTCGGCCACAGCTCGGACGTGAAGAACCTGGTCGCCGACCTCGGCGCCTTCAAGCCGACCTTCATCCTGAGCGTCCCGCGGGTCTTCGAGAAGGTGTTCAACTCCGCCAGCCAGAAGGCACACGCCGACGGCAAGGGCAAGATCTTCGACGCCGCCGCGGACACCGCGATCGCGTACTCGCAGGCGCTGGACAAGGGAGGCGCGTCGTTCGTGCTGAAGGCCAAGCACGCACTGTTCGACCGGCTCGTCTACTCCAAGCTCCGCACTGTGCTCGGCGGCAACGTCGCGTACGCCGTCTCCGGCGGCGCGCCACTCGGTGACCGGCTCGGCCACTTCTTCCGCGGCATCGGCGTACCGGTGCTGGAGGGCTACGGCCTGACCGAGACCACCGCCGCGGTGTCGGTGAACCTGCCCGACGACATCCGCGTCGGCACCGTGGGCCGGCCGCTTCCTGGTGTGACGGTCGGCGTCGCGGACGACGGCGAGCTGCTGTTCAAGGGCGGCCAGGTGATGCAGGGCTACTGGAAGAACGACGAGGCCACGGCGGCCGCGATCGACGCGGACGGCTGGTTCCGCACCGGCGACCTGGGCGAGTTCGACGTCGACGGGTTCATCAAGATCACCGGCCGGAAGAAGGAGATCCTGGTCACCGCCGGCGGCAAGAACGTCGCGCCGGCCGTGCTCGAGGACCAGATCCGCCTGCACCCGCTGGTCAGCCAGTGCATGGTGGTCGGCGACGGCAAGCCGTTCATCGCCGCGCTGATCACGATCGACCCGGAGAACGTCGTCCCCTGGGCCACCGAGCGCGGCAAGCCCACCGACGTCGCCTCGCTGACCGACGACGCGGACCTGATCGCCGAGATCCAGAAGGCCGTCACCGAGGCCAACGGGTCGGTCTCCCACGCCGAGCAGATCAAGAAGTTCTCCATCCTCCCGACCGACTGGACCCAGGAGTCGGGCGAGCTGTCGCTGAAGCTCTCGCTGCGCCGCCACATCGTGATGAAGAACCACGAGGCCGACGTCGAGGCCCTGTACGCCAAGTAGCCGGGGGTTAGCCGCAATACCGTTCAGTTAAGATGACAGTGGTGTAGTTTGTGGGGCATGCCGCGTGCGGGTTGGAAGAAG